>JBDSMR010000061.1:0-10528 GCA_039915735.1 Usitatibacter sp. | reverse complement strand
GGCGGCCTTTGGCCGCCGAACTGCAAAAGTCGTGTCTGACACCAGTTTCTTCCCGCCACTTCCCTACCAGGTGATCGAAACGCGGGCGCCGCCAAGCGGCGAATCGGAAATCCGCGCTTCGCCGCCGTGCCATTCGGCCACACTTTTCACGATCGCCAGGCCCAGGCCCACGCCACCGCTGTCGCGGCCACGTGATCCCTCAAGGCGCGTGAACGGCTCGAACAGGCGATCGCGCTCGTCGGGCGGAACGCCGGGCCCATCATCATCGACGCTGATGGTGGTGCGCGAGCCGGAGCGCTCCACGGTCACGGCGACCTTCGACTTCGCATAACGCACCGCATTGCGCAGCACGTTCACCAGCGCGCGCGAAAGGTATTTCGAGTCGCAGGAGAAATGCTCCGGCACATTGCGCGGCGCCTCGATGGAAATCACGCGCCCCGCGGCGCGCATCTCCTCGTTCGCGCGGCGCAGCACTTCCTCCACCAGATCCGTGCCGCGGATGTCCTTCGGCTTGTAGGGTGGCGCCTCACGCAGGTTCGCCAGCACCAGCAGCTCGCTCACGAGATCCTCGAGGTCAACCACATCACGCTCCATCGCGACAAAGCGCTCCTCGCGCTCCGAATCCGCCGAAGAAGTACGCGCCAGCTCGAGGTCGAACTTGAGTTGCGCGAGCGGCGTGCGCAGCTCGTGCGCCACGCCCTGCTCGAGATCGCGATGGGATTGCAGCAGCCGCTGCACGCGCTCCGACATCGTGTTGAAGCCGGTGGCGATCGGGCCCAGCAGTGAATTGCGCGAAACGTTGGCACGCACGCCGAAGTCCCCGGCGCCCACGCGCGCCGTGGCCACCTTGAGCGCCTCGAGGTCGCGCCACAACGGCCGCGTCCAGCGCCAGAGAATTGCCGCGATCGCCGTCGTCACCAGCGTGAGGATGATCGCGTAGTACAGCATCAGGTATTCGTACGTGCCGACCCACTCGATGCGCAGCACGCGGTCCGAATTCTTGATGCGCCGCAGATAGACGTTGCCGCCGCCCGGCCGGTCGCGGAAGGCGATGTCGCCCACCTCCAACCGCTCCTTCTCGCCACTCGACATGAAGAAGTCATCGACGGCCTTTTCCAGCGGCACCACCTCGTGCGCCACGCGGAAGGTCGCCTCGATTTCCTTCAGGCGCCCCTGCCAGTCGGGCACGCGGTTGTTGGTGATGATGCGTTCCGCGCGATCGAACGCCACGCCGGCGCGCGCGCGCTGCTGCTCCGCGTGCATCTGCGCCATGACCTGGTCGGTCACGTACATGAAGAACACGAAGGCCGCCGTCGCCGGCAGCATCAGGAAGAGGTAGAGCCTTAGGAAGAGGCGAAGCATCGAGACTTCAGCCCCTCGGGATCAGGCGTCGCCAGCGAAAAGGTACCCGCGCAGGCGAACCGTCTTGATCATCGATTCGGCACCACCCGCCTCCTGCAGCTTGCGGCGCAGGCGGCAGATGCGCGCGTCGATCGAGCGGTCGAGGCCGTCGTAGTCGATGCCGCGGACCACGCGAAGGATCTCGTCGCGCGTCACCACGTTGCCCTGGCGCGAAGCCAGCAGCCACAGGATGTCGAAGTCGCCGGTGGTGAGTTCAATCGGCTGCTTGTCGATGGTGGCGGCACGGCGCGCGCCATCGATCGAAAGGCGGCCGGCGGCGAGTTTCGCTTCGCGCGCCTCAGGGGGCGATGAACGCGAGCGGCGCAGCAGTGCTTCAATGCGCGCCAGCAGCACGCGCGGCTCCACCGGCTTGACCACGTAGTCGTCGGCGCCCATCTCGAGGCCCAGCACCTGGTCGATGTTTTCGCCCTTGGCGGTGAGGATGAGGATGGGAATGCGGTCGTGGCGACGCAGCTCGCGGCAGATGGTCAGGCCATCCTTGCCGGGCAGCATCAGGTCAAGGATCACCAGGTCGGGCTTGAGGCGGTCGAAACGCTCGGCCACCGCGTTGCCGTCACCTTCGATGAAAACCTCGTAATTCTGGCGCTCGAGGTAGTCCCGGATCGAGGCTGCAAGCCGTGCGCTGTCCTCGACCAGCAGCACCCGCACCCGCTGGGAAACGGCGGACGGGTCTCGGGAAAGGGCGGCTTCGGCGTGCATGACGAAAGGATACTACGCAGCCCCGTCGCCATACGCGGTGACATTTCCTTCCGAACCTTGCAGCGATGTTACCGAAAACCGGTTAAGTCGTTCGGCTACCCCGGCTTCACCGCCAGGTTGTTGTTCACCTGCTTCACGCCCTTGTTAGCCATCGCCAGCTTCTCGGCGCGGGCCTTGGCCTCGGCGCTCTTGGCCATTCCATTCAGGGTCACGATGCCGTCCTTGGTGTCCACGTCGATCTTGAGCACCGACAGGTCCGGGTCCTTGAGATAGTCAGTCTGGATGGATGCGGTGATGGCGCCATCGGCAAGGGCACGCCCGCTATCCGAGCTGCGCGCGTCAGTGGTTGCATTGGACGCCGCGTCCTTCATGTCGCGCCCGGCCTCCTTCACCTCGGCGGCGGCATTGCGACTGGCATCGGCAATCTTTTCGCCGGTGCGCTCGATGGCATTTTCCACCTTTTGGCTCGCGTTCACGGCATCCCGCTTGGCCTGTTGCGTGGTTTCGCGGTCGCAGGCGGCCAGCGAAAGCGCGGCGGCCACCACCAGCCCCACGCGAATGGATGTGTTGGTATTCATGAGTGCCTCCATTAAGAAGTAATGATCATCTTAAGTACGCGCGGGGCGCCTGGAAGTAGGCCGCCCCCGCTTCGAAATGTCGTCCGTGGCCTACCGAAGCCGTGTCGGAGCCGTCCCACGCTGGAATCGGCGTTTCCCCCCCGCCATCCGGCCTGTGCTCCGACAGAGCGTCAGCACCCCGCTGGCTATTCTTGCCTCTGTAGGAAGCAGCCCCACGCATGGCCGCCTCCGATAACCGACAACCATATTCACCAAAGGAATTGCCATGAATACGAAATCCCTTTTCGCCGCCATCCTGCTGGGCTCCTCCATCGCCATCGGTGCCGTCGGCTGCGCCAACTTCACCGACAAGACCGCCGGCCAGAACATCGACGACACCACCATCACCACCAAGGTGAAGGCCAAGTTCGTCGAAGATCCCGTCGTCAAGGCGCTCAACATCCACGTCAACGTCTACAAGGGCGTGGTCCAGCTTTCTGGCTTCGCCAACAGCGCCGCCGAAGTCGACAAGGCCGTCATGATCGCGCGCGACACCTCTGGCGTGGTCTCGGTCAAGAACGACATCCGCCTCGCCGCCAAGTAATCCATGCCGAATCCTGAAGGAGACCTCACCATGCAAAGTCGTACACAGACCAACCAGCTTGGCCGTGATGTCCAGAACGTCGTGTCCGAAGCGCAGGACCTGCTGAAGACCGTGAAGGACGAAGGCGCCTCGAAGCTCGATGATGTGAAGTCGAAGCTTGGCGCGCAATACGACGTGGCCCGCGAGCGTTTCGGCGAGCTGCAGACGACCGTGCAGGACGGTGCCAAGGCCGCCATGACCACGACCGACGATTACGTCCGCAGCAACCCGTGGCGTGCGGTCGGTATCGCGGCCGGCGTGGGTGCGCTCATCGGCTTCCTCGCCTCCCGCCGTTAAGGACTGGGCCCCGTGCTGCGCGAAGCTTCCAACATCCTCGGCGACATTCGTGGCATTGCGTCGACCGGGGTGCGCGCGGTCCGGACCCGTCTCGAGCTCATGGGGATCGAGCTGCAGGAGGAAAAAGCCTGGCTGATCCGATCCATCGTGGTCGCGATCACCGCGCTCTACCTCCTCAGCTTCGGCCTCCTGCTCGGCATATTCGCGCTGGTGTTGTACGCGGCAGAGGAAAACCGCCCGGCGATCCTGGCTGCATGCGCGTTCGCCTTCCTGCTTTCGGGAACCGGTGGTGCGCTCTACATCTACCTGTCTGCCCGGAATCGGGAGCCGGTTTTCAACAACACGATCAAGGTGCTGAAGGGCGACGAATCGGGCCTGCAGGAAATGCTGAGGGCGTCCGGTGACTGAGCTCGAAGCACTGCGCAAGCGCCGCGAGCTGGTGGTGCTGGCAGCTGAGCTGCAACGCGCCAATGTGGTCACGCGGCTCGATCGCATTCAGGTCAACCCCGCCAGGAAGTTGCTGGGCCTGGCTGCCACCGCTGTAAGCCGTCCGGCGTTGCTGACGCTCGGCACGGCGGCAATCCGGTTTGCGGTGCGCGCTTACAGGAAGCGCCGCGCTGCCCGCTCCACGATTCACTGATTCGCAACTCAACCTCGCAAAGGAGATTCACATGCTTTATTGGGCCGCAGTGTTCTTCATCATCGCTTTGGTCGCCGCCGTGCTCGGCTTTGGTGGCATCGCCGCCGGTGCCGCCGGCATTGCCAAGATCCTGTTCTTCGTGTTCCTCGTTGCGTTCGTGGTCTCGCTCCTCATGGGCGTGTTCCGTCGCGGCGCATAAGGAGATTCCAGAATGCTGAAATCCCGTTATCTCGTGGCGGCCTCGGCCGCGCTGGTGATGGCGGGTTGCGCGAGCGACCCGGTCACCTACAGCACGCCGGTGTACTCGTCGGCGCCCGTCTACAGCCAGCCGGTCGCGTATAGCGACAGCGGCCGTGTCGTTGCGATCGATGTCGTTCGCGGCAGCGGCCGCACCAGCGGTGGCGGTGCCATCGCCGGCGCGATCATCGGTGGCGTCGTTGGCCACCAGATCGGCAGCGGACGCGGCAATGACGTGGCTACGGCCGCGGGCGCCATTGGTGGCGCGGTTGCCGGCAACCAGATCGAGCGCAACCGCAACGCTGATGAGTACTACCGCATCGTGGTGCGCTTGAACGATGGCCGCGAAGCTACCTTCACGCAGGATTCGACGGACAACCTGCGCGTGGGCGATCGAGTCCGTGTTTCGGACAACCACGTTTTCCGCGACTGACCTGTAACGGATTACTGCTGTTCAAGGGCGGCCCGAGGTTAAACTACCTCGGCCGCTTGTTTTCTTTCCTGATTGAAATGCCGTGGGCTCTGCCGACAACCTGGACCAATTGAGCGATGCGCAGCTACGCGCGATGGTCATCGAGTTAAGGGCTGAGAACGCCTCCCTCTCCTCGCTCTCCGATTTCCTCCAGATACATGCGGAGCGGGAAAAAGCTGCACTCGCCCGCGAGCTGCACGACGCACTCGGTGGCATCCTCACGCCTGCCAAGATGGACCTCGCGTGGCTCGCCTCGCGCCTGGCGAAGGATCCGCAATACGCCGACCGCATGGCACGCCTCGATACCCTCATCGACGATGGTATAGACCTCAAGCGCCGCATCATCGAGAAGCTGCGCCCTTCGCTGCTCGATCACCTGGGCCTGTCCTCGGCACTGCAGTGGTATTCCGAAGATGCGTGCCGCGCCGCCAATATCGAGTGCCGCCATAACTTCAGCGAGAAGCTGGAGCGCCTTTCACCCGATCTCGAAATCGCGCTCTTCCGGCTGGTGCAGGAGAGCATTGCCAACATCGTGAAGCATGCTCACGCCAAGTCCGTGGACCTCGTTCTGGAGCGCACGGACAAGGGCCTGGAGCTCTGCGTGGGCGACGATGGCGTGGGGATGGAGGACGTTGATCGCGCGCGCAACCTGACACACGGCATGTCCGGGATGATGCATCGGGTGCGGTCGCTGGGCGGCACCTTCGACGTCGTGAGCGAGCCGCAGAAAGGCACTCGCATCAAAGTGTTTGTGCCACTGGGGTCAGAGTCGAATTAAAAAATGAAAATGAAATGAAAATGGGGTCAGGTTACCTTTTCGCTAAAAGGTAACCTGACCCCATTTATCTGACACCAGTCTTTTCAGTTGCCCTTGTTGTTGAGCAACTCGCTGATGAGGCGCGGAATCGTCGCGAAGTCCTTCGACTTGTCGAGGAAGTAATCGGCACCCGCCTCGAAGGCTGCAACCTTCAGGGCCGGCACCGCGTGGTTGGTGAGCACCACGATGCATGCGGGGTTGGCGCCGGTGGCGGCGCGCAGGCGGCGGATCACGCCGAAGCCGGTGCCCTGCGCAAGCTGCAGGTCCACGATGGCGAGCGAGATGTTGTGACGGTCGCAGGCGGCAAGCGCCTCGTCCTCGGTAGCGGCCGTGGCCACCACCTCGACGCGACTCGGTACCGTGACGAGCTCGACCAGGCGCTCGGAAATCTGCGGCGAATCCTCCACCACGAGCGCATTGATCACTTCGTCATCGGCGTGGCGAACCTGGAAATCAGGCGGAAGGGTCCGCCGATCCGGGCCACTTTCCTGCGGCGTGGGTGCGTTCATGGGAGGTGTCGGTCCGCTGATCATGCGATGAGCTGGTTCTTCACCGCGTAGTAGGTAATGTCCGCATTGGACTTGAAGTTCATCTTCTCGAGGATGCGCGAGCGATACGTGCTCACGGTCTTGACCGAGAGGAAGAGCTCCTTGGCGATCTCCGAGACACTTTGTCCCGAAGCGAGCTTGCAGAAGATCTGGAACTCACGCTCCGAAAGCTGCGTGTGCGAAGGCTGGTCGGCGGCCGGACCGGCAAGTCCCTGGGCCAGCTTGTCGGCGATGCGCGGGCTCACGTAGCGGCGTCCCTGTGCGGCGGCGACAACTGCGGAAAGCAGGTTCTCGCTCGGCGCGTCCTTCGAGACGAAACCGGAGGCCCCGGCCTTCAGCAGGTTGATTGCGTATTGGTCTTCCGGATAGCCACTGACAATCAGCACGGCCATTTCCGGGCGAATCGCCTTGGCGCGATTGAGCACGTCAACGCCCGACATGTCGGAGAGCGAAAGGTCCACCAAAGCAACGTCGTAGGCGGTGGAACGGACGGCGTTGATCGCCTCCTCACCCGTGCGGGCTTCGCCCGTTACTTCCATGTCGACGCGTCCGGCGAAGACCTGTTTCAGGCCCATCCGGACGACGTCATGGTCATCGACGATGAGCAGACGGATCATGGGGTTCGTTCCCGTTTGTTGAAGTTGGTGAGTGGAGCGCACAGGTATGCATTACACCCCTCGCGGCCGATGATTGGCGTCCGTGTAGGACGGATAAGTTTGTAGGACTAATCCTACACGCGCAAGCCCTATTAGAAAGAGTACTTCAGGGTGATGCGGTCGCGCTTCACGGAGATGTTTTCGCGCCGCAGCCCGGGAATCGAGGGCATCAGGGCTCGCGCCGGCTTGTAGATGATCCTACCGCTGCCCGGCTCGTAACAGAGCGAGCGCTGACTGGCGCATGAGGACCGGCTCTGGTCCAGGCGGGTATCGGGGGCGGTAATGTATTCCGGATCCGGGGCCGAAAGCGGAGCCACAAAAGGCGCGAAGCTGTGGTTCGGGTTGAGGTTTGCGATCGCCGATTTCGAGTGCAACTGCAGCGGCGCCTGCGACGGCGTGTCGACCGTGCTGACGTTCGCGGCAATGACGGCGGTAAAGGCGAGTGCGGCGGAGAACATGATGGAGCGGACTGTGCTCCGCGACGCGGTCTTCATATGCCAGCGCCATGCCGCATCTCATGTCCCAATACCGCCATACCCCTTGTAGGACAACCCCCACCGCAGGAAAGACAAGGCCGACGCGCGGGCGAGGCAGCGCCTTATTTTTTCGTTGACGCCCGAGGCATATCTTGGCGTGGCTACCCCACCACAGGTGCCGCACCAATGAACCGCAAGTCGTTCCTTCTCGCAGCCGCCGTGATCGCAGCAGCCCTCCCGGCCATGGCCCAGGAGCAGCCCCGGATCGCCGCCTCGCCGTTCCTGCCTTCGTATGGCATGCCGGTTACGCTCGACTTGCAGGAAAGCAGCCTGCGCACCTTCATCCCCGCGACACGCTACGTGATCAGCGGCAACAACATCACGGTTGATTACGAATACGCCAGCACTGGCGCCGCCTCCGCCGCCATGGGCCAGCAGCCGGTGCAACTGGGCGAGCTCCCTGCGGGCAACTACAACGTGAGCGCCCGCCTCCACGACATCAACAAGCCGAACGCCGCGCCGCGCACCCTCCTCAGCAGCATCGCCGTGGTGCCGCCGCAATCGCCGGGCCTCTACTCGATCCCGTCGCAGCCGCGCGGCTTCGCGCCGACCAGCGTGATGGTGAAGAGCGCCGCCTATTTCGATCCGCGGACGCTGCGCGCGCGCCTCAGCGGCAAGGTTGTCCGCGTCGACTTCGACTACGCATCGCTGCCCCCGGGCTCCGATGCCCCGGCGGGATTGACGACGTTTGCCAGCGTCCGCATTGCGCAAGCGATGGCTCCTGGCGCATACACCCTTGAGGGCTGGGGCCGCACCAACGGCGGCGCCTACCAGAAGTTCTTCACCCAGGACATGGTGGTGACGCAGAGCACGCCGGTGGTGGAGTACTACTCCGCGCGCCTCGACCACTACTTCTTCGCTGCCGGAGCCGACGAGATCGACCTGCTCGACAAGGGCCGCCAGGGTGACTGGAAGCGCACCGGCCTCGACTTCGCCGCCTTCGCGCGCGACGCCGATGCGGCGCCCGGCTCGGCAGCGGTCTGCCGCTTCTACGCGAGCGGCCCCAACTCGCACTTCTTCACCGGCAACCAGGCCGAATGCGATTACCTGAAGGTACTCGAGGAGATCCAACGCGCAAAAGCCGCTCAAGCCGGCACCAGCTTCCAGGGCTGGAGCTACGAAGGCATCGCGTTCTACGCGATGATTCCGAGCAATGGCCAGTGCCCGTCTTACACGGCGCCGGTGAAGCGGTTCTACAACAACCGCGCGGCCCAGAACGATTCCAACCACCGCTTCACTTCCGACCCCGCGCAGATGGCCGCCATGGACGGCTGGATCGACGAGGGCGTGGTGTTCTGCTCGGTGCCCTGACTCGGGCGAGGCAGGCGCACCAGCGCGGTTTCGTCCGCGCGCAACAATGTGATCCAATCCAGTGATTCAGTGGCAGCATTGAATCCATGAATTCTCTGGCGCAAATCCCTGGTCCGCTTGATCCCCAGTCCCGGCCCCTCCATGAGCAGCTCCCGCGGGCGGCATAGCCCGACACGCGGGGCGGCTACGCACATGTTTCGCGAAGCCGCTGAAGCGCCGGAAGTGGTGCGCGCGCAATTGGCGCGAAATCGCGATCTCGTCGATGAGTTGGGCCGAGAGCTTCGCGCGCTCAGGCCCCGCGCTGTTGTGACCTGCGCACGCGGCAGCTCCGATCACGCAGCGACGTTCGCGAAATACCTGATCGAAACGCGCCTCGGGGTGTTGACCGCTTCGGCGGCACCGTCGGTTTCTTCCGTCTACAGCGCGCGCCAGGATTTGCGCGACTGCGTATTCATCGCAATTTCGCAGTCGGGACGCAGCCCGGACCTGCTCACGACGACCGGATTGGCGCGCGAGGCCGGCGCCTTCGTGGTTTCGCTGGTGAGTGACGAGTCCTCTCCGCTCGCGCAGCTGGCTTCGCGCCTGCTGCCGCTTTCCGCGGGCCCCGAGACCAGTGTTGCCGCCACCAAATCCTGTCTCGCTTCGCTCTCGGCGCTGCTGCACCTCGTGGCCTCCTGGAGCGACGATGTCGAGCTGCTGCGCGAGCTGGGCTCGCTGCCCGACAGGATGCAGGAAGCATGGGGCCTCGATTGGTCCGCCGCGCTGCCGATGCTGCGAGACGCCGGCAACCTCTTCGTGATCGCGCGCGGCGTGGGCCTGGGAATAGCGCAGGAGGCAGCGCTCAAGTGCAAGGAGGCGTGTGGCCTGCACGCGGAGAGTTTCAGCAGCGCGGAAGTGCGCCATGGACCGCAGGCACTGCTCGGCGAAAACTTTCCCGCGCTGCTGTTCGCGCAGGCCGACGAGACTCGCCCCGGCATCGAGGCGCTGGGCCGCGATCTGGTGGAGCGCGGCGTGCGGGTCGCGATCGCGGGCGGGCGGGTTGCCGGGGCGATCGAGCTGCCCACGGTGGCGGCGCACGCCAACATGGCGCCGCTGCTGCTGGCGCAAAGTTTCTATCGCCTCGCCAACGGGCTTGCCGCCGCGCGCGGGTTCGACCCGGATCGCCCACCGCACCTGCAGAAGGTCACGCGGACCCACTGATGGCCAAGCTGCTCATCAATGGGCGCGTTTTGCTGGACGACGGCTTCGCCGAAGGCCCGGCGGTGCTGATCGAAGACGGGCGCATCGCGGCACTTGTCTCTGAAGGCGATCCGCGCGCGCAAGGCGCCACGATCCACGACCTCGAAGGTGCGTCCCTGTTACCGGGCTTCATCGACTCGCAGGTGAACGGTGGCGGCGGCGTGTTGTTCAACGACGCACCGACGGTCGAGGCAATTCGCGCCATCGGCGCCGCGCACCGCCGCTTCGGCACCACCGGTTTCCTGCCCACGCTGATCAGTGACGACCTCTCCGTGATTGCGGAGGCCATCGCCTCCGTGCGCGCGGCGATCGCGCAGAAGGTGCCCGGTGTCATCGGCGTGCATATCGAGGGCCCGTACATCAGCAAGGAGCGCAAGGGCACGCACGACCCTGCCAGGTTTCGTGGCCTCGATGAACGTGGCGTGCAGCTGCTGGCCTCCCTCGGCGTGGGCCG
>JBDSMR010000081.1:0-7338 GCA_039915735.1 Usitatibacter sp. | reverse complement strand
CGCCGGCCTTGCGCCGGCGGCGGTCAGAAATGGACGGGTGCTGCAGTTCGAAAGCGAGCGGGAGCGGCGTTGGACCGGGCTACGCCGGTCAACGCCATCAAGCAAAGTCGTGTCTGACACCCGTTTTTCACTTGAACTTGGCGGCCAGCTTTTCCGATTCACGCGCCAGGATCATCGCGTCCAGGCCCACGGCGGTGAATGTGGTGCCCCATTCGATGTACTTGCGGGCGCTGGCTTCGTCGGCCGTGAGGATGCCGGCCGGCTTGTTGCACGAACGGATGCGCTTGATCGCATCCTGGATGGCGGCTTGCACATCGGCATGGCCCATCTGTCCGAGATACCCGAGGCCGGCGGCAAGGTCCGCAGGCCCGATGAAGATGCCGTCGATGCCGTCGACGGCGGCGATTTTCTCGATGTTGGCGAGCGCCTCGCCGCTTTCCACCTGCACCAGCATGCAGAGCTCCGCGTCCGCATGTTTTGCGTAATCGGTTACGCGCCCGTAACGCGAAGCGCGCGTGACGCCCGCGACGCCGCGCACGCCGCGCAGCGGATGCCGGATCGCCGCCACGGCGGCGGCGGCTTCATCCGCGTTCTGCACGTAGGGTACCAGCAAGCTCTGCGTGCCGATGTCGAGGTAGCGCTTGATCAGCACCTTGTCGTTCCACGCCGGACGCACGATGCACGAGACCGGATAAGGTGCTGCGGCCTGCAGCTGCGGCAGTACCGTGGGCGGATCGTTTGGCGAATGCTCGCCGTCGATCAGGAGCCAGTCGAAACCGGAGCCGGCGACGATCTCGGTAGTATAGGAATTCGCCAGCGAGACCCAGAGGCCGATCTGTTGCTTGCCGGCGACAAGCGCGCGCTTGAAGTGATTGACGGGCATTTCCATGGGTTTGATGTCATCGAGTGGTTGTGTTTGTGGGCCGATATTAGCCCAGCGTCAGCCATATCCCGCGCAGCAACTCCTCCAGTCCCACGACAAACCCCGCCATCGCGGGGTTTTTTATCTGCCCAGGCGGGCGTGTAATGCATTGGGATATAACTGTTGGATGACCTTGGGCACATTCCGCCTGCCAAAGCCTGAACTGCGCCTGTTCCTCGCGCTTCTGGTGCTCGCCTCCTCAGCAGCGGGAATGGGCACCGCCCCCGCGCCTGTGGAGCCCACGCGCCAGGGCGCGGTATTGATGGAAACATACGGGCAGGTGCGTGAACGGCTGGAAAAAAGCGTCTATGGCCGCCCCTTGTTCCTGGACTCACGCGAGATGCCGCGCCTCGTCCAGGGCGACGCGTACGCCGTCATCACCCAGCCCTACGCCCGGGTGGAGGTGGCGATGACGCCGGCCGCCAACTGGTGCGAGATCCTGTTGCTGCCCTTCAATACCAAGCAGTGCCTGCCGCAGGAGAAAAGCCTCGCGATATTCGTCGGCCGGAAAAGCGATTCGCTGCTGGAGAACTCCTTCCGCATCAATTTCGAATACGCCGTCACGGCGCGGTCGAGGGACTATTTCGAGGTCGTTCTCAAGGCGGCGGAAGGCCCGCTCGGCACGCATGACTACACCATCGTGCTCGAGGCCACGCCCATCGACGAGAAGCGCACATTCCTGCACTTCCGCTATTCGTACGGCTACGGCTTGCTCTCCAAGGCCGCGATGTCCGCCTACCTGAGCACCACCGGCGCCTCGAAGGTGGGATTCACCATCGACCCTGACTCGGGCGAAGGGAAACTCGTAGGCGGAATGCGCGGCGTGATGGAGCGCAACACCATGCGCTACTACCTGGCGATCGACGCCTTCCTGGGAACGCTGGATACGCCAGCACATGCGCGCGTGACGCAGCGGCTCAACGACTGGTTCAGCGCCACGGAAAAGTATCCGAAGCAGCTCAACGAAGACATCGCGCGCGCGCAGTACCTGGCGATGAAGGAGAAGGAATACGCAAGCCTGGCGAGTGCCAGGCGCGCTTCCGCGGGAACCTAGCCGCGACCGACGAAGGGCATCTTGGTCGCCATGATGGTCATGAACTGCACGTTGGCATCGAGCGGCAGGCCGGCCATGTAGACGATGGAGTTGGCCACATGCTTCACGTCCATGCGCGGTTCAATGCCCATCTCGCCATTGGCCTGCATCACGCCCTTGACCATGCGTTCGGTCATTTCGGTCGCCGCATTGCCGATGTCGATCTGCGAAACCGCGATGTCATGCTTGCGCAGGTCGAGTGACAGCGTCTTGGTGATACCGGTCATCGCATGCTTGGTCGCCGTGTAGGCGATAGACATCGGGCGTGGCGCATGCGCCGAGATCGAACCGTTGATGATGATGCGGCCACCATGCGGCTGCTGCGCCTTCATGATGCGCACCGCTTCCTGGCAGCAGTAGAAGGTGCCATTCAGGTTGGCGGCGACGACCTCATGCCATTTTTCCAGTGGCAGCTCGTCGATGGGCACGGCGGGTGCGCCCATGCCGGCATTGGTGAACAACATGTCGAGGCGGCCGAACTTGGCTTTTGTCGCGGCGAACAGCGCTTTCACGGACTCGGGATCGGCGACGTTGCTCTGTACCGCGATCGCGCGATCGGGCCCCACACCGGCTTCCTTGATGGCGGCTTCCATGTTTTCCAGCCGGCGCGCGGTCAGCACGACGCTCCAACCTTCCTTCAGCAACGCAAGCGCGCTTGCCTTGCCGATGCCGGCGCTGGCCCCCGTGACCAGCGCGACCTTGCCGTTGCTCATGCAATCTCCTCCAGGACTTCACGGATTGTGGAAACCATCTTCTTGATCTGTTCTTCCTCCACGATCAGCGCCGGCGCCAGCGCCAGCGTGTCGCCGGTGCTGCGCACCAGCACGCCGCGCTCGAAGCACTTGAGGAATGTCTCGAAGCCACGCGCGCCGGGCGCGCCATCGCGGGCCTTCAACTCGATGCCGCCGACGAGCCCGATATTGCGCACGTCGATGACGTGTTTCGCGCCTCTGGCGGAATGCAGTGCGGCCTCGAACTTCGGGGCCATGGTCGCGGCGCGCTCGAACAGCTTCTCGTCCTTGTAGAGCTGCAGCGTCGCGATGCCGGCAGCGCAGGCCAGCGGATGCGCGGAATAGGTGTAGCCGTGGAAAAGCTCGATCGCGCCGGGTGCCCCGGTCATGAAGGTCTTGTAGATCTCCGCAGAGACGATCACCCCACCCATCGGCACCGTGCCGGAGGTGACACCCTTCGCGAACGTGATCATGTCGGGCTCGACACCAAACACATCGGCGGCGAAACCGGAACCCAGGCGGCCGAAGGCCGTGATCACTTCGTCGAAGATCAGCAGGATGCCGTGTTTCTTCGTGATCTCGCGCAGGCGTTGCAGGTAACCTTTCGGTGGCACCAGAACGCCGGTGGAGCCGGCCATCGGCTCGACGATCACTGCGGCGATCGTGGACGCGTCGTGCAGCGTGACCAGCCGCTCGAGCTCGTCGGCAAGGTAGGCGCCATGCTCGGGCTGCCCCCTGGAATACGCGTTCTTCTCCGGCAAGTGCGTGTGCGGCAGGTGATCGACGCCTGCCAGCTGCGTGCCGAACATCTTGCGGTTGGCTGGAATCCCACCCACCGAGATGCCCCCGAATCCGACGCCGTGATAACCGCGTTCGCGGCCGATGAGGCGCGTGCGCGCGCCTTCTCCGCGCACGCGTTGCCATGCGAGTGCAACCTTCAGCGCGGTATCGACGGCTTCGGAGCCGGAGTTGCAGAAGAACACGTGGTCGAGGTTGCCGGGCGCGAGCTCCACGATGCGATTGGCGAGTTCGAACGCGAGCGGGTGTCCCATCTGGAAGGGCGGCGCGTAATCCATCGAGGCCGCCTGCTTCTGGATCGCCTCGACGATGGGCTTGCGGCAATGGCCGGCATTGCAGCACCAGAGGCCCGCGAAGCCGTCGAGGATCTCGCGGCCGTCATCGGTCGTGTAATACATGCCGGTCGCCGAGACAAACATGCGCGGCTTGGACTTGAATTGGCGGTTCGCCGTGAACGGCATCCAGAACGCTTCGAGTTCGGCAGGAGCGAGCATGTGGGGGTCGGAAAGTAGTGTCATGGCAGTTGTCCTTCGAGGAACGGCAAATGTACCGCATGTGCGCATAGCCTGTCGGAGGACACTGACTTGCGAATGCGCCTGGCACCGGCATTGGCCACGGCATGCCGGGCGTTAAGTTCGGTGCAGCCACCTTATTTCCACCGGAGGAACACTGATGCTGAAAAAGAAAATGCTGTTGGCCGCCTTGGCGGCCTCGACCATCGGCTTCGCGGTTCCCGCGTCGGCCGACATCTACATCGATGTCGCCCCGCCCGCGATGCGCCATGAGGTCGTGCCCGCGGCGCGCCACGGCTACGTCTGGCAGTCCGGCTATTGGGACTACACCCGTGGTCGCCATGCCTGGCACAAGGGGTACTGGGTCAAGGAGCGCCGGGGTTATTACTGGCATCCCAGCCGCTGGCAGCAGGACAACGGCCGCTGGCACCTGGTGAAAGGCACCTGGGGCCGCGAACGCTTCGCCATGGCGGACAGTGACCATGACGGTGTCCCCAATCGTATCGACCGCGATCGTGACGGCGACGGCGTACCCAACAAGTACGACCGCCGGCCCGACAACCCGAACCGCCGCTAGTACGTAACCCGAAAACCGGGGACGCACCCTCCCTGTTTGCGCGGTCCGCAAACAGGGAGGGTGCGTCCCCGGTTCGCTGTTTGTGCTTCCGCTTGTCTGTCGGCCGCCGCCGACGCAGGAAGGGGACGGGGCTGGCATCAAGGGCGCGCGCGGCCGTTGATGATGGTGTCTCCATAAACGCAGGAGCGAACACATGAAGAAGATGCAGAAGGCCCTTTTCGCCGGTTTCGCCGCCTGCGCCCTCGCCAGTACCTCGCTGCCCGCGTTTTCATTCAACAACGCTCAGGACGTGGACTTCCAGTGGTACGCCAATGTCGGTCGCTCGCCTGGAAACGCCGAGATCATGCCGGCTCCGCGCGCCGGGTACATCTGGGCGCCTGGCCACTATGAGTGGACCGGCTCACGCCAGGTCTGGGCGCAAGGCGTCTGGGTTCGCGACGAGCAGAGCCCGCACTGGACGGCTTTCAAGAGCGGACCGAACACCATCTCCTACACCACGGGTCCGACCGAGTTGCGCGATGTCGACGGCAACGTGATCCCCACTGACCCGGGCGCGTACAACGTCGATTCCGCGCGCCGCTAAGCGCCTTCAGAGCCTCCAATCCACGGCCTCCCGGCTTCCCGGGAGGCCGTTTGCATTTGCAAATCCTGTATCCTTGCAGGCTTCCCCGAGATAACTGATCCGCGGCTTTCGCCTGCGACGAGTCCCCTATGGCCCAGTACGTCTATTCGATGCTCCGCGTGAGCAAGGTGGTGCCGCCCAAGCGCACCATCATCAAGAACATTTCGCTGCAGTTCTATCCCGGCGCCAAGATCGGCCTGCTCGGATTGAACGGCACCGGCAAGTCGACCGTGCTCAAGATCATGGCCGGCATCGACAAGGATTTCGAAGGCCAGGCAACGCCGATGCCGGGCATCCGCATCGGTTATCTCGAGCAGGAGCCGCAACTGGGCGCCGGCCAGACCGTGCGAGAGGCCGTCGAAGAGGGACTGGGCGAAGTGTTCCAGGCGAAGAAGCGCCTCGAGCAGGTCTACGCCGAATATGCGGAGCCGGATGCGGACTTCGACAAGCTCGCTTCGGAGCAGGAGAAGCTCGAGAAGGTGCTCGCCTCCGCCGATTCCGACACGCTGGAAACGCAGCTGGAGATCGCTGCCGATGCGTTGCGCCTGCCGCCGTGGGACGCGAAAGTCGATGTCCTCTCCGGCGGTGAAAAGCGCCGCGTTGCACTCTGCCGCCTGCTGCTCTCCAAGCCCGACATGTTGCTGCTGGACGAACCCACGAACCACCTCGATGCGGAAAGCGTGGAGTGGCTGGAGCAATACCTGGTGCGCTTCCCCGGCACCGTGGTTGCCGTGACCCACGACCGCTATTTCCTCGACAACGCGGCCGAGTGGATCCTCGAGCTCGATCGCGGCACCGGCATACCGTACAAGGGCAACTACACGGACTGGCTCGAGCAGAAGAAGGATCGCCTCGAGAAAGAGGAGTCGTCCGAAAGCGCGCGCCAGAAGGCGATCAAGAAGGAGCTTGAGTGGGTCCGCAAGAACGCCAAGGGCCAGCAGACCAAGAACGCCGCGCGCCTGAAGCGATTCGAGGAGCTCAACGACTACGAATACCAGCGCCGCAACGAAACCGCGGAGATCTTCATCCCGGTGGCCGAGCGCCTCGGCAACGAAGTGATCGAGTTCGAGAACGTCACCAAGAGCTACGGTGACCGCGTCCTCATCGACAATCTCTCGTTCAACATCCCTGCCGGCGCGATCGTGGGCATCATCGGACCCAACGGCGCGGGCAAGTCGACGCTATTCCGCATGATTACCGGCAAGGAAAAGCCCGACTCCGGCACCATCAAGATTGGCCACACCGTCAAGATGTCGGTGGTCGACCAGACGCGAAAGTTCAACGAGAAGGACAACGTCTGGCAGGCGATCTCCGGCGGCCAGGACATCCTCACGGTTGGCAAATTCGAGATCCAGTCACGCGCCTATCTCGGCCGCTTCAACTTCCGCGGCGGCGACCAGCAGAAACTCACCGGCCAGCTTTCCGGTGGCGAGCGCGGACGCCTGCACCTGGCGAAGACCCTGCTCGAGGGTGGCAACGTCCTGCTGCTGGACGAACCGTCCAATGACCTCGATGTGGAAACGCTGCGCGCGCTGGAAGACGCGTTGAACGAGTTCGCCGGCACCGTACTGGTGATCTCGCACGATCGCTGGTTCCTCGACCGCATCTGTACGCACATCCTGGCGGCGGAAGGCGACTCGCAATGGATCCTGTACCCGGGCAACTACCACGAGTACGAGGCCGACAAGCACGAGCGCCTCGGCGACGAAGCGGCTGGGCCCCACCGCCTGCGCTTCAAGGCCCTGAAGTAACCGGCTCAGCCGGTGGCGCGGATCTCGCCCAGACGTTCGTCCGCCCGCGTCACCAGCGTGACCAGGTCCTGGACGCGCGCGGAGCTTTCCGGCATTCGCTCGCGATCGTAGCTCTGCGCAAGCTTGCCGTGCCAGCGGGCGATGTCGGCCTCGCTGTTGATGCGAATCTGCCGACAGTCCTCGGGAAACTCCGAGAGCTCGGACGGCGACCATAGGGAAACGTAGTCGCGGGTGGTAGCAACCACTTCCGCTTCCGTGCGCGCCCCGTCGATTTCCTTCATCCACGATTGCATTGCGTATCTTCGCCCTGCGCCCATTCACCCGTATGTAGG
>JBDSMR010000044.1:0-39144 GCA_039915735.1 Usitatibacter sp. | reverse complement strand
GATCCAGGAGATCGACTGCAGCGGCATCCGCGCCACGATCCATCCCGCCTGCCACGTGTACAAGATGGTGCCGCAGGACGTGATCTACGACGAGACCGTGCTCGGCGGCAACCGCGTGGCAGTGTCCACCGGCCTCATGGACACGCTCGGCGCCCAGGTGATCGACTACTCCACCTGGTACGACTGCTGCGGCTTCGGCTTCCGCCACATCATCTCCGAGCGCGAGTTCACGCGTTCCTTCGCGATCGACCGCAAGATCCGGGTCGCGATCGACGAGGCGCGCGCCGACGTGATGATCGGCCACGACACCGGCTGCATCACCACCCTCGACAAGAACCAGTGGATCGGCAAGGCGGCCGGCAAGGCCGTGGACCTTCCGGTTCTCGCCGATTGCCAGTTCGCGGCGATGGTGTGCGGCGCGCACCCCTACAAGATCGTGCAGTCGCACTGGCACGCCTCCTCCACCGAGACCCTGATGGAGAAGCTCGGCATCGACTGGCAGGCGAAGAAGGCCGAGTTCGTGGCCTACCTGGACGAGGTGAAGGAAGGCCGCCAGGAAAACCTCTACGACCCGCGCCGCATGATCACTTCGGGGCCGGGCTACATCCGCATCGCATCCAAGCCGTCATGACCAAGCCGATCCTCATCGTCGGCGGCGGGCCCGCCGGGCTCGCCGCGGCCCACGCCCTCGCCGGCATCGGCCAACGCTCCGTGTTGGTGGAAAAGGAACCGAAGCTCGGGGGCGCGCCCATCCTCTCCGGCTACGCGAAGCTCGTGCCCTCGGGCGAGTGGGCGCGCGACGCCATCGGCGGCATGGTGACGCGCGTCGAGCAGAGCGCGCTCGTCACGCGCCATGTCGGGACCACGGTCGCGAACTTCGACGGCCAGCCGGGGAGCTTCACCGCGAAGCTCGCCAACGGCACCATGGTGGAAGCGTCGGCGGCGATCCTCACCACCGGTTTCACGCATTTCGATTCTGTCAACAAGCCCGAGTGGGGATTCGGCACCTACCCCGACGTGGTCACCACCACCCAGGTCGAGCAGATGATCTCGTCGGGCAAGGGCGTGCGCTGCCCGTCCGACGGGCGCAAGCCCGAGCGCGTGGCTTTCCTGCTGTGCGTGGGCTCGCGCGACCGCCAGATCGGGCGCGAGTGGTGCTCCAAGATCTGCTGCACGGTCTCCGCCAATCTCGCCATGGAGATCCGCGAGGAGCTGCCGGGCTGCCACGTGTACATCTACTACATGGACATCCGCACCTACGGGCTCATGGAGACCAAGTACTACTGGGCGAGCCAGGAAGTGCACAAGGTGAAGTACATCAAGGCGCGCGTAGCGGAGGTGACCTCCAACAACGAGCGCCTGGTGATCAAGGCCGAGGACACGCTGGTCAAGCGGCCGATCACGATTCCCTTCGACCTGGTGGTGCACGCCATCGGCATGGACCCGAACGTCGACAACAAGGCCCTCGCATCGGTCTTCGGCGTGGCGCTCGAACCCCACGGCTTCATCGGCAAGGCGAATGCCTACGGCACCTTTGGCGAGACCTCGCGCCCGGGCGTGTTCGTGGCCGGAGCGGCCACCGGGCCCGAGACGATCGACGACTCCATCGGCCAGGGCAAGGCCGCCGCGATCGCCGCCTTCGCGCTGGCCAACGCCCACGTCCCGGCCCTGGCCGCGGATTGAGGCGGCGGATCTCGACGCCCGCGATGCAGCCCGTCCCGCTGGCCCGCTACCTGCCGCTCGAGCGCCCGCGCCTCGAGCTTTCGGGCCCGAAGCTCGCGCGCGCCTTCGCCTCGCTCGCCACCGGCGCCGAGGAGACCGGCGGGGTCGAACGCTACGTCGACGCCCTCAAGCTGAAGAGCGCGCTTTTCGAGACGACGCTCGGCGAGGACCGCGTGCAATCAGTTGGCCTCGCCGATTTCCGCAAGCTGTGCGCCTGGATGTCCACCGTGCGACGGCGGGTCGGCCCCTACCTCGAGCCCGAGACCTTTCCCGCGCTGCGCTCGCGGGTCGCCGCGCTCCTCGAAGGGCCGACCGCATTGGCCGACGTCCGCATCGAGGAATTCTGCGCCGGCTTTCCCGGGGACCGTGCCCACCGCTGGGTGCGCGACCTGGCCGCGGAACTGCTGCACCACACGGACCCCGAGCGCTATCCGCTGATGGCGCGATGGGTCTGGGATGAGCAGACCAATACCGGGGTGCTGCGCGAGATCTGGCACTCCGACGACATTGACCGGCTCACCATCGAGGTGCCGTCGCGCTACGAGACCTTCATCGTGCTGCGCGAGGAGCTGGCGCAATACCTGGCGGCAAACGGCGTCTACCGCGACGTCATGTTCTTCGTCGACCTGCTCGCCGCGCAGGTGTATGCCGCCTACATCCATGAGCAGGGCGGCAGCTACCTGCGAGCCGATTTCGCCAACGCCGAGGAGCCGATGATGCACATCCGGCGGCTGCTGGGGCTCGACGGGATCACCGAGAACGGGCGCTCGCGCCTGAAGGCCGCCGACGGCACGGCCGTCATGGTCGAAGATCCGAAGCTCACGAACTGAAGGGCGCAGCCGATGCCGATCCACGAGAAGTCCCTGATCCGCCCCGAGAACCTGAAGACCCACGAGAAGCTCGTGATGGACGGCATCGACGTATCCGGCCACTGGAGCACGTTCATCGAGTCGCGCGCGCTCACCGACTACAACGAGGCGCTCGAGGAGCAGATCTCGGCGCTTCCCGGCGGCGAGCACATCAACCGCTGCTGGCAGTGCGGCTCGTGCACCAACTCGTGCACGGTGAATGCCGTCAACCCCGACTTCAACCCGCGCTACTGGATCTATCTCATCCGCCTGGGCATGGAGAGTGAACTGCTGCGGGACAAGGACATCATCTGGCAGTGTGTCTCCTGCAACAAGTGCACCTACGCCTGCCCGCGCGACGTCTTTCCCGAGGGCGTGATGAAGGCCACCGCCCACTGGCTGGAGCTGCAGGGCCACACGCCCAGGTCGAAGTCCACGATCTTCGACGAGGAGTTCACCAACCAGGTGGTCGCCACCGGCAAGATCGAGGACGGACGCGTGATCCGCAACTTCTTCGCGAAGACCGGCCAACCGCTGATGCAGGACTGGCTCGTGGCGTTGGTCCGACGCGTGGCGCTGCGAGTGCCGTTCATGCTGGGCATCAAGATGGGGCTCGCCACGGTCTTCCGCCCGCGCACGCGAGGATGGGCCGCGCACCGGGACGCGATCCAGGAATACGTGGACGAGCAGGACGCCAAGAATCGGAAAGCGCTGGGACTGAGCGAGGAAATACGATGAGCGATACGAGAAAAGCGAAGTACCAGCGCGTTGCCTACTACCCGGGCTGCGCGCTCGAGGGCACCGCGCACGCGTACAACACCTCAACCAAGGCGCTCGGAAAGTCACTTGGCCTCGAGCTCGACGAGGTGAAGAACTGGAACTGCTGCGGCGCGATGGAGGTGAAGAACGTCGACCCCAAGGTGCAGACCTACCTCTCGTCGCGCGTGATGGCGATCGCCGCCAACCAGATGAAGGCCGCCACGGTGATGGCGCCCTGCAACGGCTGCTACCACAACCTCAAGAAGGCCGAGTACGACCTGGCGCACGACGCGGGCTCGCGCGAAGTGGTCGCGAAGATCGCGCGCAAGGCGGGTGACGAGCCCTACCAGGCGGGCCAGGTGGAGACGATCCACGCGCTCGACTGGATCAAGCACGGCGTGGGCGAGGAGGAGCTCGCCCGGCGCGTGAAGAAGTCGCTCGCGGGCCTGAAAGTCGCCAACTACTACGGCTGCATGTACACCCGCCCACGCCACATCTTCCCCGAGAAGGACCAGGGCAGCGGCACCGAATCGACCTTGAAGCCACACTTCATGGACGACCTCCTCGCCGCCGCTGGCGCGGTGAACGTGGACTTTCCGCTCAAGACCGCCTGCTGCGGCGGCGCGCACACGCTCTCGGACAGCGACCTGTCGACCAAGCTGGTGCTCAACATCCTCGAGGCCGCCGACGCCGCGGGCGCCGAGGTGATCGCCACCGAATGCCCCACGTGCCACTCGGGGCTCGAGATGCACCAGATGCGCGCCGAGAAGGTGCTCGGCAGGAAGACGAAAGTCGTCATGCTCTACTTCACCCAGCTCCTGGGCATTGCGCTCGGCGTCTCGCCGCGCGCGCTCGGCGTGCATGAGAACGCCTCGCAGGCCCTCGAGCGGCTGCGCGAAAAGGCGCTTGCATGAGGCCGATCGAAGCCATCGAGCACGAGCTCGACATCGTGCCGCCGGTACAAGCGCAGCCGGAGGCCGCCCGCTGGCTGCTCGGCCTTGCAGAGGAAGTGCTCGAAGCCTGGGTCGCGGCGCGCGGCGAAGCGCCCACCGTGGAGCAGCGCGAAGGATTCCGGCTGCTCGCCCTGCACCACCAGGGCGCCGCGGGCAATCCCAGCTTCAACGCCTGCCGCGAGACCTGCCGCGAGATCGCTTTCCACTACAATCTGCTCACGCTCAAAGCGCCCGAGGACGCCGAACAGCGCCTCGCGATGATGGTCATGCTGGTGCGGCACCTCACGTTCTTCGTCGGCGGTAAACTCCAGGTCGAGGGATTGGGGGATTTTTGCTGTGCCTCAAGGCCCGTGCGCCAGCAACAAGCCATCATCACCGAGTGATGATCCCGGATTAAAGACGAGGAGGAACGCCATGCCCGACGTGCGAGGCTGCCCGCTGCCCGACGACCTGCTTTACGACGTCGACAACCACATCTGGTTCAGGGAGGTGGGCGACGGCACGGTGAAGATCGGCATGACCACGGTGGCCACCGCGATGGCCGGCCAGCTCGTGGCCTTCACGCCGAAGAAGGTGGGACGCGAGGTGCAGCCGGGAAAATCGTGCGCCACGGTGGAATCCGGCAAGTGGGTCGGGCCCGCGAAGAGCGCGGCCGGCGGCGAGGTGGCCGCGGTGAACGAGGAACTGGTCGCCAAGCCCTCCCTCGCCAACGATGATCCGTACGGCGCCGGATGGATGGTGATCATCAAGCCTGCCGACTGGAATTCGGTGAAACCCTCGCTCGTGCCGGGGACTGCTGTTGCCGCGCCCTATGAGGCGAAGATGGCGGCCGATGGCTTCGCCGGATGCGCTTGCAAGAGCTAGCTTGATCTCAATCGGTCCCTGGCCGGTTCCCGATTCGCGGGGAACCGAAATGGGAGCCGGATAGCAGGTCCTGGTCGAGATAGCTTCGCCGGTAGGTATCGAACGGGACGTCGTCCTCCGCCTCCATGCGCCTCTGCTCCGCCAGCGACTCGGCGGCAAGCGCCTCGTATCGCTTCCTTGAGGCGGGTGGGAGCGGCGGATCGGACAACGCATCGCGGTGCCGGCGGGACTGCGCAAGGACAAAATCCGGAAATGAGCGCCGATGATCGCGCTCTACCGCGCGCAGGACGCGGGCGGATGGAAGAGTGTCGGGATCTCTCATGGCCGCATCCGCAGTGCGGAGCACGCGCGCATGATCCGCGCCGCCGCATGCGCGGTCCAGCGCCGCGGCGATCGGCCCGTACTGCAGCAGCAGTGCGCGGCCCCATTCGGCGGGAGTGACGGAGTCGCCGGCGCGGTCCAGGCGCGTTATCGGATCGCGCCCCGCCTCGGCGACCAGCCTTTGATTGCGGGCGGCCGCCCGGATCTCGCCCGGCGAATCGAGCGCACTGTCGCTCAGCAGGCAGTGCAACAGGAAGACGTCGAGCAGGCGAACTGCGTCGGCGTCGATCCCGAGCGGCATGAAGGGATCGATGTCGAGGCATCGGACTTCGACATACTCGATGCCGCGCTCGCCCAGCGCATGCAGCGGGCGCTCTCCGCGCGCAATGACGCGCTTGGGCCGGATCGTGCCGTAGAACTCGTTCTCGATCTGCAGCAGCGCGGTGGAGAGCTGCCGGAATTCGCCGCCCACCTCCAGGCCGATCGCCTCATAGGGCGGATACGGCACGCTCATCGCCCGGTCGAGCGTCGCCGCGTAGCCGGCTAGGTCGTTGAAGCTGACCTCGAGAGCGGACTGGGCATCGCTCTGGTAGCCAAGCCGTCCCATGCGAAGCGACGTCGCCCCGGGGCCGAACAGGGTCCCGGTCTCCCAGGCCTGCAGCTGATGCGCCCGATTGCCGATGAACGAGCCGCAGGCAACGGGCGAGCTTCCCAGGAGCAGCAGCAGCAGCCAGGCGTGACGCCGGAAATTGCGGATCAGTCCCAGGTAGCGCTGGTCCGGGTACATCTCGGGCGCGCACGGGCTCGACTCGAAAGCGCGCAGCAGCGGCCAGGCCGCCTCGGGAATCGAGAAGTTGTAGTGGATGCCGGAAACGACCTGCATGCGCCGCCCGTAGCGGTGGCCCAGCCCGCTCCGGTATACGGACTTCATGCGGCCGAGATTCGACGTCCCGTAGCGGCCGATCGGAATCTCGTCGTCGGCGGGCAGCTTGCAAGGCAAGCTCGCATCCCAGACGAGCTCGTCGCCGATGCACTCGTAGACGACCTTGTGCAGCTCTGCCAGCTCCGCCAGGCATGCGCCGATATCGGCGTGCACGCCGGTGACGAGCTCGAGCTGGGCCTCGCAAAAATCCGTGGTGATGCGCGGATGGGTCAGTGCCGAGCCGAGTCCGGGCGGGTGCGGGGTGCGCGCGAGGCTTCCGTCCGGGCGCACCCGCAATCCTTCCTTCTCGAAGCCGCGCCGCAGCCCCCGCAGGATCGCGGGCGCGAGCAGGTTCACGCGCTGCTCGATATCCTCGGTCGCCATCAGTCCATCGCCGACTTCGCCAGCGCCACCGCCTGATCCTCGGTGATGCCCGAATTGACATTCAATTCCAGCGCGCGGCCCTGCCGATCCATGAACCAGATACTGTCAGTGCCGAATCTGTCCCTGCGGAAATGGCTCACCAGTACGCCATCACGCTCGATGACCCTGCCTTTCGCTTCGGCCACGAATTTTCTCCAGCCCGCTTCCTTGAGCCTGCTGTTGCCGAGCGAGAAATAGCGAACCTGCAGCTTGCCCTTTTCCTTGCTATCGCCGTACCTGCATGCCTGGTACAACTTTCCCGTGTCTGCCCTTCGCTCGAAATTCCTGCCCACGATGGCGGTGACTTCATCGAGCGTGAGCCGGGTGCACAGCGCTTCGACTGACAACGGAGCAGCCGTCGATCCGCGCGCAGCCTCTTTCGCGATGCCGGTTGCGGCGCTTTGAGCGTGCGCCGGCGCAGAGGTGGAGATGATCGCAAGGACAAGAAGTACGATGTGCATGGCAACGTCGTGTTCTGATGACGTCCGATTCTGTACGCCATGGGCGACCGAGGTCAAATGCAAGCAGTTGATTTGCGTCAGCATCCGGGCTTCGATGCCGTAAAATGGCGGCATGACGAAGCCAAGCTCCATCCGCAAACATTCAGTCTCGCCGCAGATTTCCGGCCACATGGGTGAGCTGCAGCGCAGCGCGCGCCGCGCGGCGCCACTTCTCAAGGCCATGTCGAATCCGTCGCGCCTGGTGATCCTCTGCCAGCTCGCCGAGGGCGAGCGCTCGGTGGGCGAGCTCCAGGAGGGAGTGGGCCTGAGCCAGTCGGGGATCTCGCAGCACCTCGCGATCCTTCGGCGCGAGCACGTCGTGGTGACGCGCCGCAACAAGCAGACGGTGCTCTACTCGCTGGCGAGCGCGGACGTGATGGCACTCATGGCGACCCTCCACAAGGTGTTCTGCAAGCCGGCGAAGGCGTCGCGCCCGAAGCTGAAGGTCGCCGCCTAGCCCTCCAGGAACTAGTAGAGCCCCGGCACCAGCTTCCTCACGCGCAGCGCATAGGCGGCGTACTCCACAAAACGCGCGCGCAGCAGGCGCTCCTCGAAGGCGCTCTTGCGATCGAAGAAGAGCAGGACCACCACGCTCGCCATGAGTCCGGGTGGGCTCAGCCATGTCAGGGACCAGCCGAAGCTCGCGAGAATGAGGCCACCGTAGATTGGATGGCGGACCCATGCGTAAACACCTGACTGCCGCAGGCGCGCACCTGCTGCGGGCCGCGGGAAAGGCGTGAGGGAGCGCCCGAGCGCCACAAGGCCTGCAAGCGCGAGCGCGATACCCAGCACAGTCAGCGCGGCTCCGGCGAGCTGGATGGCGTTCGCCACATCGAAGGTGTCCGCACCCCGGAGAAGCGGCGCCGCGATCGCGGCCAGGATGACCGGCACCTGGGCGACCACCCACCAGCCGCCGCGAGCCGTGAAGTCCACGTTGACCGGTCAGCTCGGGGGTGGCGGCGGGCGCGTGGCCAGGCAGCCCACCAGCCGCTCGAGCCGCTCGCGCGTAAGCGCCACCCAGGCTTCGCTGATCCGGGCCTCGATCGCGTCGCTCGCCTCGCCATGCTCGTAGGCGTACACCGCGTCGAAGAGGGGGGCGAGGACGTGCGCGAGCTCCGCGGTGCGCGCATCGCCCTGCGTCCAACCGAGAGCGCGCGCGACGTCTTCGTAGGCCGCGCGATCGGCGCACGTGCCGGCCAACTCGCGCAGCTTGCGCAGCCGCGCCAGGTCCTCGCGCAGGAGTTGGGCGCGGAAGTAGCTCGGCTCGGCGGCAAGGCTGCGCTCGAGCTCCTCCGCGAGCTGCACCCCTAGAAGCGGCGCGAGTACTGCACGCCGATCGAGTACTGGTACATCTCGATCTTCTCCTGCGCGTTCAGGCCCGGCACGAAGTTGTTGAGCAGGCTGGGCCCGTTCACGTCGTTGCTGAACGCGTACATGAAAGCTCCGGTGACGGCGCTCTCATTGTCGAGCTTCCACGTGGCCCCGAGCGTCACGTGATTGCGCACCACGCCCGGTGCGAGGATGTTGATCGTCACGTTCTCGCTGCGGACGGGGTTGTCGCTGATGTTGATGCCGGCGCGCAGGGTAAGCGACGGCGATTGCTGCCACTGCACTCCGAGCTTGAATACGTCGATGTCCTGCCAGCCGAAGCCCGCGCCGTCGGAGCCGCCGAGGCAGTTGGCGAGGTTGCCGCCTGCGCACTGCAGCAGCAGCGTGCTCGGGTTGCCGACCGACTTCGCATCGGTGTAGTTGATGCGCTGGTACTCGGCCGTGAAGAGCGTCGTGGGCGACGGGTAGAACGTGACCCCGACGCTCCAGTGAGACGGGATGTCGAAGCCGCCCTGCTGTGCGAAGAGGCCGCGGTACTTGTCGAATTCGCCCATGCGCATCTTGGTCGCGTAGGCCGCACCGACGGCCAGCGAAGGCGAGATCCGGCCGTAGTAGCCGACGCGCACGCCGTAGCCCGTTGAGTCGTCGTAGCCGCGGTTGGTCACACTGCCGGGGCTGGTCGAGAAACCCTCGAACGGCTGCAGCCCGTTCATCTCGAAGCGCTGGTAGGCGAATAGCGGCGCGATGCCGATCGCGTGGTCCGGCCCGAGCTTGAATGCCACGCTCGGCGCAACGATGAGCTGCATCAAATCGACCCCGAGGCTGCCGTTGCCGCACAGCAGGTTGTACGGCCCGGGCTGCGGGTTGAACCCGGTGCCAGGGCCGGTGGCCGGCCCGCACGCGCCCGGCGAGGGCAACTGGCCGCCGGGGTAGTCGGTGTTCATGCCGCCGTTGCCGTACACCGTGAGGCCCATCGACATGTTGGGCGACACCATGCGGTTGTAGGCGATCTCCGGGACGGCGAAGATGTTGCTGTCGCTGTCTGCCGCCCCGTCGAGGCCGTAAGGGGCCCCGCCGCTGCGCGAGGCCTTGCGACGCGGGCTGAAGAGGTCGACGCCGACCTCGAAGCGATTGCCCGAGAAGGCCATGGTGGCGGGATTGGTCGCGGCGCCGAACGCGGATTCGGCGATGGCGGTGGACGCTCCGCCCATGCCCTTGGCCTGCATGCCGTAGCCGTGCGAGAAATAGCCGTCGGTAGAGTGCGCCGCCAGCGGAAAGCCGGCGGCGAGCGCCAGCGCGAGAGTCTTTGCCTTGAATTTCATTGTCGTTGTCTCTTTCTATATGAAAAGGCTCACATCCGCGTCCCTCGCCATCGGCAGGAAAGTCGCGGCTCCCACGTACTCCTTCACCTGCGGCACGAAATCGGCCTTCTCGTAACCGAACAGGTCGACGGTCATCTGGCAGCCGATCAGCTGCACGTCGGCCTCGAGACACGCCTCGCGCAGCTCCGAGATCGCCGCCACACCCTTGTTATGGATGGTCTTCTTCATCATCGTCGTGGCAAAGGCCTCGAAGCCGGGCACGATCGACTGCATCGCATTGGGGATATTCCAGCGGATCGCCTTGAACCATTCCGGGCCGAACGGCATCTTCATCGGCATCGCCGGGTTGCCGAGCGGGCTCACCTGCAGGTGCGAGAGATCCTTCTTCAGCAGCTCCAGCCCGTAGAAGGTGAAGAAGATGGCGACGTTCCAGCCCAGCGCCGCGGCGGTCGAGGCGAGGATGAACGGCGGATACGCCCAGTCGAGCGTGCCCTTGGTGGCGATGATGGTCATCGAGGCGGGCTTGGCTTCCCGGATCGCGGCGAGCTTCGCCTCGAGGCGCTCGTCGAGGACGGCGTCGACGCGCTCGCGCACCAAGCGCTCGAGCAGCGCGGAATCGATTCGGGGGGATACGTCGTGTTCGATCATGGGCCAACTCCTTCGCTTGGGACGCCACGGCCGATGCTAGAGCACCCCCTCTATATATGCAAGTTCTCTAATATTAGCCGGCGTCGCGACTGGGCACGCGCTCTGCGTGATCAGCGATCAGCGATCAGCGGATCAACGGTCCTTCGTCGATCCCTGCGCCGACCAGTTGCAGTCGTGGCATTGGTTGGGTCCGGGGCAGCGGCCTTGCTGCTCTGCAAGGCACCTGGGACTCTTGCCGAAAAGACTGGAGAGCCAGGTGAGAGGCTTGCGGTAGTCGACCACCACCGGCGTTGCCCACCCCGGCTGGAAGTGGAAATCGTCGCGCTTTGACATGGGAATGTCCTTTCTCCCTGCAAGGCTAGCTCCGGAGAAGGGGCCCGGCTTGACGTGCGTCAACCCGGGCGCGAATGCTCGGAGCAAGTCGGACTGATCGCCCGATAAGGCGGCTCGATTGAGCGCCGGGCCGACGCGGCCTGATAATGCCCCCATGAAGATCTGCATTGTTTCGGACAGCCACGACCGCGCCGACCCCCTCGCCCGGGCGGTGCTGGAGGCTCGGGCGCTCGGCGCCGAGGCGGTCATCCACTGCGGCGACCTCATCGGCGCCCAGACCATCAAGCCGGCGCTCGCCGCCGGGCTGCCGGTCCACGCGATCCACGGCAACAACCTCGGCGACACGCAGGCGATGCACTACCAGTCGCGGATGAGCAACGGGCAGCTCCAGTACCACGGCCCCGAGGCGCGCATCGAGCTGGGCGGCCGCACGATCGTGGTGGTGCACTACGACCACCACGGTTACGCCTTCGCCTGCACCGGCGAATGGGAGCTCGTGTGCTGCGGCCACTCGCACAAGGCCGAAGCGCGCAAGGTCGCCAACGTGAAGGGCGGCGAGACCTGGCTCGTCAATCCCGGGACGGTGGCCGGCCTCGCCGCCCCCGCCACCTGGATGCTGGGGGACCTCGCGGCCATGCGCTTCGAGACCCATACGCTGAATCTATAGCCGCATAGCGGCAATCTTCTGCGCCCGCGCGCCCCGCCTCGTAGAATTCCCGCAAGGAGGATTCATGTTCACAAACAATCCATTCGCCGCGGCCGCGCCGCTGCTTCCCGCAGGATTCCTGCAGTGGTACCTGGTCGTGATGGTCGTCCTGGTGATTGCCGGAACGATCATCGACGTGGTCCACAAGGGCAGCGCCCGGTATTTCTTCGCCAACATGCGCAAGCCCCGGGGCAAGGCAACGCGGCAGATCGGCGGCGGCGAGATGCTGTCGATCGCGGCCCATACCGCGATCGTGGACGTCATGGCCTCGGGCGAGTTCTGCAACACGCGCCGCCGGATCGCGCACCTGCTCACGATGTGGGGCTTTCTGCTCTACCTCGCCACCACGGTGATCCTGGTGTTCCGCTACTCCACGGCGGCGACGCCGGCCCCGGAAGCCGTCCCGATGCTCTGGTGGATCGGCGCCGCGATGGTCGCCGTCGGCGGCTACTGGTTCTGGTTCTTCATCCGCGTGGACGTCGCCGCCGAGGGCAAGTCGCGCTGGCGCATCGTGCGCGCCGACCTCTTCGTCCTGTCGCTGCTCGCGAGCGTCACACTCGGTATCGCCTGGGCGTGGAATGGCGGCGGCGCGGGGGTGCTCTTCTGGCTCTACCTCCTCGCCACCACGGTGCTCTTCGGCTCGGTGTTCTGGTCGAAGTTCGCACACATGTTCTTCAAGCCCGCGGCCGCCTTCGAGAAACGCCTCTCGAATGCCAACGGCACAGCCGAGAATCTGCCCCAGCAGACCCGTGACGATCCCGAACAGCAGAAGAAACACTCCATGGAACTGTTGCGGGATGCTCCGATGGACATGGGGCTTGGCATCAAGCGCGAAGCGCCCCACCACTACTAGAAGAGGACCGGACTCAATGCCTACTTTCGTCTACATGACGAGGTGCGACGGATGCGGACACTGCGTCGACATCTGTCCCTCCGACATCATGCACATCGACGAGCTCACTCGCCGTGCCTACAACATCGAACCGAACATGTGCTGGGAGTGTTACTCCTGCGTGAAGGCGTGCCCCCAGCATGCGATCGATGTGCGCGGATATGCCGATTTTGCCCCGCTCGGTCACAGCGTTCGTGTCGACCGCGACGAAAAGAAAGGCACGATCGCGTGGAAGATCGTGTTCCGGGACGGCAGGGAAAAGAACTTCCTCTCGCCCATCACCACGAAGCCCTGGGGGACGGCAATTCCCAAGCTCGCGGATGTTGCCGCACCGAGCCAGGAAGCGCGTGACAGCCAACTCCTGTACAGCGAGCCGAAATATATCCGCCTGGACGAGGGCGGGTTGCGCACTCTCAAGGACGCTGGCCTCAAGCTGAAGAAAGGCGTGTACTACTAATGGCCTACAAAACGATCGTCGAAGACGGCATCGATATCCTCGTCGCCGGCGCCGGCCTGGGTGGCACGGGGGCCGCATGGGAGGCCAGGTTCTGGGGCCAGAACAAGAAAATCGTCATTGCCGAGAAGGCCAATATCGATCGCTCCGGAGCCGTCGCCCAGGGCCTGTACGCCATCAACTGCTACATGGGCACCCGCTGGGGCGAAAACAATCCGGAGGACCATGTCCGCTACGCTCGCATCGACCTGATGGGGCTGGTGCGCGAGGACCTGCTGTTCGACATGGCTCGTCACGTCGACTCCACCGTGCACCAGTTCGAGGAGTGGGGCCTGCCCATCATGAAGAACCCGAAAACCGGGCGCTACATGCGCGAGGGGCGATGGCAGATCATGATTCACGGCGAGTCCTACAAGCCCATCGTGGCCGAGGCCGCCAAGAAATCGGCGGACAAGGTCTTCAACCGCGTCTGCGTCACCCACCTGCTGATGGACGAGAGCAAGCCCAACCGCATCGCCGGTGCCGTCGGCTTCAACGTCCGCACGGGCAACTACCACGTCTTCAAGGCGAAGACGGTAATCTGCGGCGCTGGCGGCGCCTCCAACATCTTCAAGCCGCGTTCAACCGGCGAAGGTGCCGGCCGCACCTGGTACGCGCCATGGTCGTCCGCTTCCGCCTATGGCCTCATGATCGACGCCGGCGCCAAGATGACGCAGATGGAAAATCGGATCGTGCTGGCGCGTTTCAAGGACGGTTACGGCCCGGTCGGCGCGTATTTCCTGCACCTGAAGACCTATACGCAAAATGCATTGGGCGAAGAGTACGAGTCCAAGTGGTTCCCCGACCTGCAGAAGATGGTTGGCAAGGAGTATCTCGATCCCGAGGTCTCGAACCTGACCCATCGGCCCATCCCGACCTGCCTGCGCAACCACGCAATCATCAGTGAGGTGAAGGCCGGCCGCGGCCCCATCCACATGGTGACCATGCACGCCTTCCAGGATCCGCACCTGGAAGAGGTCGGCTGGGAAAACTTCCTCGGCATGACCGTGGGCCAGGCGGTCCTGTGGGCCGCCACCGACGTGGATCCCAAGGACGAGAATCCGGAGCTGACCACGTCCGAGCCTTACGTCATGGGCTCCCACGCGACGTGCTCCGGCGCCTGGTGCTCGGGTCCCGAGGACATTTCCCCGCCCGAGTATTTCTGGGGCTACAACCGCATGACGACGATCGAGGGCCTCTTCGGCGCCGGTGATGCGGTCGGCGGCACGCCACACGCCTTCTCATCCGGCTCGTTCACGGAAGGCCGCCTCGCCGCGAAGGCCGCCTGCAAGTACATCGACGACGGCAAGGGCGAAGGCATCGTCGTATCCGATGAGCAGATCGAGCGTCGCAGGAAAGAAATCTACAAGCCCTTGGAACACTACAGGATGTACCGCAACGCTATCGTGGCGGGCACCGTCAACCCGCACTACATCAATCCGCAGCAGGGCCTGGACCGCCTGCAGAAGCTCATGGATGAGTATTGCGGCGGCTACACCGTGGGCTACATGACCAACGAGAAGCTCCTGAACATCTGCCTCAAGAAGTTGAAGCTGATGGAGGAGGATCTCCAGAGCCTGGCCGCGAAGGACCTTCACGAGTTGCTGCGTGCCTGGGAACTGATGCACCGTCACCGGGCTGCAGAGTGCGTGACACAACACACGCTCTTCCGCAAGGAGACGCGCTGGCCGGGCTACTACTACCGCGGCGATGTCATGAAGCTGGACGACGAGAACTGGCACGTGCTGACCGTTTCGCGTCGCGATCCGCAGACCGGCGAATACACCATGGAGAAGGCGCCCTGTTATCACCTGGTTGGGGAGAACGAGTAGCCATGCCGGCGACTGCCAGCCGCCTGGAGCCCGGCGTGAACATCATCGAGAATACCGATGAGGAGATTCGGGCCCTGGCCGATCCCCTGTGGCGCGATCTCCTGCTGTTCTCCAACGCCGGCAAGTACGGGGAGTTCGTCGGGAAGTTCGCCCGGTCCCTGGCGCTGGCCATGAACGAAGTCACGGTGAATCACCAGTTCGCAAACAGCGAACTGGCGAGGAGCCTCGCCGAGGATGCCGAATATCTCGGCATCATTCGTCGCGGCGAACATGTGAGTGTTCTTTACCGGCAACGCAGCACCAAGAAGCCGGGCGAATGGCTCGGCAGGCTCGTCCTCGGTTACGAAGATGGCGAGGTCAGGATCTTCGCGGCGTCCATCTTCTGAGCGCGTGGGCTCGCGACTCGACATGAGTGAAACCATCCACGACGGCAAGCTGGTCGAGCTCACCTACAAGGTGACCGACAGGAAATCGGGGCAAGTCCTTACCTGCGTCGAATTCCCGCTGGGCTACATCCACGGACACAATGAAATCCTGGCCCCATCCATCCACCAGCAGCTGGAGGGCAAGTCCGCGGGCGATGTGATCGAAGTGCCGATCGACGGCAACCGCATCTTCGGCCCGAGGGACGAGTCGCTGGTTTTCACCGATCACATCGAAAACGTGCCCGAGGCGTATCGAAGCATCGGCACCGCCATCCTCATGGAAAGCGACAAGGGCCGGGCCCGCAGCTTCATCGTCACGCGGATGGACGGCGAAACACTGACTGTCGACGGCAACAATCCGCTTTGCGGCAGGGAAGTCGTTTTCAGGCTCGAGATACTGACGGTGCGCGACGCAACCGACGAAGAGATGAAGGCAGGCGGCGCGATCGGCGCGGCGCCGAATATCGACCCTTCACTCATGCGGCCGATTTGAGCTTCTTACTTTCGTCATCTCGGCGCAGGCCGGGATCCAATTGGAGATAACCCATGAGCGAGCAGAAACCCATCACCAAGGTCCCTGACGGCAAAACGCGCTTTTATACGACGCGCCAGAAGGCACCGAACGAAAAGGGGTTTGTCGGCTACGAAACCGACTGGAAACCGTTCCAGAAGGAAGTCGAATACAAGACGCCGAAAAAGCCGTAGCGCTGCTGCGCCAACCAGGAGGATAAATCATGAGGCAAATCGTTCGCTGGACGGCATTGGCAGCGATTGCCGTGGCGTCCTCAGCCATGGCGGCGCCGGTCCTGATGTCCGCCGAATGGGCGGCTGAAGCCTGCAGGGCCTGGAATGCCGATGCGGGCCTCACCGGGGCGCTGTACGAGTCTGGCTGGGCTGCCAACAACAAGAATCGCGCGCAGAAAATCCTGCGCATGGCACGTGCCGACTGCAAGGAAAGCCCGCAGGTGGAGTTGCAGATCGCGGTGCTGGACCGCCAAGCGCACTGCGTGGCGGGAGTCCCTGCTTCGGCCCCGCCGCTCGACCTTGACGTCGATTACCTCATGACTGCGCAGACCGCCCGCTGGATGGAGATGGGCCGCGGAGAATACGGGCCGATGCGCGCCATGATGTTCGGAAAGCTTTCTTTCGAGGGACCCATGATCGAGGCGATGGGCAACATGGGGCCTTTCGAGGGCTTCCTGCGGCTGGTCGGCAAGGTCCCCGGCGATACCGCATCGTGCCCCAAGTGACTCCTGCCGGAGGCCCTCGGTTCGGCAGAGCATCGACTTAGCACTACGGGGCCGCTTCTTTTGTGCTTGAATGTGGCCCATGACGGACCGTCGATCCATAGGCGGAGCCCTCCTGTCCTGCCTCCTCCTCGTGGCGCTGCCCTCCTCGGCCCAGGTGTGGACCGGCTTGGCGGGGGACAACCTCTGGAGCAGCGGCGGCAACTGGTCGGGCGGCGTCGCCCCGACAAGCGCCAACACCACGTTTCTTTCCTTCCCCGCTTCCGGCGCCACGCATGCGCCGAATGCGGACGCGGCCTGGACGCTGAACCACCTCGATATCTCGGGCGCCCCGTCGTACGGTCTCGTGGGCAGCACGCTCATGATCGACGGCGCGAGCCCCGCGATCACGGTGAGCGGCGCCGGGCACACCATCGCCAATCCGATGATCTTCGGGGCCATCACGTCCTTCACCGCCGACAACGACGTCACCTTGTCCGGCGACCTGAGCGGCTTCGGCGGCATCGTAGCGTTTGGCGCCGGACGCATTACGCTCTCCGGAACCACGACGTACAACGGCCAGACCAGCATCGCGGGCACGCTGCGCTGGGGCGATGGCGCCATCGGCCCGGGTACGGTGTTCGACATTTTCAATAACGGGGTGGCGGAGTTCAACGTGCCCGGCGGCATCGCGATCAACAGCGTGATGAACGGCAGCGGCGCGGTGCTCGTCTCCGGCGGCCTCGCGGCGGGCGTCTTCGGGCCGATGCAATACACCGGCGACACGACGGTGAACGCGGGCGCACAGTTCGACGCGGTGGTTGCCAACAGTACTTCGCTTGCACTCGACGGCACCTTCAATACGACCGGAGCGACCTTCGGCCGGCTCAGCGGCACAGGCGGCCAGCTCAACATCAACGCCGGCCTATTCACCGTCGGCGGCGACAACGCCAGCACCACTTTCAACGGCTGCGTGAGCGGGCTCGGCGACCTGGTGAAGGTGGGCACGGGCAAGCTCACGCTCGCCGTGACCTGCATGCACAACGGGACCACGAGCGTGAATGCCGGAACGCTCGCGTTCGGCGACGGTGTCGTCGGTCCCGGAACCCTGTTCGATATCGTCAACAACGCGGCGGTCGAGTTCAACGTGCCCGGCGGCATCGCGATCAACAGCGTGATGAACGGCACCGGCTCGCTTGCAGTGACCGGCGGCTTCGCGGCGGGCGTCTTCGGGCCGATGCAATACACCGGCGCCACGACGGTGAACGCGGGCGCACAGTTCGACGCGCTAGTGGCCAACAGTGCTTCCCTAACGCTCGACGGCACCTTCAATACGGGCGGAGCCACTTTCGGCCGGCTCAGCGGCTCGGGCCTGCTCAACATCAATTCCGGCACGGTCACCGTGGGCTCCGCGGGTACCAACACGACCTTCTCCGGCTCGCTCGCGAGCCTCGGGAGCTTCGTGAAGACGGGCGCGGGACGGCTCACGCTGTCTGGGGCGAGCACGCTGGCCGGCGCAACCACCGTCGGTGCCGGCTCGATCGCGCTCACCGGAAGCACGAGCAGCCCCATCACGGTGGCGAGCGGCGCGACACTCTTCGGCACCGGCACGGCATCCGGTGGTGTCACGGTGGTTGCCGGCGGCAATCTCGCCCCGGGCCTGAGCCCCGGCCAGATCAACACTGGCAACCTCGTGCTGGCCGGCAACCTGCTGCAGGAAATCGAGGGCCCGGCGCTAGGGGCGCAGTACGACAATGTGAACGTGACCGGCACCGTGGACGTGACCGGCGCAACGCTCACGCTCACCGGTGGCTACGTGCCCCCCGCCGGCGACACCTTCACGATCATCACCAACGACGGCGCCGATCCGGTGAACGGCACCTTCGCGGGACTGGCCGAGGGTGCGCCGATCACCTTCAACGGCAGGCAGATGCGCATCTCCTATGTCGGGGGCACCGGCAACGACGTCGTGTTGACGGTCCTCGCCGCACCGGCCGGTGCCGCCGACGCGATACCGGCGCTGTCGGAGTGGATGCTGCTGCTGCTCGCCCTCTCGCTGCTCACCCTGGGCGCGCGCGCCGCGCGCAGGCCATCGCGCTGAGCGCCGTGCGGTGGTCGATCGCCTCGGCCGCCGCGAGGGAACGCGTCCATCACATCGTCAATTGAGGAGCCGAAGCGCGGCCCGAGCGCCTTTGTGTTTGAATAGGCCATGGCTGATCGTCGCCTCCAGGTCTTCCACGCCGTCGCGAAGCATCTGTCCTTCACCAAGGCGGCGGACGCGCTCTTCATGACGCAACCGGCTGTGACCTTCCAGGTGCGCCAGCTCGAGGAGCAATTCAACACCCGCCTCTTCGACCGCGCCCAGAGCCGCATCACCCTCACGCCCGCCGGTGTCGTCGCCTTCGAATACGCCGAACGCATCCTCGCCCTTTCCGGCGAGCTCGACTCGCGGCTGCGCGAGATGAGCGGGCAGCAGGCCGGGCCGCTGATGATCGGTGCGAGCACCACGCTGGCCGAATATCTACTGCCCCGCATCCTGGGCGAGTTCAAGGCGCGCAATCCCGGCATCGTGCCGCGGCTGTTCGTCGCCAACTCCGAGGCGGTGCAGGAGCGCGTCGCCGAACGCAGCCTCGACCTGGGCTTCATCGAAGGCGACTCGCACCTGCCCATGCTCGTCCACGACTTGTGCTGCGAGGACGAGCTTCGGGTAGTCTGCGCGCCGAATCATGCCCTCGCAAAAGCGGCGAGCATCGAGCCGAAGTCGCTTGCCGAGCACGCATATATCAGCCGCGAGCCGGGGTCGGGCACGCGCGAGGTGGTCGACCACTACCTGCAAAAGGCCGGGCTCGCACCCGACTCGCTCCAGGTGGTGATGGAGGCGAGCAGCCCCGAGGCGCTGAAGGGCATGGTGGCCACGGGCCTGGGCTTCGCCATCATGTCGCGAGTCACCGTTGCCAAGGAGGTGCGCCTCGGCGAGCTGGTCGAGATCGCATTGTCGCCGCCGCTGGTGCGCCAGCTCGCGGTGGTTTATCCCAAGGAAAGATTCCATTCGCGCCTGATCGAGGGTTTCCTGCAGTTCGCCAAGCAAAGGCTCGCCGCCTTGCAGGCGGCCGACAGCGGGGGAAGCCGCGCCGCCTAGCCGCCACGTGGGCGGCGCTGTTATATTAGAGATTCCTGATATTACGGTAGGCGCCCCCCGCAAAACCCTTACTACCAGTGCATCGCCTGAGGAAATCCCATGCCCCGATACGCATTCGGAAAAACCGTCGCCACGAGTTACGAGGAAACCCTCGAGCGCGCCACTGCGGCGCTCGCCGCCGAGGGCTTCGGCGTCCTCACCGAGATCGACGTCGCCGCCACGCTGAAGAAGAAGCTCGGCAAGGACATCGCGCCTTACAAGATCCTGGGCGCGTGCAACCCGCAGTTCGCGCACCAGGCCATCGAGCTCGAGCCGCAGATCGGCACGCTGCTGCCGTGCAATGTGGTGGTGCGGGTCGAGGCCGGCAAGACGATCGTCGAGATCATGGATCCGGACGCGGTGCTCTCGCTGGTGGAGCGCCCCGGCATCGCGGCGATCGCGGCCGAGGTGCGCGCGCGCCTCGAACGCGTGCTCGCGGCGTTGTGATTCGCGCCCTGCTCGCCGCGCTGGTCCTCGCCGTTGCCTCCCCGGAGGCGGCCGCGGCCGGCGTTGCCGGCGACGCCGCACCGTGGTGGGCGTGGCCGCTGGCGCTCTTCGGGGTGTGTTTCCTGCTCGGCATCGTCGCGGTGCCCGCTGGCGTGGGCGGCGGCGTGCTGTTCGTGCCGATCGTCTCCGGGTTCTTCCCCTTCCATCTCGACTTCGTGCGCGGCGCGGGCCTGCTGGTGGCGCTCGCGGGTGCGCTTTCGGCGGGCCCGCGGCTGCTGGAAGGCGGGCTCGCGAACCTGCGCCTCGCGATGCCTTTCGCGCTGGTGGCTTCGGCGAGCTCGATCGCGGGCGCGATGCTCGGCCTCGCGCTGCCGGCGGCCGCGGTGCAGGTGGCGCTTGGCGCGACCATCCTCGGCATCGTCGCGATCATGGCCTCGGTGAAGAACTCCGAATACCCGGTCGTCACCGCCCCCGACCGCCTGTCACTCGCGCTCGGGCTGCACGGCGTTCTCGTGGACAACCGCACCGGGCGCGCGATGGAATGGCGCGCGCACCGCGCGCCCCAGGGCCTGGTGCTCTTCGCCGCGATTGGCGTGCTCGCGGGCATGTTCGGCCTGGGGGCGGGATGGGCAAACCTGCCGGCCCTGAATCTGGTGATGGGCGTGCCGCTGAAGGTATCGGCCGGCACCTCGGGGTTCATCCTGTCGCTGGTGGACTCGTCGGCGGCGTGGGTCTACCTGCACCAGGGCGCGGTGCTGCCGATGATCGCAGTGCCGTCGGTCGTGGGTATGATGATGGGGGCGCGCATTGGCGCGCGCCTGCTGCACGTCCTGCGAGCCTCCGCGGTTCGCAAGCTCGTTCTGGTGCTGCTTGCGTTTGCCGGTGTACGTGCGCTCACCAAGGGGCTCGGATTGTGGAACTGAGGGGCAACGCGATGAACGCCACGACGGTAGCTCGCAAGCTCACCCTCGCGCTCGCCGCCGCCGCCGCGCCGCTGCCCCTCGCCCTCGTCCTGTGGATCGCACAGCCGCGGGCGGCTCTGCTCGTGCTCGGGGTCGTGCTCCTTGTCGCCGCCCTGGCCGTGTTCGCGCTGCTGCGCAGCGTACGCATCGGGCTCGACTCGGTGTTCGCGGACGCTGAGGCCGCGCGCCGCCTGATCGACACCTCGCGCAACGAAGTGCGGCTCGCCGCGGGCACCATCGGCGCCGAGGCTGACGGTGTCGCGCGCGGCAACCGCCACCTGTCGGAGCGCACCGAGGCGCAAGCGAGCGCCTTCGAGCAGGCCGCGGCAAGCATGGAGGAGCTCGGTGCGAGCGTGAAGCGCAACACCGAAAGCGCCCGCGCGACGCAAGGCATCGCGCAGCGCGCGGGCGAGGCCACCGGCAAGGCGATCGACGCCGCCACGCAGGTGATCGCGCGCATGGAATCGATCCGCGAGGCGACCGCGAAGGTGGCCGACATCGTCGGCATGATCGACTCCATCGCGTTCCAGACCAACATCCTCGCGCTCAACGCCGCCGTGGAAGCGGCACGCGCCGGCGAGCAGGGACGCGGCTTCGCGGTGGTGGCCACCGAGGTGCGCAGCCTATCGCAGCGTGCCGCGAGTTCCGCGCGGGAGATCAAGGACCTCGTGGCCTCGGCAGCATCCCAGGTGGCCGAGAGCTCCGAGGTAGTGGACCAGGTGGCCGAGGCGATCGCGGAGATCAACGGCCGCGTCGCCGAGGTGAACGAACTCATGAACGCGGTCGTCGCCGCGGGCGCCGAGCAGTCGGCGGGCATCGTGCAGGTGGGCCGGACGATCCAGGAGATGGAGCGCGCGACGCAGCAGAACGCGGCGCTGGTGGGCCAGGTGGGCAACGCAACCGAGTCGCTCTCCGCGCAGGCCGCGCGACTCGCCGCGCTGGTCGAAGGAGCGGGGAGCGCAAGCCACGGTGCGCTCGTTTCCGGGCCGGGTACGCGCGCCGGCGGCCGGCCGTTGCGCCCGAGCGTGATCGGCATCGAGTCAAAATGACGCCCGACGCCGCGCAGTTGCGCTACGCCCGCTGGCTCGGTTGGGGCACGCGCGCGAGCTTCACCGTGCTGGTGCTCGCCTTCGGGGCCTACGCCACGGGACTGATCGATCCGCACCTGCCGATCGAGACGCTGCCGAACCTGTGGGCACTGTCCTCGGGCGAGTTCCTGCGCGCGACCGGCACGGCGCCGGGATGGGGATGGGCCCGGCTCGCGCACCGCGCCGACATGCTCAACCTCGCGGGCATCGCGCTGCTCGCGAGCTGCTCGATTCCCTGCATCGCGGCGGTGATCCCTGTGTTCCGCGCCTCCGGCGAGCGCGCGTTCGCCGCCATCTGCGCGCTGGAGATCGCGGTGCTGCTGTTCGCCGCCTCCGGCGTACTCGCCGGCGTGCACTGAGGTGACCCCATGAACGTGCAAGCCTGGTTGCGCGAATTCGGGCCCGACATGCTCGCAGTCGTGGCGAGCCTTGCCATGGTCGCGGCCTACTACGCGTCGCTGCTCGCGCGCGTGCGCCGCGACCCGCTCTGCACCATCCACGGCGTGAACCAGCTCGCGCGAACGCTGTGGGTCGAGCATGTCATGGCGAACCCCGGGAAGGACGTGATGGCGGTGCAGACCCTGCGCAACTTCGTGATGGGCGCGAGCCTCATGGCCTCGACCGCGGCGCTGCTCGTGGTGGGCACCCTCACGCTCTCGGGCCAGGCCGAGAGCATCTCGCGTACCTGGCACGTGTTCGTGGGGTTCGGATCCGGCTCGTCCGAAGTGTGGATGGTGAAGGTGCTGTGCCTGCTTGCCGACTTCATCGTGGCGTTCCTCGCCTTCGCGATGGCGGTGCGGCTGGCTAATCACGTGGCGTTCATGATCAACATCCCCGCGAAGGACGCGCCCCCGCTGCTGTCGCCGCGCAACGTGGCGCGACGCCTCAATCGCGCCGGCAATCATTTCGCCATCGGGCTGCGCGCGTACTTCTTCGCGGTGCCGATGGTGTTCTGGCTCTTCGGTCCGGCGTTCCTGGTGGCGGCCACCGTGGGGCTTGTGGCAACGCTGCACCGGCTCGACCGCAACCCCGCCGAATAGCCCGCGACTCGCGACGGTGCTCACGACCCCCGTCCTCCCGGGCAATGCTTTCAGCCAGCCTCGTCCGTCATCGGGCCCACCCCATCAAGAGCCGTCCAACGACGACAGCGGAAGGCAGCACATTGAACAGCAATACTGCGGCCGTTCCGCCGCCGGTGATCTTCTGCAGCGGATCATTCCACAGGAGGTTGATCAGCAGCAGGATCACCGCGGCGAAGAACACCCTGCTCCACGCAGGCATTGCCTGGCCCCTCATGCGGCGAATCCTCCAGGCCCATCCCCATCCGGGTAGCTGGGCACGGGCGCGTAGCGAATCAGCCGGATCGCGCAGTCCGCCGAGCCGCCGGTGATGGTATCGAGCCGCGCGGGGAGCCCCAGCACCGCGACCAGCGGAGACTCCGCGCGCACGATGTAGATCCGGGATCGGTGACACTCCTCGATGACCCGCACGTCCCGAACGCGAAGCTCCGCCAGCACTCGACCCGCATACTCGCGGCGCGCGGTTATCCGCACATGCATGACCGGCTCGAGCATGGGCTCGCCACGCATGTATCGAATTCGCGGGCGCCGCAGCTCGACCACGTCGCCGTAGACGTCGCGCAGGACGCGCGCCGGCTGGAACAACGCCTCCTCGTTGGCGGCCAGGATCGCCAGGCCGCGGTCGCCCGGCTGGGCGAGCAACTCATCGGTATCAAGGAGCACGCGTTTGGCCTCGCGCGCGAATTCGATCTGCGACAGCGTGCCGCGTTTGCGTGCCAGGACCTCCAGTGGGTATTGGTAGTACATCGCACAAGCCTCCTTTACTCGTCAGCGCGTGAATTCCCCGGCCGCCTCCGGCTGGTAGTGCAACTCGAGGATGCGGATTTCCCTCGTTGCGCCGTCAGGCAACTCGACGGCCGCGATGCGACCCACCGACAGGCCGAGGAGCGCACGTCCCACCGGCGAGAGAATCGAGATTCGCCGCTCGGGGATTGAAACCTCGTGCGGGTAGACAACCGTCACCCGGTGCACGGCACCGGTCAATTCGTCCCGGAACGAAACTGTCGAGTTCACGGTGACGATATCGGCGGGCACACCTCGACTCGGGACGATGTGCGCGTGGCCGGCCACCATTTCCATCAGCTCCGAGAGGGGGCCGAGCGTGTTCTGGAGTGCGGGCAGGCGCGCGCCGAGCTCGCGTATGCGGGCCGCGTCCAATTCAGTAATGACCGGAATGTCGTCATGCAGCATAACGCCTCCTTAGACCGCTCCACGGTGCGTACACCGAGCTCGAGATCGTGTGTGTGACCACGGCGACCTCCACCGGCGAAAGCCGAACAACTTCGCTGGAAACCGAGGCCGAGAAGAATCTTGCCAACGCGCTGCGTGTCCTCGCGCCGATCACGATCAGGGAGCATCGTGTCCGGGTGGCACAATCGATGATCGCGCTGGCGACCGGGCCGAAGCAAACCTCGGACGAATGCCCGATGTTTTCTTCGTGCAGTCGTACCGTCGCCGCATCGAGGATCCTCTTGCCCTCTTCGCGACCGGATTCGTAGAACACGGCCTCGTCTCGCGGCGTCGATTGGACGTTGACGAGATGGATCCGCAAGCCTTCTGATTGCGCCCGGCCGATCGCGAAGTCGAGCGCGCACCGCGCGGCCGCGGAGCGGTCGAATGGGACGAGTACCGTTTTTTGCGCACGGGTGTGCGGCGCGCCGGATATTTCGAGAGCGAAATTCGGGGCCGAATCACGGGCGACAGGACGTGCTGGTTCCAGGAAATACATGTCACTTCCTCCTTTGCGGACAAGAGGATTGTGGGGGCGAGACGCGGAGCCGATAAGCCGGGCGTTGCGAACAACATTGTTTCCAACGCGGGCATAATGAGGCGTGCAGGATCTCGAACGCATGGTCATTTTTGCAGCCGTTGTCGAGACGAAGGGCTTCTCGGCCGCGTCGCGTCGCCTGGTCTTGTCAAAATCCATGGTGAGCAAGCAGGTGACGCAGCTCGAGCGATCGGTCGGAGTCCGGCTCCTGAACCGCACGACACGGGCGATGAGCCTCACGGAAGCGGGCGCGATGTTCTATGAGCACTGCGCACGCATTGTCGAGGAACTCGAGGAGGCCAAGCTCGCGGTGGGCAAGTTTCACTCCAAGCCGCAGGGGCTCCTCCGAATCAGCGCCCCGGTGGCATTCGGGACGCTGCACGTCGCGCCGGCCCTTCCCGGGTTCCTGGCGCTCCATCCCGCAGTGCGCATCGACCTGGAAATCGCCGACCGGTTCGTCGATCTCGCCGACGAGGGATTCGACGTCGCGGTGCGCATCGCCAAGGATCCGGCCCTGAACCTGGTGGCTCGCAAGCTTGCTCCGGTGCATCGCAAGATCTGCGCGACGCCCGAATACTTCGCGCGCAAGGGCGTACCTGACACGCCGGAGGACCTCGCGCGCCACAACTGCCTCACGTATACCTACCTGAACCCCCACGACCAATGGCGGTTGCGCGGACCGCAGGGCGATGTCTCGTTTGCGGCCACTGGAAACCTGCGCCTCAACGACGACGAAGCGCTTTCGGCCGCCGTGCTCGGCGGATTGGGCATCGCGCTGCTCCCCACGTTCATCGTGGGCAAGGACCTGCAGGAGGGCCGGCTCAAGTCGATCCTCGCCGACTACGTTCCCGTGGAACGGCACGTCCACGCGGTGTACCTTCCGAACCGACATCTCTCCGCCAAGGTTCGGGCATTCATCGACTATCTTCTCGAACGATTCGGTCCCGAGCCCTACTGGGACCGTTGATTGTCTCGCGCCTCGCGAATCGCTTCCCGCGGGGCGCTGCGTAGACATTGTTGAACCGCGCGCACAAGTCAATTTCCCGGCCGGGGCCTAGTCCGCTGGTGCGCCAGCGCGCAAACTGTTTGCATTGAGAAGTAGTCCGAACGAAAGGAGTCCGGCAATGGAAGCCAAAGACATCATGACGACCCAGGTCGCCACTATCCGGCCCGAGACCCGAGTCCACGAGATCGCATCTCTCCTCCTGCAGCGCCGCGTCAGCGGACTACCTGTTGTTGATCAGGGGCGCGTCGTCGGCATGGTCAGCGAGGGAGATCTGCTGCGTCGCCACGAAATCGGCACCGAACGCAAGAGCTTCGAGGGTTCGTGGTGGATGCACTTCCTCAAGGGAGATCCGGGGCCAGCCGACTATGTGAAGTCTCACGCCAGCCGCGCCGCCGACATCATGACGCAGCCAGTGGTCTGCATTCCACACGATCTTCCCGCCGCCCGCATCGCCGCGTTGTTCGAGAAGCACCACATCAAACGCGTCCCGGTTCTGGTTGACGAAAGGCTCGTCGGCATCGTCACGCGCGCGGATCTCGTGCGCGCGCTGGCCGCAACGGTCCGTGACGATCTGCAGCCACGCGCGCAGTCCGACGATGCCATCCGCGCGCAGCTCCTCGAGGAGTTGTCGTCACAGGCCTGGTGGCACACGGCGTCCAATGTCCTCGTGAAGGATGGCGTGGTTCTCTACCAGGGCATCTACGAGGATGACCAGGACAAGGCAGCCGCGCGTATCGCCGCCGAGAACGTGGCGGGCGTAAGACGCATTGACGACCAGCGCATCAAGGCCTCCAAATTACCCACGATGGGCTGAGGAACACGCCGACCCGTGCACCCATGTGACCCACGCGCGATCTGCAAGCCGGAAGGCGCGCCTCCGGCCACGCCGCTGGAGAAGCTCTTGCGCCTCCTCTCGGCGGTCACGATGATCATGACCATTCCCCAGGCCGTGAGCGTCTGGCAAGGCCACGGCGGCACATCGCTGGTTTCATGGACAACTTACCTGGTTTCCTCGATTGCATGGCTGGTCTATGGAATCCAGAATCGCGACACAACCATCTACCTCACGTTCCTTGGTTGGGTCGTCCTTGATGTCGTAATCGTCGCTGGAGTCATTGTCCGCGGCTGAACTCCCAGGAGGGAGCATGAAACTCATTACCTACATGGTTCCGCTGAAGCACCCCATGCATCGGCCATGAGCCAGAGGATTCCCGCGGGAAACATCCGGCTGAAACGCGCATACGAGCCGGCCCACCGCGACGATGGCACTCGAATATTGGTTGATCGGCTGTGGCCGCGCGGCGTGACAAAATCTGATGCGGCAGTGCATCGATGGGCGAAGGAGCTCGCGCCCAGCACCGCCCTGAGACAGTGGTTCGCGCACGACCCCGAACGTTGGCAGGAATTTCGCGAGCGCTACATGCGCGAGGTGCGCGAGCAAGCGGGATCGCTCGCGCAACTGCGTGCGCTCGCGCGCGATGGCCGCATCACGCTGGTCTACGCCGCTCGCGACGAGGTGCACAACGACGCGGTCGCGCTGAGGAACGTGCTCCTGGGCAGGCATGCCTGAATACCGCAGTCTCGAAATCCTGCTGGAGTCGGTTCGCGCATGCCGTCAGTGCGAAAAGGAATTGCCGCTCGGACCGCACCCGGTGTTGCAGGTTGGCAGCGCGGCCAGAATCCTCGTCGTGGGCCAGGCGCCCGGGGCGCGCGTGCACGAGACGGGAATTCCCTGGGACGACGCCAGCGGCGAGCGCCTTCGCGCGTGGATGGGTCTCGAGAGCACCGCTTTCTACGACGAGTCGCAGGTCGCGATCATCCCGATGGGATATTGCTATCCGGGTCGCGGTTCCGGCGGCGACCTTCCTCCGCGTCGCGAATGCGCCACCCTGTGGCTCGATCATTTGCTGGCAAAACTTCCTCGAATCGAGATCACTCTCCTCATCGGCCTGCACGCGCAACGTCATTTCCTGGGCAATCGACGAAAGAGTTCGTTGACGGAAACGGTACGGGCGTGGCGCGAGTTCGCGCCGCAATACCTGCCGTTGCCGCATCCATCGCCGCGAAACACGCCCTGGTTCAAGCGCAATCCGTGGTTCGAAGGCGAGCTGCTGCCCGGGCTGCGGGAGCGCGTCGCGTCGCTCCAGGCGCGGTGAGCGCAGTCCTTCCGATGAACTGTACTGTCGTGTGCCCCAAGGGCCTGGTCCCGGAAGCGAGCATCCGACAACAATGACCTCATCAAGGCCCGTCGTGCTGACCGGCGACCGAACCACTGGTCCACTGCATCTTGGGCACTACGCCGGTTCCCTGAAAGCTCGCCTGAGGCTGCAAGACGAAGCCGAGCAGTACCTGCTTCTTGCTGACACCCAGTCCCTGACCGACAACGTGGGTCGACACGCCAAAGTCAGTGACAACGTCATCGAAGTGGCAATGGACTACCTTGCGGTGGGAATTGACGCGACCAATTCCACGATCTTCATCCAGTCGCAAGTCCCCGAGTTGGCTGAACTGTCCCTGCTGCTCATGAATCTCGTGACGCTTGCTCGTCTGGAGCGTAACCCTACGATCAAGGAAGAAATCCGCCTTCGGGGGTATGAGCGTGACATTCCTGCGGGATTTCTCGTCTACCCAGTCAGCCAGGCGGCGGACATCACGGCTTTCAAGGCCACAATCGTTCCCGTGGGCGAAGACCAGCTACCCATGATCGAACAGACGAACGAACTCGTTCGAAGCTTCAACGCCAGCGTGAACCACGACGTTCTCGTCGAGTGCAGCGCCCTCTTGTCGCCTGTCGGTCGACTCCCGGGCATCGACGGCAAGGCGAAGATGAGCAAGTCGTTGAACAACGCAATTCGTCTGGGCGCAGAGCCTGAGGAAATTCGCACGGCAGTGAAGCGCATGTACACGGACTCGAGGCATTTGCGGATCAAGGACCCTGGCCAGGTGGAGGGCAATGTCGTCTTCTCCTTCCTCGATGCATTTGAACCCGATACGCAGCGAGTTACAGAGCTGAAGCACCACTACCGGCGGGGTGGCCTGGCCGACAGCACACTCAAGCATCTCCTCGACGAGCGGTTGCAAGCGCTCATCGAACCCATACGCCTGCGACGGCAACGCCTGGCCCTGGATCGTGACGAAGTGATGGCCGTACTGAGGCGCGGCACCGAGCGGGCCCGCGCCAAAGCGGCCACGACTCTTGCGGAGGTCAAACGCGCGCTCGGTCTCACCTATTTTTCCTGAGCGAGCGTCTACAGCCATTCCCGATCCGCACCAGGCGCCCGTTGACAAAAAATGACTACGAATTCATGATGGGTGAAATGACTGTCTCGCCATGCTGTATGTGAGCAATGACTAAGTATTCATGCGCCCGCCTCCCGTGGGCGCCCCGCGCTCGAGGAGGCAACACGCGATGGACGACGTGAAAGGCGGCAAGCGCCGCAGTTTCTACGGCTGGGGCTATGAGGAGGACGCGGTTTCGGCCGAGGAACTCGGCTGGTTCGAGAAGACCTGGTCGAACCTCTTCAAGGTGGAACGCTTCGACCCGGCGCCGATGCCGGTCGAGTCGGAGATGGCGCTCAGGGCCTCGCGCGTCGCCATACCCGCGACGCTTCGCGCCTTCTGCACGGACGAGCGCCACGAGCGCCTCTTCCACACCTGGGGCCGCTCGGTGCACGACATCGCGAAGATGATCCACCGCCGTGACTTCACGAACCCGCCGGACGTCGTCGCCTACCCGCGTGACGAAGCGGAGGTCGCCGCGATTCTCGACTGGTGCGGCGCCAACGACTACGCGGCGGTCCCCTTCGGCGGCGGCTCTTCCGTCACAGGCGGCGTGAACCACACGAAGGACGATCGTTTCAAGGGCCTCGTCACCATCGACCTCACGCTCCTGGACAAGGTGCTGGAAGTCGACAAGACCTCGCAGGCCGCGCGCATCCAGGCGGGCGTGCTGGGCCCGGACATGGAGCGGCAGTTGAAGGCCACCGGCCTCACCATGCGCTTCTTCCTGCAGGCGTGGGAGTTCTCGTCCCTTGGTGGCTGGATCGCGACACGCGCCGCCGGCCACTACGCCACGAACTACACGCAGATCGACGATCACGTCGAGAGCCTTCGCGTCGTCACGCCCTCGGGCACGATCGCCTCGCACCGCTGGCCCACCTCCGGGGCGGGCCCCAATCCGGACCGTCTCTTCCTCGGCTCCGAAGGCGCGCTCGGAATCATCACCGAGGCGTGGGTGCGCCTGCACAAGAAGCCCACCTTCCGCTCGGCGACGACGGTGCGCTTCGGTGACTACGAGAAGGCCGTGAACGCCACGCGCTCAATCAGCCAGGCCGGCCTCTTCCCGGCCAACGCCCGCCTGCTCGAGCGCGAGGAGGCGCTCTTCACCGAGGCGGGCGACGGCACGAAGGACGTGCTCGTGCTCACCTTCGAATCCGGCGACCACCCGCCCGATGCCTGGATGTCCCGCGCTCTGGAGATCTGCGGCGATTTCGGCGGCGAGTGGGACAAGGGGGCGCTGGAGGACGAGGAATCGCAGAAGAAGGGCGCCGCCGGCAACTGGCGGAACAAGTTCCTGCGCGGGCCCTACCTGCGCCAGCACGCCATCGCCCGCGGCGTGATGCGCGACACGATGGAAAGTTGCATCACCTGGGACCGCTACATGGCCTTCCAGGCGAGCGTGAAGGAACGCACCCTCAAGGCGATCCGGGAGATCACCGGCCGCCCCGGCACCTGCACCGTGCGCTTCACCCACGTCTACCCCGACGGGCCCGCGCCCTACTTCACCTGGCACGCCTTCGGCGACAAGGCGAAGCTGGTCGAGCAGTTCTGGGCGATCAAGTCCGCCGGGTCGGACGCGATGTGCGACGCGGGCGGCACCATCACCCACCACCACTCCCTCGGCCCCGACCACCGCAAGTGGTACGACAAGGAGATTCCGCCGCTCTACCGCGAGGTGATCCGCGCGACCAAGGACACGCTGGATCCGAAGTGGATACTGAACCCCGGCATCCTGCTCGACAGATGAGCGCCCCGCTCGCCGGCATCCGCGTCCTCGATCTCTCGCGCATCCTCGCGGGGCCGTGGTGCACGCAGGTGCTCGCAGACCTGGGCGCGGAAGTGATCAAGGTCGAGCGCCCTGGCGCGGGCGACGACACCCGCGCCTGGGGCCCGCCCTTCCTCAAGGCGAAGGACGGCACGGACACGACGGATTCCGCCTACTTCGCCTCCACCAACCGCGGCAAGCAGTCGATCACTCTGGACATCTCGACGCCGGAAGGCCAGGAAATCGCCCGAGACCTCGCGGCGAAGTGCGACGTGTTCGTCGAGAACTACAAGTTCGGCGACATGGAGCGCTATGGGCTCGACTACGGGCGACTCGCGGCGGCGAACCCGCGCCTCGTCTACTGCTCGGTCACCGGATTCGGCCAGACGGGCCCGTACCGGACGCGAGCCGGCTACGACTTCATGATCCAGGCGATGGGCGGGCTCATGAGCATCACGGGCGAGCGCGACGACCTGCCCGGCGGCGGACCGCAGAAGGCGGGCGTGCCCATCGCGGACCTCATGACCGGCATGTACGCGGCGGTGGCGATCCTCGGCGCGCTGAGGGAGCGCGACGCGAGCGGCCTCGGCCAGCACATCGACATGGCGCTCCTCGATGCGCAGGTCGCGTGGCTCATGAACCACAACCTCAACTATTTCGTCTCGGGGAACGTGCCGAAGCGCTGGGGCAACGCGCACCCGAACCTCACGCCCTATCAGGCCTTCGCCACGAAGGACGGCAACCTGATCCTCGCCATCGGCAACGATTCGCAGTTCCGCAAGTTCTGCGGCGTGGCCGGACTCGGCATCGCGAGCGAGCCGCGTTTCGTGGACAACCGCTCCCGCCTCGCGAACCGCGACGCCCTCGTGGCGATCATCGCCAAGTCCATGCGCGCGAAGACCACCGCCGAGTGGATGGCGGCGCTCGAGGCCGAAGGCGTGCCCTGCGGCCCCATCAACGCCATCGACCAGGTGTTCGCGGACCCGCAGGTGATCCACCGCGGGCTGCGCCTGGACCTGCCCCACGCGGCATCGGGCACCGTGCCGCAGGTGGCGAACCCCATCCGCTACTCGCGCACGCCGATCGAGTACCGGTCCGGCCCGCCCGTGCTGGGTGAGCACACGCAGTCCGTCATGCAGAAGAACCTCGGCTTCGACGCCGGGCGCATCGCCGAATTGAAACGCAAGGGCGTTCTCTAGACGCCCTCCGATTCGCAACACAACGCAAGGAGGAGAAACCCATGAAGATCATCCCGACCCTCGCCAGGCTCGCACTGGCTTTCTGCGCTTGCCTCGCGCTGCCGCTCGCGGCAAACGCGCAGGGCTGGCCCACCCGGCAGCCCATCAAGTTCATAGTCGTCTATCCGCCCGGGGGCGCCTCCGACGTGACGGCCCGCCTCATCGGCGCGAAGCTCGGCGAGATCCTCGGCCAGACCGTGGTGATCGAGAACAAGCCCGGCGCCAACGGCATCATCGCCACGGAGTTCGTCGCCAAGAGCGCCCCGGACGGCTACACGATGCTGATGGCGAACCTGGGTCCGAACGCCCTGAACGCGGTCGTCTACAAGAAGCTGCCCTACGACGCCATCAAGGACTTCCAGGGTGTCACGCTCACGACGATCGTGCCGCAGGTCGTGGTGGTGAACCCGAGCCTGCCGGTCAAGTCGATCCCCGAGCTCATCGCCTACGTCAAGGCGAACCCGGGCAAGGTGAGCTTCGGTTCCGCGGGCCAGGGCGCGTCGAACCATCTCTCGGGCGAGCTTCTCAACGCGATGGGCGGCATCAAGATGCAGCACGTGCCCTACAAGGGCGACGCGCCGTCGATCGTCGACCTCATCGGTGGCTCGATCCAGGTGGCCCTGCCCACCACGGTCGCGGGCCTGCCGCACGTGAGGAGCGGGAAGTTGCGCGCCATCGGTGTCACGAGCGCCAAGCGCCTCGACGCGCTGCCGGACGTGGCGGCCGTCGCCGAGACGCTGCCGGGCTACGAGGCCGTCTCCTGGGGTGGTGTCATGGTGCCCGCGGGCACGCCCCCGGAGATCGTGAAGCGCCTGAACGCCGAGATCAACAGGATCCTCAAGATGCCGGACATCGCCGAGAAGCTGCAGAATCTCGGCGCCATCATCGTCGGCAGCACGCCCGAGGAGTTCGACACGTACGTACGGGACGAGATCGCGAAGTGGGGGAAAGTCGCACGCGACAACAACATCGCGCTCGACTAGCGTGGGCAAGGGCGCGGGGGCGAAGCCGAACGGCTCGGTGACGAGCCACGACATCGCCCGCCTCGCGCAGGTGTCGCAGGCCACCGTCTCGCGCGTGCTGCGCGCGGACCCGAAAGTGCGTCCCGAAACGCGCGAGCGGGTTCTCAAGGTGCTCGCTGAGACGCGCTACGAGCCGAACGCGGCGGCGCGGGCGTTCCGCGCGGGCCGCGCCGATTCCATCGGCGTGGTCGTCGCGCGCCTGTCGTACCAGCTCTATCCCGCGATGCTGGAAGCCATCGGCGCGCAGCTTGCCAGGCTGGGGCGCCGCATGATCGTCTGGGACTCGGACCACGGCGGCGACGCCTCCGCCATTCGCGCCCTGCGCCAGGGGGTCGTCGACGGCGTGATCCTCACGGCGGCTACCGGCGAGTCGGAGTTCCTGCGCGAGGTACCCGCCGAGCGCGCCGCCGTCGTCCTGCTCAACCGCATCGTGGAGGAATACGCGAGCGACCAGGTATCGAGCGACAACCTTGACGGCGGCCGGCGGGTGGCGGAGTACCTCGTGGCGTGCGGAAGGAAGCGCATCGCGTTGATCGGGGGAATCCCGCGCGCGAGCACCATCCGCGACCGCGAGCGCGGCTTCCGGGGCGCGCTCGAACGGCTGGGCGCGGAGCTGCCGGCGCATTACTGCTTCCGCTCGGAAACCTTCTCGCACGCGAGCGGCGAGCAGGCGGTGGCGCGGCTGATGGAACTCTCCTCTCCGCCCGATGCCATCTTCTGCGTGAACGACGTGCTCGCGATGGGCGCAATGGACGGCGCGCGGGGCCGCGGAGCGCGCGTGCCGGACGACCTTTGGATCGTGGGCTACGACGACGTCGAGATCGCCTCGTGGGGCGCCTACGACCTGACGACTGTGCGCCAGCCCATGGAGCAGATGGTGGCGCACGCGATCGAGCGGCTCCTCGCGCGCATCGACAACAGGGACGCGCCCGTGTCCCACCAGTGCCTCGCCAACGAACTGGTGATCCGCGGCTCGACGGCGAGGCAGTCGCCGCCGCCAGTCACCGTCAGGAAGAAACGCCGATGAGCCGACCCCTGCGAAGCAACTTTCCTCCCGGCACCCCGCGCTGGGCCGTGCGCCGCGCCCAGTGGAAGGCGCTCGGCCTCACCGACGCCGACCTCGAGAAGCCCAAGATCGCTGTCGTCAACACCTCGTCGGAGCTTTCGAGCTGCTTCAGCCACCTGGACGGCGTTGCGGCGCGGGTGAAGCAAGCCGTCCGCGAGGCGGGCGGCCTCGCCTTCGAGGTGCGAACCGCGGCGCCCAGCGACTTCATCACCAGCGCCGGGCGGCAAGGGCGCTACATCCTGCCGTCGCGGGACCTGCTCGTGAACGACATCGAGGTGCAGGTCGAGGGCGCGATGCTCGATGGCATGGTGTGCCTCGCCTCGTGCGACAAGACGGCGCCGGGCCAACTCATGGCGGCCGCGCGGCTCGACATCCCGAGCCTCGTGGTCGCCTGCGGCTACCAGCCCCACGGCCACATCGAGGGCCGCGCCGTGGACATCGAGGAGGTGTACGAGAGCGTCGGCAAGGTGGGCGCGGGCCACATCACGCTGGAACGGCTCGGCGCCTTGTGCGACGTTGCCATCCAGGGGCCGGGCGTGTGCGCGGGCATGGGCACGGCCAACACGATGCACATCGCATCGGAGGCCCTCGGCCTCGCGCTGCCAGGCTCCACTCCCGTGCTCGCGAACGGCGAGCGCATGTTCGCCTTCGCGGAGGCCGCGGGCCGGCGCATCGTAGAGATGGTGAACGAGGACCTGAAACCGAGCGCCATCCTCACGGTGCAGGCCTTCGAGAACGCGGTGATGGCAGGGCTCGCGCTCTCGGCGTCCATCAATCTCGTGCGCCACCTGCAGGCCGTAGCCGCGGAAGCGGGCTGCCCGGTGGACCTCTACGAACTCTACGATCGGCTGGGTCCGAAGGTGCCTTTGCTCATCGCGGTCCGGCCCAACGGCGACACGCGCATCGAGGAGCTGGAGGCGGCCGGGGGCACGCTTGGAGTGATGAAGCGCCTCGCCGGCCTCGTCCATCGTGACGCGCTCACCGTGTCGGGCCGCACGTGGGGTGAGGAGATCGACGCGGCGCCGGCACCAGGCGCGGTGATCCGCACCGTGGACGATCCGGTCTCGAGGAAACCTTCCGTCATCGTGATGCGCGGCAACCTGGCGCCCGAGGGCTCGATCCTCAAGCTGGGCGACGCGAGCGCAAAGCAGTCGGTGTTCACGGGCAAGGCCCTCGTGTTTGGCTCGCAGGAAGCGGCCCTGGAGGCGCTGAGAGCGGGTCGCCTTGCGCCGGGTACGGTCGCGGTGCTCTCGGGCATGGGCTGCCGCGGCGGCCCGGGCATGGCGCTCGCCTCGGGCTTCGTGGCGGCGGTCGACGGCGCGGGTCTCAGCAAGACGGTGGCCGTCATCACGGACGGGCAACTCTCCGGCCTCAACCGCGGCATCGCCATCGGGCAGGTATCACCGGAGGCGGCGCTGGGCGGGACGATCGGGCTCGTGCGCGACGGCGACGCGATCACGATCGACATGGACACGCATCGCGTGGCGCTGGATGTGGACGATGGCGAGCTCGAGTCGCGCCGGGCGGCGAGCCCGCCGCATGTCGCGGCCGACGAGCGCGGCTGGCTTCACATCTACGCGCAGGTCGTGCAGCCGATCACGAAGGGGGCCGTGCTGGTCGCCCCGGCAGGCGACGCCCCGCGATGAGCGCGCGCACGATCCGCGAGCCGGCACGCGACGTGCCGGTGATCGCCGAGCCGGACGTGCTCGTCGTGGGCGGTGGACCGGCGGGAATCGCCGCGGCGTGCGCCGCGTCGCGAGCGGGCGCGTCGACCGTGCTGGTGGAAGCGTACGGGTGCCTCGGCGGCACGCTCACCCTCGTGACCCTCGGCGGCTTCTGCGGCATCCACGCCGTCGTCGACGACGAGCGACTGGGCCGCGTCATCGGCGGCCTGCTGCTGGAACTGGAGGACCGCCTGGGCAAGGTGGACGCGATCCGCGCCCCAAAGCGCCACGGGCGCATCGTGGGCGTGCCCTACGACTCCGTGCGCCTGAAGGCCGTGCTCGACGAGATGACCGAGGCACACGACGTGGACGTGATGCTGCACACGAGCGCGGCCGGCGTGCTCACGGAGGGGAGGCGCGTGACGGCCGTGATGGTCGAGAACAAGGGCGGCCGCGGGGCCATCGTGCCGCGCGTGGTGATCGACTGCTCGGGCGACGGCGACGTGGCCGCGCGGGCCGGCGCCGCGTTCGCCATCGGCCACGACGGCGAGACGCAGTACGGCTCGGCGATGTTCCGCCTGGGCGGCGTGGACACCGTGCGCGCCGGGCAGCTCACGCGCCCCGAGATCCGCGAATGCCTCGAGCGTGCAGTGGCCGGGGGCTACCCGCTCCCGCGCACCACGACCGGCGTGCACCTCAACCCGATCGAAGGCGTCGCGCACCTCAACGTCACGAAACTGGCGCGACCCGACGGCTCGCCCTTCAACCTCGTCGATCCGCGCGAGTTGGCCGACGCCGAGCGCGAGGGACGGCGGCAAGTGCGGATGTATGAAGAGGTGTTCCGCAAGTACGTGCCCGGCTTCGAGAAGGCGCGCGTCATCGACATCGGCGCTCGTGTTGGCGTTCGCGAGACGCGGCTCATCCATGGCGAAGCGATGCTCACGGAGGCCCAGGTGCGGGGGTGCGAGAAACCTGCGGATCGCATCGCGTGCTCCTCGTGGCCGCTCGAGAACCACGGCCGCGGCCGCTCGACGGCATGGGAGTTCCTGCCAGATGGCGAGTGGTACGGCATCCCGTGGGGCTGCCTCGTGGTGAAGGGTTTCGACAACCTGCTCGTGGCGGGACGCAACCTTTCGGCCGAGCATGCGGCTCAGGCTTCCGTTCGTGTGGCTGGTCCCTGCATGGCGCTGGGGGAAGCCGCGGGGATGGGCGCCGTGGCGAGCCTTGCGCACGGCGGGATCATGCGGGCCGTGAATGTCGAGGTGCTGAAGGGACAACTCGAGGGCAAGGGCGCGATTCTCACTCCCGCTTGGCGCTGAAACGCTGCGCCGCCTGTCATGGCGTCTCTACGGGGACGGCGCATGGTGGCATCATGGGCACCCTCCCGTTAAATTCCGGCTGATCGATGGAAAAGTCGGGCCCCGTCGCCTACTTCGGCGCGCAGTTCAACCGCCAGATCGCGGCCGGCGAGTACGAGCTCAACCCCTTCGAGCGGATGGCCCTGCCGTACATGATGGGCGACGTGCTCGACCTGGGCTGCGGACTCGGCAACCTGGCGCTCGAAGCCGCGAGGCACGGCGCGCGCGTCACCGCACTCGATGCGTGCGGCAACGCCGTCGACGATCTCGCGGCGCGCGCCCTCTCGCTGGATCTGCCGGTTTGGGTGCGCCAGGCGAATCTCGAGGGCTGGCGGCCCGAGGACCAGTGGAACGCCGTCGCCTGTATCGGCCTGCTCATGTTCTTCGATCGCCGTACCGCCCTCGCAGGGCTGGAGGCCGTGCGCGACGCCGTGAAGCCGGGCGGCGTTGCCGTCGTGAACGCCCTCGTCGAGGGCACGACCTTCCTTGGGATGTTCGACCCCAAGGGATATCACCTCTTCACGCGGGAGGAACTCCTCGATCCGTTCGCGGAGTGGACTTTGCTCGAGAACCGCGAGGACAATTTCGACGCCCCGGGTGACACGGTGAAGTGCTTCCGGACGGTGATCGCCAAGCGCCCGGACTAGCGGCCGAGAGCGCGAAGCCCTTGTCGGGCCGTTCGAGCCAGACAGTGGCGATACCGCCGGCGATCACGCGAGGCCCGCGCGCACCGCCGCCGAGCGATCCCACAGATTCGGCACGAAGGCCGACGAGTAGCCCGAGACGAAATCCTTCGCCGCGCCCGTCACGGGATCGAACACGTGCCGGCGCACCGCACCGATATTCGCGCCGTAGACGTGGATGCTGATCGAGGGCCGGTCCGCGAGGTCGTTGGCGACGGTGTGCACGTCGCCGACCGTGGGCGAGACGGCCTCGATGTCTCCCGGACGAAGCACGTCCTCCGGACCGGCGGGCGCGAGCGAACCGGACGCATCGCGCGCGTAGCGCCGGCCGCGCTCCGCGCCGCGCAGCATGCCGACGAGCCCCCACACGGTGTGGTCGTGGATTGGGGTCTTCTGCCCCGGCCCCCACACGAAGCTCACCACCGAAAAGCGCTCGCGAGGGTCGCAGTGCAGCAGGTACTGGCGGTAGAACTCCGGATCGGGGCGCGTGCACTCCTCCGGCAGCCACGCGTCGTCAGCGATGAGCCGCGCGAGCAGGGGGCGAGCGCCGGCGAGGAGCGCGGCCTCGTCGTCGGTGCGCTCGACGAGCGCGGTCATCGCGATCACGAAATCGCGCAGGGGAGCGAGCGGTTCGGCGGTCATGGGAGCCTCCAGCCAGCGGGATGCGGCCGTCGGTCCGATTGTCGCGGTCCCGTCCCCGGCCAGTCAATGCGCCTTCCGATTGAACCACCGCAAGACACGCGCAAGCATCTCGCGAAGGTCGCGGCCATGAACGCCCACGCCGAATCGGACGTATCCGCGTCCATCCCCCGCGAGCGCTGGCTTCCGGCCGTGGGCGAGATCGCACGGCGACCGCGTTCGCTATGGATATCGGTGCATCCGCTATGGTCGCCAGGTCAAGCCGCACGGGCAGTTAGTACCGGTTAGCTCAACGCCATTGCTGCGCTTGCACACCCAGTGTCGCCCGGTATTACGGCAACCGCTGAGCCGCGGCCGGCGCGGCGCGGCGCGCCACGAGGTCGA
>JBDSMR010000034.1:0-6764 GCA_039915735.1 Usitatibacter sp. | reverse complement strand
TGGGGGACACACATCGTCCGCACCGGCATCCTGCGCGTCCTCGGCGCGGACCTGCGCCGCGTGCTTTCGAAAAGCGTCTCCAACCGCGGCTCGGCCTTCCTCGCGGGCCTCGGCGTCACGGCGCTGGTGCAGTCGTCCAGCGCCACCGCGCTCATCGCCAGTTCGTTTGTCTCGCAAAACCTGATCGGCCTCGCCGCGGCGCTCGCCATCATGCTGGGCGCCGATGTCGGCACGGCGCTGATGACGCAGGTGTTCTCCCTCGACCTCTCCTGGCTCTCGCCGCTGCTGATCTTCTTCGGCGTGCTGTTTTTCCTTACGCGCCGCAACACCAAGCTGGGCCAGATCGGCCGCGTGCTCATCGGCCTGGGGCTCATCATCCTCGCGCTGCAGCTCGTGGTGCAGGCCACCCACCCGATCACGCAGGGTGCCGGCGCCAAGGTGATATTCGCAACACTCACCGGCGACCCGATGCTGGACATGCTGATCGGCGCAGTGTTCACCGTGTTCTCGTGGTCGAGCCTGGCGGTAGTGCTGCTTTCGGCCACGCTCGCCGCCAGCAACGTGGTGTCCGTGCCCGTGGCGCTGTGCCTGGTGCTGGGCGCCAACCTCGGCAGCGGCTTCCTCGCGCTGCTCGTCAATGCCCGCACGCCCGGGGGCGGGCGCAACGTCGCATTCGGGAACCTGCTCTTCAAGGTCGCCGGCTGCGTTGTCTTCGCAACCCTCCTGCCCTATGCGCTGGACCTCATCGCAAGGTTCGACAGCGACCCGAGGCGGCAGGTGGTCCATTTCCACGTGCTTTTCAACGTCACGCTCGCGATCGTTTTCCTTGGCTTCACGGACAAGGTGGCCGCGCTGGTGCAGCGTTTCCTGCCGCAGGTGTCCGAACGCGTGCCACAGACCGAGCCCAAGCACCTTGACCTGGCGGCGATCGATTCGCCCCCGCTCGCGCTCGCCAACGCCGCGCGCGAGACGTTGCGCATCGGCGATACCATCGAGCAGATGCTGCACGGCATGCTCGAGGCCATCCGCACCAACGACCTCGCCAAGGTGGAGGAGGTCATCAAGCTCGAAGATGACGTCGACCGGCTCTACACCGCGGTCAAGCTCTACCTCACCCAGATCAGCCGCGAGGCGCTCGACGAGAAGGACGGCCGCCGCTGGGCCGAGATCATGTCGCTCACCATCAACCTCGAGCACGTGGGCGACATCATGGAGCGCGTCATGCAGGACGTGCGCGACAAGAAGATCTCGCAGCGCCTGTCGTTCTCCGAGGCCGGCATGAACGAGATCACGCAGTTGAACGAGAAGCTGGTCGTGAACCTGCGCCTGGGCCTTTCCGTGTTCCTCAATGGCGACGTGAAAAGCGCGCATCAGCTCCTGATGGAGAAGGAACGCTTCCGCGACATGGAACGCGCCTTCCATGATTCCCACCTCGACCGCCTCGCCGGCATGTCGGTGCAGGCGATCGAGACCAGCTCGCTGCACCTCGACCTCATCAGCGACCTGCGCCGCATCAACTCGTTTTTCTGCTCCACCGCCTATCCGATCCTCGAGCAGGCCGGCCAGCTGCGCAAGAGCCGCCTGCGCAGCTCCGAAGCCACCGGCATCTTCCAGGCCCGCCCGGAACTGCTGGCGGAATCGCACCCGCCAATCGCCGGATCCACCAACAAGTAGGAGCCATCGCCATGGGTCTGCAACTCGCCGACATCGAGAAGCTCTTCCAATCCCAGGGCCACATCGAATACAGCGGGGAAGGTGTCACTCAGCTGGAGCACGCGCTCCAGGCCGCGCACCTTGCGGAAAAGGAAGAGGCGCCGATGGAACTCGTGACCGCAGCCTTCCTGCATGACCTCGGGCACCTGCTGAACCAGCAGGGCGAAACGCCCAGCGCGCGCGGTATCGACGACCAGCACCAGTACTTCGCCATCCCGTTCCTGCGCCCGTTGTTCCCGCCGGCTGTGATCGAGGCCATCCGCCTGCATGTCGATGCCAAGCGCGCACTGTGCGCGCTGGAAAGCGAATATTACGAATCGTTGTCCGAGGATTCCAAGCGCAGCCTCACCCTGCAGGGCGGCATCTTCAATCGCGAGGAGCTCGCGGCATTCCTCGCCAAGCCACATGCAGAGGGTGCGATGCGCGTGCGCCGCTGGGACGACGCGGCCAAGGTGCCGGGCGCAGTGACGACGCCCATCGGGCATTATCTGGGGATCGCCGCGCGCTGCGCGGTCTGAAAGACCCAGGCCGGGAAAAGATGAAGAAGGCAAGCGAAGCAGCCATCCTCGCAGCGATCCGCAAGCACCCGGTCGCCAAGGTCAAAGTTGCCGTCACCGACATCGATGGCGTGCTGCGAGGCAAATACATCCATCGCGACAAGTTCTTCTCCGCGGTCGACGGCGGCTTCGGCTTCTGCGACGTGGTGTTCGGGTGGGATTCGGGCGACCAGACCTACGACAACACCGCGCTCACCGGCTGGCAACACGGCTTCCCGGATGCGCTGGCGCACATCGACCTCGGCACCTACCGCACCGTGCCCTGGGACAACAACGTGCCGTTTTTCCTCGGCAACTTCGTGACACCCAAGGGCAAGCCGCATCCGCTGTGCCCACGCCAGTTGCTGCGCCGCGTCCTCGCCCGCGCCGAGAAGAAGGGCTTCGGCGCGATGGTTGGCTCCGAGTTCGAGTTCTTCAACTTTCGCGAGACGCCGCAGAGCTGGGCCGACAAGAAGGGCGTGGGGCCGACGCCGATCAGCCCGGGCATGTTCGGCTACTCGCTGCTGCGCACCAACCTCAACCGCGAATACTTCAACGCGTTGATGGACGAGATGGCCGCCTTCGACGTGCCGATCGAGGGGCTGCACACCGAGACCGGTCCGGGCGTGTACGAGGCCGCGCTGGTATTCACCGAGGCGCTCGAGGCCGCGGATCGCGCGGTGCTCTTCAAGACCGGCGCCAAGGAGATCGGCGCGCGTTTCGGCGTGATGCCGAGCTTCATGGCGAAATGGAGCGCGAGCTACCCCGGATGCTCGGGGCACCTGCACCAGAGCCTCACCGACGGGAAGAAAAACGTATTCCACGATGCCAAGGGACGCCACGGCGGCATGTCGAAGCTGTTCGAGAGCTACCTGCAGGGGCAGCTCAACTCGCTGCTGGGCATGGCGCCAATGTTCTGGCCGACGGTGAACTCGTACAAGCGGCTGGTTGATGGCTTCTGGGCGCCGGTCAAACCCACCTGGGGCGTCGACAACCGCACCGCCACATTCCGCGTGTTGCCGGGGTCATCCAAGACCACCCGCCTGGAGACACGCGCGCCGGGTGCCGACATGAATGCGTACCTCGCCATTGCCGCCGTGCTGGCTGCAGGGCTCGACGGCATGGAGAAGGGGTTGAAGCTCACCACGCCCGCGATCACCGGCAGCAACCAGGGCGCCGACGACATCCCGCGCGCGCCGCGCACGCTGATCGAGACCACGCGACTCTTCAAGCAGTCCGAGGTTGCCCGCGACTGGTTCGGCGACGAGTTCGTCGACCACTACGCCGCCACTCGCGAGTGGGAATGGCGCCAGTGGCTCGATGCCGTGACCGACTGGGAATTGAAGCGCTACTTCGAGATCATCTGAAAACTACGGCCAAAGCGGAAGGCAGGATCAGCGAGGCACGGTGTAGTTCGCCGGGATGAACGAATAACCCCTGCTCACGGACACGAGATGCCCGATGCCCGGGAAAGCCAGATGCGCCGCGGCCACCCAATAACCGTTCTTCGCGGCATCGGCGAACGCGCGCTTGCGCTCGATCAGCGCGCTCGTGCTGTCGGAGTCGAATTTGATCGTGATCGAGGGCTCCGCGAATTGCACTGCCGCGACGTGCAGGAGGTCGCCCCATAACACCAGCTTCTGCCCGCCACTTTCGACCATGTACGTCGTATGGCCCTGGGTGTGGCCGTGGCTCGCATGCGTTTTCACGCCGGCGATGAGTTCGGTATCACCCTCAAAAGCGCTGAACTTGCCGCCATCGACATAGGGCTGGAGCGCGCCTTGCGCGCCCTGGAAGAACCCCTTGGAGCCGGCATCGGCCTTGGCGAGATTGTCCGCGCTCAACCAGTAGTCGGAGTCACGTTTGTCGGCGCGCACCATGGCGTTGGGAAAGTTCATCTTGCCATCGGAGGAAAGCCCGCCGACGTGGTCCGGATGCATGTGCGTGATGTAGATCTCGTCGACCTGCTCGGGCTGGTAGCCGGAGGCCTTGATGTTCGCGACGAGCTTGCCGAGCGTGGGCCCGAAAAGGCCGCCGGCGCCGGCATCAATCAGCACCAGCTTCGCACCGGTGTTCACGAGGTAGCCGTTGACCGAAGTCTCCAGCGGGCTCTCGAGGAAGTACCCACGGAGCACCTTGTCGACGTGTGCCTTGGTGGTGTTGGTGAGCAGCTCGTTCATCGGCAACTCCACGGTGCCGTCGGAGATCGCCGTGACCTCGAATTCGCCCAGCATCATGCGATGGAATCCCGGCGCGGGCGCCCTGGACATCGGAGCGGCGGCGCCGGCGCAGGTGACGAAAGCAGTTGCGAGCAGGCCGAGGAAGCTGCGGAGCTGGGGCGGCATGGTGGACTCCTGGATGCGGGTGATATGGAAGCGCGCGAAAGTATAGGTCATGCGATCATTTGCCGCATGAACCCCATCCTTCATCTCGCCAGGCTTGGCGCCGCTGCCTGCCTCCTTGCCGGCGGCGTCGCGAACGCACAACTCTCCGATACCGAAAAGCGAATCGTCGCAGCCGTGAAGCAGCGCACGCCGGCGGCGCTGGAGTTGCTCGAGCGTTCAGTCCGCGTGAACAGCGGCACTCTCAATCCGGAAGGCGTGCGCGAAGTCGGCCGCATCTTCCGCGACGAGTTCGACGCCATCGGCTTCAAGACACGCTGGCTGGAAATGCCTGCCGCAATGCAACGCGGCGGCCACCTCGTCGCCCGGCGTGAAGGCAGCCAGGGCAAGCGCCTCATGATCATCGGCCACCTCGATACGGTGTTCGAGAAGAACAGTCCGGTCGCCTCGTGGGAGCTGCATGGCGATCGCGTTCGCGGCCAGGGCGTCTCCGACATGAAGGGCGGCGACGTCATCGCCATCGAAGCCTTGCGGGCCCTCCACCAGGTGGGCGTGCTGGATAACACTTCGATCGAAGTGATTTTCACCGGTGACGAGGAACGCGCCGGTTCCCCGATCGAGACTTCGCGTGGCGAATTCGTCGAGATCGCCAGGCGCAGTGATGCCGCGCTGGCTTTCGAAGGCAGCACCCGCCGCGACGGCATGTACATGGCGAGTTATTCGCGCCGCTCCGCCGGCGGCTGGACCCTGACGGTGACGGCGAAACCAGGCCATTCGGCCGGCGTCTTCGGAGAACGCTCGGGCTACGGCGCGATCTACGAAGCCGCCCGCATCCTCAATGCCTTCCGCGAGAAGGTGATCGAACCGGACCTCACCTTCAATCCCGGCAATATCCTCGGCGGCACCGAAGTGAAGTTCGACGACGCCAGCGCGCAGGGCACGGCCTTCGGCAAGACCAACGTGATCGCGAAGGAAGCCATCGTCCACGGCGACCTGCGCTACCTCACGCCGGAGCAGGGAGAGCGCGCACGCGCGAAAATGCGCGAAATAGCTGCCGCGAACCTGCCCCATGCCACCGCCACCATCACCTTCCGCGAAACCTATCCGCCGCAGGCGCCGAGCACCGCGGGTGAGAAACTGCTCGAGCTCTATTCGAAAGCGAGCGCCGACGCGGGCCTCGGACCCATCGGCGCCTTTCCGCCGGGCGGCCGCGGGGCGGGCGACGTGCAGTTCGCCGCGCCTTATATAGCGGGCCTCGATGGCCTCGGCGCCCTGGGCTCCGGCGCACATACCAACAACGAAGACCTCGAACTCGCTTCCATCGAGCGCGGAGCCATCCGCGCCGCCATCCTCATCTATCGAATGACGCGGAACTGAACATGACCATCACCAGCATCGGATTTCCCACCACCATCAAGTTCGGCGCCGGCGCGCGCAAGCTGGTTGCCGACCATCTCAAGCAGCAGGGCGTGAAGCGCCCGCTCATCGTCACGGACAAAGGACTGGCCGAACTCCCGATCCTCAAGGAGTTCGCCGCGGGCCTGAACGAGCTCGACGTGAAGGTCTACGCCGGGGTGCACGGTAATCCGGTGAAGAAGCAGGTCGACGACGGCGCGCAGGCCTTCAAGGACCACAAGGCGGATTGCGTGATTGGTTTCGGCGGCGGCGCGGCTCTCGACGTGGCAAAGGCAGTCGCGATGATGGCGGTGCATGAAGGCAACGTGCTGCAGTACGCGTGGGACCATCCGCAGGTGCTGCCGATCAGGAACGCACTGCCCTACTTCATCGCGCTTCCCACCACCAGCGGAACGGGCAGCGAAGTGGGCCGCTCCTCGGTGATCTCCGACGACGCGACACATGTGAAAAAAGTCGTCTTCAATCCGGTGCTGCTGCCCAGGGCGGTGTTCGCGGATCCGGAGCTCACGCTCGATCTTCCGCCCGCGGTCACCGCCGCCACCGGCATGGACGCGCTCACGCACAACGTCGAGAGCTACCTCTCCCCCGAATACCATCCACTCTGCGACGGCATTGCACTCGAGGGCGCGCGCATCGCGGCGCATGCGCTCGAAACCGCGGTAAGGAACGGCAAGGACATCAAGGCGCGCTCCGACATGATGATGTCCTCGATGATGGGGGCGATCGCCTTCCAGAAGGACCTCGGCGCGGTCCACTC
>JBDSMR010000180.1:0-25010 GCA_039915735.1 Usitatibacter sp. | reverse complement strand
TCGCGAGCCTGCCGTTCGCCATCGCGGTGGCGTTCGTGCTGGCGCGCAAGCAGTTCTTCGGCAAGACGCTGTTCGATGCCTTTGTCCACCTGCCGCTGGTGCTGCCGCCGGTCGTGGTCGGCTTCGGGCTGCTGGTGCTCTTCGGCACGCAAGGCCCGATCGGCAAGCTGCTCGCGCCTCTTGGCATCGTCTTCATCTTCAAGTGGACCGGCGCGGCACTGGCGGCCGCGATCATGGGATTCCCGCTGCTGGTGCGCGCGGTCCGGCTCGCGATCGAAGCGGTGGATCCCCGGCTCGAGCTTGCGGGCCGCACGCTGGGTGCCTCCCGCACACGTGTGTTCTTCACCATCACGCTGCCGCTGGCGATGTCGGGCGTGATCACCGGCGGCTTGCTGGCCTTCGCGCGCGCGCTGGGCGAATTCGGCGCCACCATCACCTTCGTATCCAACATCCCGGGCGAGACGCAAACCCTGCCCCTCGCGATCTACACCTACACGCAGATGCCGGGCGGCGATGCGCTGGCGCTACGCATGTCGCTTTTCTCCATCGCCCTTTCACTCGGCGCCCTCGCCCTTTCCGAGTGGCTGGTCCGCCGGCGTTCTCCCGCGGATGCACGCCATGATTGAAGCCGACGTCACCGTCGCGCGCGGCGCATTCCGCCTCGAAGCCGCTTTCCACAGCGAGGCGCCGATCGTGGCGCTCTTCGGTCGCTCGGGTTCGGGCAAGACCACGCTCGTGCATGCGATCGCCGGCATCGTTCGCCCGACGCGCGGCCGCATCGTCATCGGGGAACGCGTGTTGTTCGATTCCGCGGCCGGCATCGACCTCGCGCCCGAGAAGCGTCGCGTCGGCTACGTGTTCCAGGATGCGCTGCTGTTCCCGCACCTCGATGTGCGCGCGAACCTCGCCTACGGCGAAAAGCTCACGCCTGCCGCGGAACGTTTTGTCGATCGCGAGCGCGTGATCTCGGTCCTGGGCCTGGGCGCGCTCCTCGACCGCCGTCCCGCAAATCTCTCCGGCGGTGAGAAGCAACGCGTCGCCATCGGCCGCGCATTGATGGCAAGCCCGCGCGTGCTGCTGCTGGATGAACCACTGGCCTCGCTCGACGGCGCGCGCAAGGCGGAGATCCTCGCCTACATCGAGCTGCTGCGCGACGAATTCCGCCTGCCCATCGTCTACGTGAGCCACGCGCTGGAAGAGGTCACGCGCCTGGCTGACCGCGTGGTGGTCATTGCCGAGGGACGCGTGCTCGCCGAAGGCGACGCGGCCGAAGTGCTCTCTCGACCGGAACTGGGTGCGCTCACCGGCCGCTACGAAGGTGGCGCGGTGATCGAAGCGAAAGTCGCCCGCCACGATGTGGATTACGAGCTGACCACGCTCGAATTCGCTGGTGGATCGCTGGTGGTGCCCAACCTCGATGCTCTCCTCGGCGAGCCCCTGCGCGTGCGAATTCGCGCCCGCGACGTGTCGATTGCGTTGTCGAGGCCCGAAGGGCTTTCGATCCAGAACGTGCTGCCCGCCTCGGTCATCGCGATAGGCAATGAGTTCGGCGCCATCGTCGACGTCACCCTCGACGTGAACGGCACCTGCCTGCTGGCGCGCATCACCCGCAAGGCCGCCGACGAGCTGCGCCTGGAAATCGGCACGAGCGTGCATGCCCTCATAAAAGCGGTTTCGATCGACCGCCATAGCGCGGGATTTGCCTGACGCCCAAATAGGCAGGCCGCTGCATATCTGATTTTCCGGCCGCGGCTGGGACAATCGCTCCATGACGGATATTTCCGCGAGCCTTGTGCTCGCCCTGCGCCTGATCACCGGCGCCGACCCGGAGCTCTGGCGCGTCGTAACCCTTTCCCTGGAAGTGAGCCTCGCCGCGTCGATCCTTGCATGCGCGCTGGGCCTGCCCCTCGGAGCCTGGGTCGCGGTGCGCCGCTTCCCCGGACGGCGTGCGGTGATCGTCACGCTCAACGCGCTGCTGGGCATGCCTTCGGTCGTGGTCGGATTGGTCGTCTATCTCATGTTGTCGCGCGCGGGCCCCTTCGGCTCGCTCGGCATCCTGTTTACGCCGAAGGCGATCGTGATCGCGCAGACGTTGCTGGTGCTGCCAATCGTGGCGGCGATGGCGCGCCAGTTCGTCGAGGACGCATGGGGCGAATATCGCGAGCAACTCACCTCGCTCGGCGTGACGCCCACGCGCGCGGTGCCGACTCTGCTCATCGACCTGCGCTACTCGCTGCTCACCGTGGTCCTGCTGGGCTTTGGCCGCGCCGCCTCCGAGGTGGGCGCGGTGATGATCGTCGGCGGCAACATCGACGGCGTCACGCGCGTGATGACCACCGCGATCGCGCTCGAGACCAGCAAGGGCGACCTGCCCCTCGCGCTGGCCCTCGGCATCGTGCTGATCAGCGTCGTGCTGGCGCTCAATACCGCCGCCTACCTGATGCGCGAATGGAGCGAGCGCCGCCATGGCTGACGCCCTCTTCCCGCTCGAAGCGCGCGGCCTTTCGGTGCGCCTTGGAAGCCACGATGCGCTACGCAGTGTCGACCTCGACATGGACGGAACGCGCCGCGTCGTGATCCTGGGCGCAAACGGCGCCGGCAAGAGCGTGCTGCTTCGAACCCTGCATGGATTGCTTGCACCCACCGGCGGGACATTGCGCTGGGCGGGATCGGCGGCTCGCCCTGCCAGGCAAGCGATGGTGTTCCAGCGCCCGGTGTTGCTGCGCCGCTCGGCCATTGCGAACATCGAATACGCGCTCTCGGTGAACGGCGTGGATGGTGAGGAGCGCCATCGCCGTGCCCACAGCGCCCTCGCGCGTGTCGGCCTCTCGCACCTCGCCGATCGCCAGGCGCGTGTTCTCTCGGGCGGAGAGCGGCAACGCGTGGCGCTCGCACGCGCATGGGCGCTCGAACCGCGCGTGTTGTTCCTCGATGAACCCACCGCGAGCCTCGACCCCACTGCCGCGGCCGAAGTCGAACGCATCGTGGGCGAGATCCACGCCTCGGGCACCGCCGTGGTCCTGACCTCGCACAACCTCGGCCTTGCCCGCCGCTTCGCCGACGACATCGTCTTCATCGAGGAAGGGCGCATCACCGAGAAGACGCCCGCCGAAAGTTTCTTCGCGTCACCCGCATCCCCCGAGGCATCCCTTTTCCTCCAAGGAGAATTGCCATGAACCAGCACATCGCCCTGGGCAGGCTCACCACCACATGGATCGGGGCCGCACTGCTTGCCGCGGCCGCCATCGCCTCGCAGCCTGCGGCCTCTCAGGACTTCATCACCGTGGCCTCGACCACGTCGACAGAACAGTCGGGTCTCTTCAAGCATCTGCTACCCGCGGCGAAGAAGGCTCTGGGCTTCGACGTACACGTCGTCGCCGTTGGCACCGGCCAGGCTCTCGACATGGGACGCAGGGGCGATGCCGACGTCGTATTCGTACACGACAAGGTGGCCGAGGAGAAATTCCTCGCCGAAGGCTTTGGCGTGACGCGCTACGAGGTGATGTACAACGACTTCATCATCGTGGGCCCGAAGTCCGATCCCGCGAAGGCCAGGGGCCGCGACGTCGTCGTCGGCTTGAAGAAGATCGCCGACGCCAGGGCGCCCTTTGCCTCGCGCGCCGACAAGAGCGGCACCCACGCCGCCGAACTGCGCTACTGGAAAGCCGCCGGCATCGACCAGCCGAAGGGCGAGTGGTATCGCGAGACCGGATCCGGCATGGGCCCCACGCTCAACACGGCATCAGGCATGAACGCCTACGCACTCACCGATCGCGGCACCTGGCTCTCGTTCAAGAATCGCGGCGACCTCGAGGTGCTGGTGGAAGCCGACGCCAGGCTCTTCAACCAATATGGCGTCATGCTCGTGAACCCGGAGAAACATGCACACGTGAAGAAGGACATGGGCCGGAAATTCATCAACTGGTTGATCTCGCCCGCCGGCCAGAAGGCGATCGCCGAATACAGGATCGAGGGCCAACAGCTTTTTTTCCCCAACTACAAGCCCGGTTAGTGCGCGTATACGCCGCGGGTAGCCTGCCGCGCAGGAGGAATCCGCGAACTGCGATAATGACCCGATGATCCAGATCGACATCCGCCCGCTGTGGCGCATCCGCTCCGGCGAGGAGCGCGAATTCGAGTTCCAGCTGATCGAGTTGCTGGCGGAGCTCGACGTTTCCGCGAAGCTCACACAGGCCGCCGAAAGGGCCGGGATCTCCTACCGCCATGCCTGGAACCTGATCGAGGACTGGGAAAAATTCTTCGGCTCGACGCTGGTCACCAAGGCGCGCGGGCGCGGCACCACCCTCACCCCGCTGGGCAAGCGTTTGCTGCTCGCCGGACGCCGCGCCCAGGCCCGCCTCGCGCCGGAGCTGGCCAACCTCGCCTCCGAATTCGCGCGTTCGCTCAACGAGACGTTATCGGAGGCGATGCCCACGCTCGTGATGCAGGCGAGCCACGATTTCGCGGTAGCCGGGCTCGGTGAGATCTCCTCGGCCGCGGGTGTTTCCGTCGACCTGCAGTACAAGGGCAGCTTCGATGCGCTGGCCGCACTTCGCCGTGGCGAGTGCGACATCGCTGGCTTCCACGTTCCGGTCGGACGCCTCGGCGAGTTGATGCAGCAGCGTTATGCGGAGTGCCTGTCGCTCGAAGACCACCGGCTGATCTCGTTTGTCACGCGTACACAGGGCCTCATCGTGCGACCAGGCAATCCGAAGAACATCGCCGCCGTCGCCCACCTCACGCGCCAGGACGTGCGCATGGTCAATCGCCAGCGCGGCTCGGGCACGCGCGCGCTGCTCGAGTTCATGATCTCCACTGAAGGGCTCGACCGTTCGCGCATGCAGGGCTACGACAACGAGGAGATCACGCACGCAGCCGTGGCCGCGCTGATCGCCGGCCACCAGGCCGACGTGGGTTTTGGCGTGCACGCTGCCGCGACGCAATACCGGCTCGATTTCGTGCCGGTGTGCACGGAGCGCTACTACCTGGCTTGCAGGACCGAGGATCTCTCGTCGGCCGCGGTGACGACATTGCTGGACCATTTGCGCGGCTCGCCCTTCCGCGCGCTCGTCGCTTCGCTGCCCGGATACGCGGCGCCGGATCCCGGCACCATCTTCTCGAGCTTCGAACCCGGTCTCGAGGCCGAGGCGGTTGCGGCACCACGCTGAAGATTCGTTGAACATGCGCACGCGCCTCGCCCCCAGCGACGAACAGCTGGCGTGCCTGCCCGCCGAACCCGGCGTCGCGCCTCGATGATCGTCGCGCGAGCGCGCTTTCCGCTCTGGCTCGCGCTGGCCTGCGGAGGGCTCGCACTGCTGGTGCTGTGGAGCTTCAGCGTCGGCAAGTTTCCCGTCGCACCCGGCGATGTGGCGCGCGCGTTGTGGGCCGCGATCACGGGAGGGCCCAGCGGTCTTGCGGCGAACGTGGACGCGGTGGTGCTGCAGGTGCGCGCGCCGCGCGTTGCAGGCGCATTGGCCGTTGGCGCGGCCCTTGCCGCTGCGGGTGCCGCCTACCAGAGCCTCTTCAAGAATCCACTCGTCTCGCCCGACATCCTCGGCGTCACCGCCGGCTGCGCGCTGGGAGCGGGCATTGCGGTGCTGTATTCACTGCCGGTGGGCGCGATCCAGGCGCTCGCCTTCGCAGGCGGCCTCGTCGCCGTGGGACTGGTGGTGGTGATAGGCGCCTGGATCGGCGGACGCGATCCGCTGCTCACGCTGGTGCTGACCGGAGTTGTCGTGGGATCCCTCTTCGGCGCCGGCATCGCGCTGGTGAAATACGTGGCCGATCCCTACAACCAGTTGCCCGCCATCACCTTCTGGCTGCTGGGCAGTTTCACCGGCGCGCTCCCCCGCGATCTGCCGTCGACGCTGATCCCGATTGCCATCGGCTTGATCCCGCTTGCGCTGCTGCGCTGGCGCATCGACGTTCTTTCCCTTTCGGAAGACGAAGCGCGTTCGCTGGGATTGTCGGTGGGCCTGCTGCGCTTCGTGGTGATCGTCTGCGCGACACTCGTCACCGCCGCCGCCGTCTCCCTTGCTGGAACCATTGGCTGGGTGGGACTCATCATTCCGCACGCGGCCCGCCTGCTGGTGGGTGCTCCTTTCGCGCGCGTGCTGCCGCTATCGCTGGTGCTGGGCGCGGCATTCATGCTCGCGGTCGACACCCTGTGCCGCACTGCGTTTGCAACCGAGGTGCCACCTGGCGTCGCGACGGCCTTCATCGGCACGCCGGTCTTCATCGCGTTGCTGGCGATTTCCTTCCGGAGGTCCGCATGACGCTGGCGGCGCGTGGGCTGGGCTTCGGCTTCCACGGCCGCGCGATCGGGTCTGGTGTGGAACTTTCACTCTCGCCGGGCGAAGTGGTTTGCCTGCTAGGCGCCAACGGCAGCGGCAAGACCACGCTGCTGCGAACCTTGCTGGGGCTGCTGCCGCCGATCTCCGGCAGCGTCACGCTCGACCAACGGCCGCTGCACGATTGGACCGCGCGCGAGCGCGCGTCCGGGCTCGCCTACGTGCCGCAAGCCGCGGAGAGTTATTTCGATTTCAGCCTGCTCGAGATGGTGGAGATGGGACGTGCCGCACATCGGGGCGTCTTCGCGCAGCCGATGGCGCGCGACCGCGAGCAATCCCGGGCAGCCCTCGACCGCCTCGGCATCTCCGCCCTCGCTGATCGGCCGATCCATCACGTAAGCGGCGGCGAACGCCAGCTTGCATTGATCGCGCGCGCGCTGGCGACGGAAGCCGCGCACATCCTCATGGACGAGCCGGCAGCCAACCTCGACTTCGGCAACCAGGCGCTGATCCTCGAGGAGATCGCGCGCCTGCGCGACGCGGGAAGCGCCGTGCTTTTTTCCACCCACCATCCCGACCACGCCTTGCGAATCGCCGACCGGGTCGTCATGATTCGCGGCGGCGGCGTGATGGCCGCGGGAGCTACGGACGAGGTCGTGAATTCCGAAAATCTTTCCGCCCTTTATGGGCGCGCCATCGAAGTCGCCCTGATACCTTGCGGCGCTGGAAATCCGCGCCGCGTCTGCATTCCCTCCAGCGGCCGCCATCCATGAGGAGAGCCATGAAGCGTTTCGCCAGCGCCAGCGACCTGGGATTGACCGCGAGTGAATACAACAACCTCGCGCGCCTCAATTCACCGCACAAGATCCAGGATTTCCTCAACGCCATCACCATCAACCACGAGATTGGTGGCGAGACGGTGCTTTCGGTGCGCGAGGTGTTGCGCCAGAAGCGCGCGCATTGCATAGAGGGCGCGATGATGGCGGCGTGTGCGTTGTGGGTGAATGGCGAGACGCCGTGGGTGATGCACCTGGACTGCGACATCAGTGACTACCCGCATGTGATCACGCTCTTCAAGCGTGAGGGCGCCTGGGGCGCCATCAGCAAGACCAACGGATCACCGCTGCGCTACCGCGATCCCATCTATCGCAACCTGCGCGAGCTGGCGCTTTCCTATTTCCACGAGTACTCGAACCGTCGTGGGCAGAAGACGCTGCGCAGCTACTCGGTCCCGTTCGACCTGCGCCGCCTCGATCCCGCGTTGTGGGTCACCAACACCAAGAGCTGCTGGGAAGCGCACGACCGCCTCGTCGTCCTTCGTCACTACCCGCTGATCACCAAGCGGCAGGAGAAGATGCTCACGTTGCGCTCCGCCTTCGAACGCCGCGCCTCAAAGATCGTCGAGTATCCCAGGCCCCAGCTGGCCTAGGGTGGCGGCGGCACGGGCACGCTGGACCATTTCAGGCCGGACGCTCCCGCCGCATCACGCATTCCTGTTCCCCACGCTCGTTCTCGATCACCTGCCAGCGCTGGAACCCGGCCTTCTCGAATGCGCGGATCGAGGCATTGTTCCCCTCGACGGGCCCCGCGACCACCGCCGGCACGTCGGTCCTGGCCAGGACGATCTCCTCGACGAACTGGCTGATGGCCCGCGTGCCCAGGCCCCAGCCCAGCATCAGCTCCTCGCCGATGAAGATGTCCATGCCCATGACACCAGGTTCGCAGGCAAGGCGCCCGGCGTAATCGGGAAACAGGTCGAGCGGATAGGTCTGGATGTAGCCCGCGTCCTTGCCATCGACCGCGATGATGTAGGCGGCGACGGGAGACTCCGCAAGAGTGCGCGGGCCGTACTTCGCGACGACTTCCGTAAACGAAACAGGCGCGCGCGCGTACCACTTGGTCACGTGCGGGCGCAGCAGCCACAGGAACATGGACTGCATGTCGTCGATGGACAACGCGCGGAAGGTGATCGATCGCATGCGCTACTTGAGGGAAGCCAGTCCCATACCCAGCCACAGCGCCAGCAGGCCCGCAGTGATGCTCAGCAGGACGTTGGCTCCGGCGATGAGGACTTCGCCGCGCTTGAGCAGCAGCATCGTCTCCAGGCCGAAGGCGGAGAAGGTGGTAAATCCGCCGAGCAGGCCGGTGAAAAGGAGCAGCCGCGTTTCGGGGGAAAGCATGTCGTGTTTCACGGCTATTCCCGCGAGGATTCCGGCGACCAGGCAACCAAGGACATTGACCGCGAAAGTGCCGGCGGGAAAGCGCCAGTCGACGGTGTGGTGGAGGATCCAGCCCGACATCTTGTAGCGCGCCACCGAGCCGAATGCGCCGCCGAGTGCGACCAGCAACATGCCCTTCACCTCAGGACTCCATCTTCAGGTCGCACCACATGTGGACCTTGGAGTGGAAGTCGTTATCCACGCAGATGGCGAAGGGCTCGACCCCGAACTGCGTGAAGCCGCAGCGCTCGTAGAGCGACTGCGCGGCGTCATTGCCCTGCGTGACCGTGAGTTGCACCAGCCGGACGCCGTCGCGCATGCGCGCCTGCTCGAGCACGCCCAGGACCAGCAGCTTTCCAATGCCGGACCTGCGCACCGCAGAGGAAACGTACATGCCGAAGAGCGTGGCCTTGTGGCGCGCCTTGGCACGCGTCTCGAAGGAAAGGCCGGCGACAGCCACGAGGCGATTGCCCTGGAACGCGCCCAGCACCATGTCAGCGACCGTCGAGCCCTCCTTCAGGCGTGCCTCCCACCAGGTGAGCGGCAAGGACGCACGTTCCGCCGCGCTGGAGGTGAACGCGTCCGGATGGCGCTCGTAGGCTTCAAGCATCATCGTGCGGTACTGCGAGGCATCGTGCGGCGCCAGGCGCCGGACACTGGCGGTCGGAGCTCGGAAGCTCATTGTTTTCCTTGGGTCGAGCACCCTGCAATGATGCCATCCCGAAGGCCCTGCCGGTCATTTGCCTCGGGCCCTGGCCTTCGCGAATTCGCGCTGCTCTCGGCCACCGCCAGCACTTCCTTCACCGGCATCGTCATGCGCCCAGCGCGCCTTCGAGGCGCTCGTAATGCAGCACCGTGGGAAACGGGTCGTAGAAATGGTGCAGCAGCGCGCGCCACTCCTGGTACTGCGGCGACTTGCGGAAACCCACCTCGTGCGCCTCGAGCGTGTCCCAGCGCACCAGCAGGACGTACTGGCTTTCGTGCTCGATGCATTTCTGCAGTTCGTGCGAGCGGTAACCCGGCATCGACGCGATAATCGCCTGCGCTTTTCCGAACGCCGCCTCGAACGCAGCGAACTGGCCCGGCTTCACCTGCAGGTTTGCCACTTCCAGAACTGCCATCAGGACTCCTTCATCCAGGCGAACATGTCCTGCAGGTTCTCCAGCGTGATCATCTCAGTACGGACTGCCGTCCTTGTGGGTGAAGGTCCAGCCGCCGCCGGGGGCCGCGACGCCTGCGATGTCGTCGTCCGGGTAGGTGGCCGCGTCACCCGGAACACGATCGCCCACTTCCAGGTAGACGACGTCTTCGGTGGTTTCGTTGACGAGGTGGTGACCGTTGCCATCGCCGGCCTTGAAGCCCGCGCACATTCCGGGCGACAGGCGCAGCCGGCCTTCGTCAGTGCAAAGGGTTGGATGGCCTTCAAGGATGTAGACGAACTCGTCCTGCTTCGTGTGCGCGTGCCGCAGGGCGGAGATGCCCTCCGGTTTCAGGCGTGTCAGGTTGACGCCGAAGTTCGTGAGCCCGAACACGTCACCGAGTCCGCGTTTGATCCGCGTGTGCATGCGCGAGGCGTAGGGTTGCGGATAGTTGGACGCCTTGGCGCGCGCGGGAACATCGGCCGCCATAACGGCAACGAGCTTAGTCATGGACCTCGCACTCCTTCTTCACGATCGACCGGGGCTCATATTTTGCTCGATACGGGACGGCGGCGTCTATTGGCCTTCATCGGGGCGACGTCGATCGAGGCATCGAGACTGCCGGGCCGATGCGCCGCCTCGCACACGTCCCGAAGCGCGACACCCGCGGCGATCAGCCGCAGCTTGCGCTCCTCATGCGGCATCGCTTCAGCGCAGCTCCTTGCGCACCACCAGCTTCAGCCCCGACCACACATCGGTAACCGCGCACACCTTGATGTCGACCCATCCCATCGGCAGGCAGATTTCGCGGATCACGTCCCCGGTGATGTCCGTCGGTACATTCGAAGCCTTCTTCGGCCACGAGACCCACACCGAAGCGTCCGGCCTGAGCCTCTTGCGCAGCGCGGCGAGGTGCCTGGCGAGCTCGGTCTTCTTCGTGACGAACACATGGGCGACATCGGTGGAGGCCGCCGCGTTCGCGTCGAATGCAACACCGGCCGGCAACGGTTTCAGCAGCGTCTCGTAGTCGTCAGGGGCATTGATGAGAAAGACGCGGGTCAATTCCTTGATGCCGAGCTTCTTCGCGAGCGGCGTTCCGGAATAGCCGGCGGATGTGTTGCTGGCCACGGAGTCAGGCGTCGCGGACCATCATCATCTCGTCGGGTTCCATCCCGCGCGCGGCGACTTCTTCGCGTATGGCATCACGAAAACCCAGCCGTTCAAGCAAGCGCCGCGAACGCAGGTTGGCGCCCTTGAAGATGGCGCCAAGCTTTCGCACGCCATGGACATCACGCAACTGCGCGATCATCGCGTTGACGGACTCGGCCGCCAACCCACGTCCCCAGAAAGGGCTCGCCAGCACATAGGCGATATCGGCGCTCGCATCCGCATGAACCGTTGCCTGCACATATCCCGCAAGCCCTTCGTCAGTGCGGATCACCCAGTTGAGCCACTTCTCGGTTCCGTCCGGAGAGCAGCGCGATTCGAGTTTCGCGAGGCTCCCGCGAAGCCACTCGAGTGAAGGCGGCGGATCGTTCTCGAATTCGTAGATGGCGGGGTCACCAAGCACTGCGAACATCTCCTCGGCATGCGCCGCAACCTGGGGTTCGAGAATCACGAAGTGCGCTTCACTGCGTCCATTCGACGCTCTCCCCCGGCCCGCGCGTCTTGTCGCCGGGAAAAATCGAACGCAGCTTCTCATCGCCGCGCATGAACTTCACAAGCCAGGTCAAGGCGGGCGTATTCACGACCGACTCGAGGTAGGTCAGCAGCTCGTTCTGCAGGCCGATAACCTCCTCGTCGGTGGATTCCGGGCGTAGCTTGATGGTCACCTGCAGCTCGTTGAAGTGCCCGGCGAAGTTGTTCTCCACCACCTCCACGAACGGGCGCTCGGCGATGGCGCAGATATCTGCGATCAGTTGGATCTGGATTTCCGCAGGTCCGGGCAAGTCTTCAGCTCCGCTCGTTGAATTTCTTCACGGTGTCGGCCGCCACCTGCTGCAGAAAGGCCGCCATTTCCTTGTCGATCCTGCCGTAGTAGTCGTAGCTGTTGCCCACCGGCGACTTGCCGTAGACGCTGGCGTACACCGTGCACGCGGCGAGGTAAGTGCCGATCAGTTCCGGGTGCGAGCCATCGAAGCCCTTGTGCAGCTTGATGTCGGGGCGGCGCCGGTACGCCTCCTCGAACGCGAGACCGACCGGGATCACCAGCGCGCCGATTTCGTTGGCAACGCCGACATAGGTCTCGTCCGTCATCGTGAGGTTCTCGGGCCTGGCTTCCTTGTGCGGCTTCACGTAGACCTGGGGAAAGTAGAGGGCAGTCTTGCCGCCGCGCTCCTTGATCACCTTGTCGAAGGCAATCACCGTCTTGCGGAAGTGCGCGCGGCGCTTCTCCGAAAGCGGCTCGCCACTGCCGCCTTGCAGGATGACCAGCTCGAACGGCTCCTTCACGCCGATGCGGCCGGGCCTGGTCAAGTGGTCGATTTCGTGGTGCGAGAGCTCCGCGCCACCGATGGTCGCGGACTTGTACTTGAGCTTGCCTGCCATCGCCGGATCGGCCGCGGTCACCAGCCGCTGCACATGGTTGTGCAGGCTGTCGCCGTAATACATGTAGCTGTTGCCGACGAAGAGGACGCGCGCGGGCGAATCGACTTGTGGGGCCTTCACCTGCGGGACCAATGGCGCGGCGAGGGCAGCCGTCGGCAGGAGCATCAGCGCGGGAATCAGGGATGCGAAAACAGCCTTCATTGGGAACTCTCCTGCGTCGGGTTTCCCGAAAGCCTACCGCAACTGGTTTCTCCCGGCCTGCTTGGCCTTGTAGAGCGCGGCGTCGGCTTCTGCCAGCAGTCCGGCGGCGGTGTTTTCTCCCGAAGGGACTCGTGCCGCCACGCCAAGGCTGATGGTGACCACAGGCGACACGGGAGACGCAGGGTGCGGAATCGCGCGCGCCTCGCAGGCACGCCGCAAGCCCTCCGCGAAAGCCAGCGCGGAAGCTTGATTGGCGCCAGGAATGAGGATCACGAACTCCTCGCCGCCGAATCGCGCCGCGAAGTCGCCCGCACGGCTCGCCGCCTGCGTGATCACCTGCGCTACCGCCACCAGCGCCTTGTCGCCCTCCGGATGGCCAAGCGCGTCGTTGTAGGCCTTGAATGCATCGATGTCGGCGATCACGATAGCGAGCCAGGTCTGCAGGCGCGCGGCGCGGCGCCATTCCGTCTCGAGCATCTCGTCCAGGCGCCGGCGGTTGGCGAGACCTGTCAGGGCGTCGGCAAACGAAAGCTCCGAGAGATGCTCGTTGGCAATCCGCAGCTCCTCCGTCTTGGTGGCGATGAGCCGCTCCATTTCGGCCTGGCGGCGGCGCAGCTGGAGCGTGCGCAGCTGGAAGAGCGCCACGGCCGTAACCAGCGTCAGCAGCGTGGCAAAGGCGACAAACCACGTCGATTGGTAGTAGTGCGGCGTCATCGTGATCGAGAGCGGCTGCGCCGCCTCGCGCCAGCGCTTGCCGTCAAGGGAAGCGGAGACGTGGAACTGGTAAGTGCCGTGAGGCAGCGACGCAAACGTCGCCTCGCGCGTCTTGCCGGCGTCGACCCAGTCGGGCGTTATGCCCTCCATGCGATAGCGGAAGCGCACGCGGTCGGCGTTGAGCAGCGTGCCCGCGGCGTAGCGGATGGAGAGCGCCAGCGCCTCGGGCGGCAGCACGATCTCCGATTGCGCGGGCTCCGCCTTTCCGTTCACCGAGATCTGCTGCACCACAACCGGGGGAGGCTCGCCCTGGTCCGGCAATCGCGCCGGGTCCACGATCACCAGGCCTTTGAGCGATGGCAGCCAGAGGTGACCATTGCCGTCGACGGCGCCGGCAGGCTGGACACCGCCCGCGAAGGTTGTGCTGCGAAGGGCATCCCCCGGACCGTAGCCGATGGAGTTGACCTTCGGAATGCGTCCCTCGGCGAATGCATCGAGCTCGGAGCGTGCCACCCGAAAGAAGCCGCGGTTGGTCGTCATCCAGAAGAAACCCAGCCGATCCTCGAGGATGACCTGCGCCAGCCCATCCCAGAGCCCGTCGGTCGGTCGAATGCTTTTCAGCTTGCCGTCGCGGAAGCGGCTCACGCCCTCGCCGTTGGTGCCGATCCAGACGGTCCCTGCCTTGTCCTCGTACAACGCGACGATCCAGTTGGAGGCGAGGCCCTCCTTGCGCGTGAGCACGTCGAAGGTTCCGTCGCGGTAACGCACCAGGCCGTCGCCCGGCGTTCCGATCCAGAGCGTGCCACTTTGGTCCTGCAGCATCGTCGTGATGCCTTCGAGCGGCGCGCCCGGCTCCCTCACCACCTTGAAGGTCTTGCCGTCGAACCGCGCCAGCCCGGTTGCAGTGCCGATCCACAACGTGTCGCTGCGATCGCGGTAGACCACTCGTGTGTCCACGTTGGGCACGCCCTGCATGGGCCCGAAGCTTTCGATCCTGCCGTCCTTCAGGCGCGCTACACCACCCGTGTAGGTCGCGACCCAGATCGCGCCATCCCGATCCTCGAAGAGGCCCGAGGCCTCATCCGACGGGAGCCCGTCCTTCTTCGTGATGTTGGTGATCTTGCCGCCTTCGATGCGGTTCACGCCGCCGCCCGCGGTGGCTACCCAGGTGACGCCGTTGCGCGCGTGAATGACAGAACGCACGTTGTCGCCTGCGAGTCCTTCGGGTTTCCCGAACACCACGAACGCGCGATTGCTGAGGCGGTTCAGGCCGCCGTGCCACGTGCCCGCCCAGAGGCTGCCTTCGCGATCCACATGGATCGACCAGATCTGGTCGCCTGCCAATCCACCTGCGGTAGAGATCGAGGAGAAGCGCCCTTCGCTCATGCGGCTCACGCCCTCGCCCCAGGTCCCGATCCAGAGCGAGCCCGACTTGCCGCGCGCGAGATAGGTGAGCTGGTCCGTGGGCAACCCGTCCGAGACACCGTATGCCTTGATCGCGCCGCGATCGACGCGGACCAACCCCGCGCCCGCTGTCGCCGCCCAGATGCCTCCAGCGGGATCGGCGATCACGTGGCGCACTTCAAGGCTGGGAAATCCTTCGAGCACCTTGAACTGGCCACCGGCATACGAGACCAGGCCACCACCCGTGGTGCCGATCCAGAGCGTGCCGTCCTTGTCGAAGGCGAGCGTGCGCAGCCGCTTGGTGGGCAGGCCCTCGGCTTCCCTGAAGATCCTGATGACGCCTTTCTCCCAGCGCACCAGGCCATTCTCCGTCGCCGACCAGATGACGCCGTCCGTTCCTTCGGCGAAAGCCCAGACGCGGCGCCCCTCCATCATCTCGTCGGAGAACATGCGCTCGAAGCGACCTTCGTGATGGCGCGTGGCGCCGCGGCTGTGCCCGATCCAGAGCGCGCCCCCGGAATCCTCCATGAAGCCGAAGATCGGACGCGACGCGAGCTCCGGCACCGGCGACAACTCGAAGGTGGAAAAGCGGATGCCGTCGAAGCGCGCGAGCCCGCCGCCCGTTCCCACCCAGAGGTAGCCATCGCGCGTCTGGTACATCGACTGCACGGTGTTCTGCGGCAGGCCCTGCTCCGTCTGCCAGCCGTCGATCTTGTATTGCGTGACGGCGAGCGCGGACGTGTCGAGCGGATTCACGGTCTGCGCAAACGCCGTCGTCGCGATCGAGATCGCGATTGCCACGCAGGCGCGAGCAAGGCGGATCACGAAGCCGTCGCCAATGAACGCTCCATGAAGCGCCAGTTCTTCTGGAATGCAGGCGGGACCTCGACGCCTTCGTAGATCGGGCAGTCGACGAATCCCATGGCTTCATAGAGCCGTTGTGCGGAGTCCATGAAGGACGCGGTGTCGAGGACGGCGCGCCGGTACCCGAAAGCCGTCGCATCCTGCAGCAGGCGCGCGAGGATCGTGCCGCCGAGCTTCATGCCCCTGAATCCGGGTCGAACGTAGACGCGCTTGATCTCCGCCAAGCCCGGCTGCAGGTATCGCAGTCCGCCCATGCCCGCGAGATTTCCATCCACCTCGACGATGTAGAACGCGCCGCGCGGCGGCGGATCGCCCGCGACCTTCTCGAGCGTGGCGGCCACGTATTCCGGCACCGGAGCGCCCAGGACATCCACCGCCTGCGCTCCCATCATCTTCTCGATGCCGTCCATCACCCACGTCACGTATTCGATATTCAGCTCCAGCAGTTCCGCGCGGTGCTTGACGGGATGGGCGACGGTGAACGCGACGGTCACGCGATCCCTCAAAGCCGCATCGTCATGAAGGCGCTGTTCGAGTCATCGATGTAGTCGCCATTGAGGTCGGCCGCATGCACGCTCTCCGGCGGCGAGAGCTCGTACATGCTGCGCAGGTGTTCGTTGAGCAGTTCGTGGATGGCGGGCCGGGTCAGGTCGTCCTGTTCGATCTTCATCGGGCCCATTTTATCCGGGTGGCGATTTCCCTATTCACCCTTTCCTGCCTTGATGCGTTTCACCGCGGCGCCCAGCAGCGCCCGCGAGTAGATCTTGTGGAACCCCAGCAATGCGCGATACACCGGACCCAGAGTTGCTTTACCCGACTGCTTGTTGATCACCGGGACCACGGCGGAGCCGAAATAAAGGCGCGTCGCCGTGCCGCCTGCAACTGGTTCGGCCATCAACCATGAGCGGGTGCGGCCATGCATGTCGCACAGGAGCAACTGGTTGGGTGCCCTGGCTTCGACGCTCCAGGCGGCAAACGATTCGATTTTCCCCTTCGCGAGATCCGCGACTTGCGCATCCGTGGATGGGCGAGAGAGGGCCGCCGACAAGATTGCCCGCTCCAGCTTGAAAACCGCCGTGGTGTAGAAGGCCTCGACATACTCGGGGTGGGAAACGATTCCAGGCATCTCGGTCGTGTAGCAATCGACGTGCGCAAGCGGCCCCACATACTTTCGCAGCAGGGCTGCTTGCGGCAAATCACACTCGGAAATGGCGGTCATGCGGAATTCCGGTCGAAGTGCAGGACATCTTCGCGAATACCCAGCTTGGTGCAGGGGGCGATCGCCGGGTCATCGCCGTGATCGGCCCGCGAACGCGCGCGCGTTTCATTGGCCGGCAGGCGGTTGCCACAACTCCACCTTGTTGCCCTCGGGATCGATGACCCAGGCAAACTTGCCGTACTCGGAGTCATCGACCTTCGGGAGGACATTGCAGCCTTCCGCCTTGAGCGCCGCGATGAGGCCGTGAAGGTCTTCAACGCGATAGTTGACCATGAACGGAGCTTTGCTCGGAGCAAACTGGTCGCCTTCCTCCGGACCAACGGACCAGATGGTCGTTCCGCCCGTGGGCTTGCCATCCGCGTCGGCCCATTCGAACGCCGCGCCACCCCACGCCTGCACATCGATACCGAGGTGGCGCTTGTACCAGGCGTCGATCAACTCCTCATGGCGACTCTTCGATCCGTCCTTCGGGTAGCGTGAGCCTGCGCGTCATTTGAGGCGGACTCCGCATGACGAACACTCGTTTGGCCCAAAGAGGATGCCATGGCGAGTACTTGGCACGGCGTTGCATGCGGGGCATCGATAGTGCCGGTTCACGATACTTGCACCGACAATGATGCAAGCGAGGAACCCCGCGGTCACAGCCAGCATGGGTGCTCGCTGTGACAGCGGAGCTGAGGGATCTAATCCGTAGAAGACCGCAAGCAAAGCCCCGGCCACGCCACCAAGAATCCACGGCCCGGCCATTCGCCGGACTTTGCGGCGACGCAACTGGAATTCAGCGATGGTGTCCATTGGGGCGGTGGCCGTCATTGCTCACCACTTGCGCCAACGTGTGTCTTGCGGACATCTGCACTGGTTATCGTCAGCGCCACCAGGAGTGGTACAACAAAGACGCCAATCTTGAATGCCCGCACGATATCCCCCTTCATTACGACCAACATCCAGTTTAGCGGCCGCAAGCAGATCTCCTTGCCGTGCGCGCCGCGGCCCACGATGTCCCCCAAACTGCTCCAACGCAGCTTGGCGGGGACCCAACGACTCGTGCAAGTCTCAAACGGTTCAACGATGCCCGCGACTGCGAGTCGATAGCCCGTTTCTTGCTCGCACGGCCGGGGCAGAAGCGCGAACGCGGCGGTCAATTTTCCGAGGGGCTGCGCAGCATCACCATCACCACCATTGTGATGATGGTAAGCGGGACGACGAAGCTCATCATCACCAACGAAAAACCAGCCAGCGTTGCGTGCTGCTGCGCCGCCAGGATCAGGTAGGCGACATAGGCGACGTAGTAGCTGACGAATACCGCGCCTTCCCAGCGCGCGATCTCACGGCCAGTAATGAACAGGGGCAGGCAGGCCAGCGCCACGGCGATCATGATCCACATGTCGAATGCCACCAATGACGGCGCTACGGCCAGGCCCAAGTCACCCGACACCAGCCCCGAAAGACCGAGACACCCCAGGATGTTAAACGTGCTGCTGCCCACCACGTTTCCAACCGCGATGTCGCGTTCGCCCTTGATGGCCGCGGCTATCGACGTGGCCACCTCAGGCAAGGAGGTGCCGGCGGCGACGATCGTCAGGCCGATCACCAGATCGCTCACCCCCAGAACCTTGGCGAAGGCGATCGATGCAGCGACTACCCAACCCGAGCCCGCCACAAGGATGACCAGCCCGGCGATGACCAGCGCGACCTGCGCCGGCCACTTGGCGTCCCACCCGCCGGCCTCGGCGGGGCTGATCCTGACGCCGCAATCGGTTTGCGCTGCCCGCGTCTCACGGCGCGACTGCAGCACCAGGAATACGCTGTAGGCAACAAGCAGCGTGAAGAGCAGCGTGCTGTCCCAGAGCGACAGCTTGCCGTCCAGGCTGAGGGCCAGGAGCAGCATGCTCGCGCCGATCATGATGGGCACCTCCTGGCGAATGAGCTGCTGCCTCACTGCCAATGGGGTGATGAGAGCACTCACGCCGAGGATGAAAAGCATGTTGAAAATGTTGCTGCCTACTACGTTGCCGATGGCGATGTCGGCTTTGCCATCCAGTACTGCGCCCACCGAAACCGCCACCTCCGGGGCGCTGGTGCCGAACGCCACGATTGTCAGCCCCACCACTAGAGGCGAGATGCCGAACGAGAGCGCGAGCTTGCGAGAGCCTCGCACCAGCAGGTTGGCCCCCAGGACCAACGCAGTCAGCCCGGCCAGGAACAGGAGCAAATTCATCGTGAGACGCCAGCGGGAAAGTCTGCGGTCAGCCTTCTGGCCGATTCAAGCTCAGGCGGTTGGATTGCCTGAATCTCCATCTGGCACCTAACGAATGAAAGGGACTTCCCCAAAAATTTCCGCACGACCCAACATCAATAGAGCTCCGCCATCAGCCGCTCCAGTGCGCCCGCGCGTCCCGGGGGGGTGGCGGCGAGTACACCCTGCTGCTGCAGGATCGAGACCAGCTGGCGCGGCGCGACACCCTTGTAGCCCACGATCGCCACGTGCCCGGCCGCGACCTGGACGTTTGCCAGGCGCGGGTACCCGTCGATGATCGGCTGGTACTGTTCAGCGAGGCTGAAGATGTGATCGCTTTCCAGGCAGGCGCCCGCCGCGTCGCGACGGCGGCAGGCATCGCGCTCATCGGTGACCACCTTCACGTAGCGCCGCACCGAGGCGACCAGCGGACCGGGGCGGCGGATGAAATCGGAAGAAGCGGTGATCTCGTACCAGTTGTCGCCCGTCACGGCCCAGCAGATGAGCGGCACAGTGCCCAGGCTCGCCCAGTGCAAACTGCTATAGCCGCAGGCGTTCGCGACCGCGATGCCCGAGAGTGGCGCCGAGACCGTCACCAGGTTCACGTTCACCCCGTCGCGCTCCCAATCCGTGCGGCGCTCGCCTTCCATCGTCTTCCTCGCCACCAGCCCGCCCATGCTGTGGCCGATGACGGTGATCTCACGTTTGCGCATTTTCCCCGCCAGCGTCCCGACTGCCGCGGCCAGTTGCGCGGAGGCGCGCAGCAGGCTGCCCCGGTCGTCATAGGTGAAGCAGATCGCCTGCTGGCCGTGGAAAGCGTAGAGCTGCGCGAGCGAACGGAACCTCCCCGCCGAGCCATTGCAACCGTGCACCAGCACGGTCACCGGCTTCGACGAGTCGAGGGAGAAAGCGTGGTCCGGCGCATCGGTGCAAGGCCCCAACTGTGGGATCTGGACGGTGATGTCGGGGGCGGGCAGCCCGCCGGCCTCCAGGGGCGTGGTGTCGAGTTCCGGCGGTCTCAGGAAGGCACAACCTGAAAGCAGGCTCGCAAGGAGCGCGCCGAACATGATGCGGCGAGCGCGGAGCGCTCTGGCTTGGGGCGGGTGAAATCCACTGCAGGCGATGATCATGCGATCTGACGACCGGCTTCACGATACTAGCGAGCGACTGTTGCCTCGACCAGCCCGGCCAGTGCCTTTCGAAGGTTATCAACAACGGCACACTGTGGCACCCCGTGCCGCCGGGCCAGGAACGCCGGATCGTTGTAGCCGAGCCACACCTGGGACGATGCATCCTCCCACACAAGGGCCTTCAGCGGTAGATCGATGCCTGCGGACTGCGCGCACTCCATCAACGGCGTTCCGCCCTGCGGGTTGCCGAAGATCAGCAACTCCGTGGGCCGCAGGGACTTTCCAATCCTGGATGCACCAGCGGCGTGGTCGATTCGTGCGAACACGTTCAGGCCACGCTGCTTTACCAGGTCTTCGAGCCGGTTCATCGTGTCCTTGGCGCTATGTGGACTCTTGACCGCAACCAGCCCGTCCGCCGCTACGGCCACCGAAACGAATGCCGCAATGGCAACGGCCACAAGTGACTGCGCGATCTTCATGGATAACTCCGTTTGCGTTGGTTCGGATATTCAGTATGACGCCCACCGGGTTCGGTGAGCGGCCCGCAACCATGTGCACCACGATAGTCCGTCGGCTGGAGCGCGTTGTCAGGCTGCGATCCACTTCTCCGCTGCAGCCCGGTCCTTGATGGAGAAAACCTTCACTGGGCACGGCAGGACGAACTTGAACATGTTCGCCGCGTTTGCAATCCAACTGACATCGGTGACGACGGCGACTCTTTCCCACGCGCTGAGATGCGCCATGCCCAACTTCATGTCGTCCCACATCGCGCCCGGAGCGAAGCCCGTGAAGTCGCTGCCGAGCTCGTATATCAGCCTAAGCTTCTTGTGCTTCCCAAGCGCGGCTTCGACCGCGGGAATGAGAACCGTCTCGTAGTCGCTGCCGCTCACCAGCCCGGAGGCGGCAACGCCGATGGTGTTGTCGGGGAGATCAGGCAAGAGGGTGATCATGGTGAGCTCCCATGTATGCGCTGAGTCGCAGCTTTCGCACGATCTCGGCGCTCCGCGAATGACAATCTTCCCGCCGGACTGTCAGCTTTCAACGCCTTCGAGGATACGCAGCAGTGTTGCTAGTTCGAAGAGTGCAGCCAGTTTGCCACCGCGAAGATTACGGCGGCGACATAGAGCGGACCGAAGACGTGCTTGTTGTATTTGGCAAGCCACTCTGGGAGATAGATGTCGAAGTTCGATTGCCGCTCCTGCGTGTAGCGACCGGCGACGGCGGTTAGTGGGCAGACCCAGTCGTTAACGGCCAGGACCAACACTTCCCCCAGAACAATGACAGCGAGCCAAGCGGCCACACAGTGAGCGCCGCGCCACGAGAAGAACGGAATTGCGACAATGCAGCCAGCGAAGAACGCCCAGGCAAGAGTGTGCACTGCCTTGACGGCTCGCAGACTGCGCAATTCAGAGCCACTCACCTGGTGTCGATGCATCGATTACACCGGCTCGAGCGAACGGCGCGCCTCCTTGCGCGGGCTTCGAGCTCGCGGATCAGCCCTCAGTCTTGTCGTCGAAGGTGGCAAGGACCTTGAGTGATAGGGTTCGTGCAGGACCAGCAGCGTCGTGCCGCCGTTTTCCTCGAAGATGAGTTCCGAGACGTTCACGCCGTGAGTTTACTGCGTTGCTCCTCTCGGATCTACGCATTCGCACTTGCCAAGAGTGCCACGGCCAACTCACCCGGTGGGACATCCCCCGTCGGTCCGTGAATATGGCTCGCGCGCATACGGCCCGGGAAGCTCGCGCTGTCCTTCGCGGACACAGGATGGAAAGCGTTGACTGATCTTGAGCGAGTGGTTAGGCCGAATTCTCGGACCGGAGTCGGCGCCGCTGCGAAAGCGCTCCAAGCATGAAAGCCACGACCGCCAGGTTTACGCAAAGCAGCATGACGCCGAGCCAACCTGGGCGATTGACGAGCCCGTGAACCTCGAATGGGACGTACAGCGCACCGCTTACAGCGGCCAGTGCTTCAGCCCAGGTGCGCTCCAGAAAGAGCCCATACGCCTCGACGAACCTGACCAGGGCATAGAGTGCGGCGCCCGCCGCGAGCAGCAGTATCCGAGAGTCTTGTGTATTGCTGGCCACTTCGATGAAGATATGCGGATACTTTGCTGCGGGATTCAAGTGCGCGTGCTCGACCAAGCGAACGGCGACTTCATGAAGGTTCTTGTGAACAACAGCCAGCAGGCCTGAGCCAAGCGCGAGGACGAGTGCGCCCTTAGCGCCTTCGAACAGGGCGATGACACGAATTGTCTGGCGAGTTTTCATATGAATCGGCACGAGATCAGTGTTTCCGGTCCGGACACCTCGATAGAGGCATGGGCCGTCGGCCCTGAACCGTGTATCCAAGAGCCTTGGCGCCCATTCCGCACCGGCCCGCGCACACATACATGCGCGCACGGTGCGGCCACGATGCTCGCTGCTCCGCTGCAGCACGTTGTTAGACAGCATGCTCTTCCACACCTATCTGAGCGGTCAAGGTTTGACGGTCTAAGTGACCACGGAGCCCGTGTGCCTGGTAAAGCGCTAGTGCTGCGACATTTCCCGGACCGACCTCGACGTGAACAGCCCCGACGTGGAGCTTGCGGCACACGTCAAAAAGCGCGGACAAGAGCGCCGAGCCGACACCCCGGCGCCTGAACTGGGGTCGGACGAATAGATCGTCGATGACGCCGGCAAGACCACCGAACTCCATGCTGTGTTTCAGTGCCAGGACAACATGGCCGGCCGGCTCTGTTCCGCAACAGGCGATCCACACGGCGCCGCGCACTTCATCTCGAAGGAGTTGCGCGAAACTCGTCGCAGCCCACTCTCGATCGAGCTCGTAACTCGATTCGGCATAGAACTGGCTCATGAGCTCGACCAAAGCGGGAATGTCCGCAAGTCCGGCCCGCTCAATAGTAGTTCGCATGCTGTCTAACGAATGAAAGGGACTTCCCCGTCCCGCGATGGCACGAGGTGCAAAGATTGAGTTTCCACACACAGTCTTTCGAAAGGGAAGTCATGAACAAGGTTACTACGTTGGGAATCGACCTCGCAAAGAACACTTCGTGTCGGTGAGTAACAGCCCACGAAGTGCTTCGTTCACGGCTTCGGAAGTAGGAAAGGCGGCCGCGACGTCGGGCTAAGAAGGACAAGATTGGTGCCCTTCGACTAGGCGGCGTAGTACTTGCCCCGCACGCCCTTGCCCTATCCGCTCACTCAGGCCCGCGGCAAGCTCGCTCGACCCGCTGCGGATAGCCGCCCCAATCCGGAACGCGAACATCTTGCGCGAACGTATTCCCCGCCGCGTTTGCCGCTTTCCAAATGAGCTGGAACGGAAGGGGGGCTTCCGACATCATGCGTTCGTCCTCCTTCGCGGCAAGCTCGCCCGCCAGCTCGCGCTTCCTCGCCTCGTCAAAGAAGCGCGTCTTGGCCAGGACCAGCTCGTTCAGCACGGCTCGGTCGGCGTCCATCATCCGGCCGCCGGGGCACACGCGCGCGTCACCGTACTTTTCGAGCCGTTCCAGCAACAAGGGAAATACCTCCTCATCTACCGCGCCTGCGTCAGTCACGCCGGCGGGCGCCAGTTGCCTGGAGAAGCTGCCGGGTTTTAACGCATCCCACAGCAACTTGGTCCTGATGTTGGGGATTGCGTACCCGGCGAAGTGCCGCTCGATCAGTTTCCGCAGTACCGTGCGGTCCGGCTCGCTCAGGGGTTCGTTGGTGGCGATGGGGGCGGACTCTTCCACGCCCTTTGCCAGGCCGGTCATCCATCCGGTGCGCCTGGCTGGATAGCCGCCCGAAGGCTTCCCTTGCCAGGGAGAGGTCCATCCGGTGCCCCAGACGCGTTCTCGTCGTTGTTCAGCCCCTTCCAGTATCACGCCGAGCCCGCCGGCTTCGGCCGCGCGACCCGCGTCCAGCCCTGCCGCGTATTCCTGCTTCCAGAATCTTTCCTCCGTCCATGCGAGCACGAGAAAAACAGGCAGCAGTGCCAGGTGCAAAACCATCCACGCAGCGATCCAGCCCGGCAAGCGCCGGCCCTGGCGCATTGCCCGGTGCTGCGCGAACGGAGCGATGACGATGAATGGCAGCAATACCGCACTGGTCACCAGGAGCACGACCAGCGCCGCCCCACCCGGGCCCCCTTTGAAGAATCCCGTCCGTTCGCTGGGAGAGGCGGCCAGACCGAAAAGGAGAAGGATCACCACCAATGAGACGATGACTCCGACGACGAGCCCCGCCCGGTGGCGAAAGAGCCCGGCGAGCAGCGCCACATCCACGATCAGCCCGTAGCCAACGGCCAGCACAAAGGCCAGGAACAATCCAGCCCCGTCCAATCGCATCTGGCCGTAACTCGCATGCGCGGCGGCGGCAAGCGCACACGAAACCAGGAGGAAGACGGCTTGGTTAAGGCCGCGCAGTTGCGATCTCCGCATTCTGGTGACGCCTAACGATCCCGTTGAACGGCCAGCCACGACAATCGTGCCGCGGCCAGACGCGGCCCACGCTGGCAAGACGCAGGAGCGGATCAACACCTTCAATGACCTGGTCTGCCGTCGAGTTGAAGCCGAAACGCGTCTTGATTGCTGTTGTCATGCTCGATGACGATGGCGTAGCGCATGGTCGGCCTCACGAGTCAGCGCGCGCGCCGGTAGTGCATGGCGACCGCGCCGTTGCGGAGCGGCTTCGCCGAGATCAACTCGAGCCGTCGCGTGCTGGGCAGCCCGCTCTCGTACAGGGTTGGTCCGTGGCCGGCAATCCTGGGGTGGACGAGCAACCTGTACTCGTCGATCAGGTCCAGCCGGTCCAGCTCGGTCGCGAGCTTGCCGCTACCGAGGAGCACGCCGTCCGGGGTCGCGTCCTTGAGATTCTGTACGCCTGTGCGCAGGTCGCCGGCGATGTGGTGGCTGTTGGTCCACCGGAAGTCCTTTCGCGTCGAGGACACCACATACTTCGGCTTGGCCTCCAGCTTTATCGCCCACTCGCGCATCGCCGGCGGTGCCTCTGCGTCGCCGCGGGCAACCGCTGGCCAGTAGCTCTCCATCATCTCGTAGGTGACGCGGCCC
>JBDSMR010000130.1:0-13239 GCA_039915735.1 Usitatibacter sp. | reverse complement strand
GTGGCGATCGGCGCCTCCGCGGGCGGAGTGCGCGCCTATACCGCCACCAGCAGCCAGGGGCTGCTGTACATGGCCGAGGCCGTCTACAACGCATCGGGCCTTGGGTTGCCCATCGTGATGACCATCGGCAACCGCGCCATCGGCGCGCCCATCAACATCTGGAACGACCACTCCGACAGCATGTCGATGCGCGACGCGGGCTGGATCCAGCTCTACGCGGAGACCAATCAGGAAGCGCTCGACCTGCACATCCAGGCGTTCCGCCTCGCCGAGGAGCTCGCCTGCCCGGTGATGGTCTGCATGGACGGATTCATCCTCACCCACGCCTATGAGCGCGTCGACGTGCCCGAGCAGGCGGAGGTGGACGCGTTCCTTCCCCCCTACGTCCCGCGCCAGGTCCTCGATCCGGCGGATCCGGTGAGCATGGGTGCGCTGGTGGGTCCCGAGGCCTTCACCGAGGTGCGCTACCTTTCCCACCACAAGCAGCTGCGCGCACTGGGCCTCATCCCCGAGCTCGCGGTCGAGTTCAGGAAGCGCTTCGGCCGCGACTCCGGCGGACTGATCCGCACCTACCGCACCGACGATGCCGACACCATCGTGGTGGCGCTGGGTTCGGTCAACGGCACCATCCAGGAAGTCGTCGACGAGATGCGGGAGCGCGGCTCGCGCATCGGCTCGGTGTCGATCTGCTCGTTCCGGCCGTTCCCGCTCGCGGTGCTGCGCGAGGCGCTGCGCCACGCGCAGCGCGTGGTGGTGCTGGAGAAATGCCTCGCCGTGGGACTCGGCGGCATCGTCTCCGACGGCGTTCGCAAGTCGCTCTCCGGAATCCTGCTGAAGGGCTACACCGTCATCGCCGGGCTCGGCGGGCGCGCCATCACGCGGGCCTCGCTCACCAGGCTCTTCGAGGACGCCGAGCGCGACCAGCTCGAGCAGGTGACCTTCCTCGACCTGAATGCGGAGCTCGTCAGCCACGAGCTCGAGCGCGAGACTCGCACGCGGCGCACCGGGCCCACCGCCGAGGCGCTGCTGCGGCGCATCGGCACGGTTGCATCGGGCATCGGCTGATCCCCGGGAGAGACACCGTGCAAGAACAGCCCATCAAGTACTACCAGACCGGCACCTTCACCGTCGGCAACCGGCTGCTGGCCGAGGACCAACGCACGGTGCAGGCCGACATGCAGCGCACCAACTCGCTCAACTCCGGGCACCGCGCGTGCCAGGGATGCGGAGAGGCACTCGGCGCACGCTACGCGATCGACGCGGCCATGCGCGCGACCGGCAACAAGCTGATCGCGGTGAACGCAACCGGCTGCCTCGAGGTGTTTTCCACGCCCTATCCCGAAAGCTCGTGGCAGGTGCCGTGGATCCACTCGCTCTTCGGCAACGCGGCCGCGGTCGCCTCGGGCGTGGCGGCGGCGATGCGCGCCCAGGGCCGCGACGACGTGCGCGTGATCGCGCAGGGCGGCGACGGCGGCACCACCGACATCGGCTTCGGCTGCCTGTCGGGGATGTTCGAGCGCAACGACGACGTGCTCTACATCTGCTACGACAACGAGGCCTACATGAACACCGGCGTGCAGCGCTCGAGCGCGACACCGCCCGCCGCGCGCACCGCCACCACGCCGGCGCTGGGACCCGCGCCGGGCAACGTCTTCGGCACCGGCAAGAACGTGCCGCTGATCGCGATGGCGCATCGCATCCCCTACGTCGCCACGGCGAGTGTGGCCAACCTGCGCGACCTGGAGGCGAAGGTCACGCGCGCGATGCAGATCCGCGGCGCGCGCTACATCCATATCTTCGTGCCGTGCCCGCTCGGCTGGGGCTCGGCACCCGAGGACACGATCCTCATCGCGCGCCTTGCCCTGGAGTGCGGCCTCTTCCCGCTGTTCGAGGCGCACGACGGCAAGGTCACCTCGCGCACCGCAATCCGCCACCAGGTGCCGGTGACCGAGTACCTCAAGCGGCAGAAGCGCTTCGCGCACCTCTTCGGCAAGCAGCCGGACGTGGAACGCATCGAAAGAATCCAGCGCATGGCCGACCAGAACATCGCCGACTTCGGACTCCTGGAGTAGCGGCCCCCATGGAAAGACCCTTCGCGATCACGCTCGACGCCGGCTCCAGCCTCGCCAACAAGACCGGCGCGTGGCGCACCAAGCGCCCGCTGTACGTGGACCGCCTGCCGCCCTGCAACCACGCGTGCCCCGCCGGCGAAAACATCCAGGGCTGGCTCTTCCACGCCGAATCGGGCAACTACGAGGCCGCCTGGCGCGTGTTGGTCGAGGACAATCCGCTCCCGGCCGTCATGGGCCGCGTGTGTTATCACCCGTGCGAGACCTCGTGCAACCGCGGGCAGCTCGACGAGGCGGTGGGGATCAACTCGGTCGAACGCTTCCTCGGCGACGAGGCGCTGAAGCGCGGCTGGAGGCTCGCCCCGCCGCAAGCCGAAAGCGGCAAGCGCGTGCTGGTGGTGGGCGCGGGGCCCTCGGGGTTGTCGGCGGCGTACCACCTGCGGCGCCTGGGCCATGCCGTGAAGATCATCGAGGCGGGACCGTTCGCCGGCGGGATGATGCGTTTCGGGATTCCCAAGTACCGCCTGCCGCGCGACATCCTCGACGGCGAGGTGCAGCGCATCCTCGACATGGGCGTGGAGATCGAGCTCGGCCGCAAGGTCGAGAACATCCTCGAGGAGATGCAGAAGGGCGGCTTCGACGCGTCCTTCCTCGCGGTCGGCGCGCACATCGCCAAGCGTGCCTATATCCCGGCGGGGGAAGCCGCGCGCATCCTCGACGCGGTGGCCGTGCTGCGCGGCATGGAGGGCGACTCGAAGCCGATGCTCGGCCGCCGAGTCGTGGTCTACGGCGGCGGCAACACCGCACTTGACGTCGCGCGAACTGCCAAGCGCCTGGGCGCGACCGAGGCCATCATCGTTTACCGCCGCACGCGCGAGAAGATGCCGGCGCACGACTTCGAGGTGCAGGAAGCGCTCGAGGAAGGCGTGCTCATCAAGTGGCTCTCCACCATCCGCAGCGTGGAAGGCGAGGGCACGCTCACAGTGGAAAAGATGGCGCTGGACGAGAAGGGCTTCCCGCAGCCCACCGGGGAGATCGAAACCCTCGAGGCCGATTCCGTAGTGCTGGCACTCGGCCAGGACGTGGACCTGAGCCTCCTCCAGGGCGTGCCCGGCCTCGAGATCCGCGACGGCACGGTGCAAGTGGCCTCCAACATGATGACCGGCCATGCCGGCATCTTCGCCGGCGGCGACATGGTGCCCTCCGAGCGCACGGTGACCGTCGGCATCGGCCACGGCAAGAAGGCGGCACGGCACATCGACGCCTGGCTTCGTGGCGCGGCCCTCGAAGTCGCGCCGAAGCACGAGCTTGCGAGCTTCGACAAGATGAACACCTGGTACTACAGCGACGCGCCCAAGACCGTGCGCCCGCAGCTTGAGCTTGCGCGGCGCACTTCGACCTTCGACGAGGTAGTGAGCGGGCTCGACGAGACCAATGCGCTCTTCGAGGCGCGCCGCTGCCTGTCGTGCGGCAACTGCTTCGAATGCGACAACTGCTACGGCGTCTGCCCCGACAACGCCGTGATCAAGCTGGGATCGGGGAAGCGCTTCGAATTCAACCTCGACTACTGCAAGGGATGCGGCATCTGCGTGTCCGAATGCCCGTGCGGGGCGATCAAGATGGTGCCCGAGACGACCTAGGCGGTCGGCTGGGATTTCACAGGAGAAGGTCATGCTGCAGGAAAAGACGAAAGTTGCGAAAGCCGAGGCAACGGCGGGCAGTCCCCGCGGCGTGGACGTCCTGCGCGATCCGGCGCTGAACCGGGGAACGGCCTTCACCGACGCCGAGCGCGAGTCCCGCGGCCTGCGGGGCCTGCTGCCGCCGCACGTGTCCACACAGGAGGAGCAGGTGAGCCGCGTGCTCGAGAACTTCCGGCGAAAGTCCACGACGCTGGAGAAGTTCATCAACCTCACCGCCCTGCACGACCGCAACGAGGCGCTCTTCTTCCGCGTCCTCATGGAGCATCCGGACGAGATGACGCCGATCGTCTACACGCCCACGGTGGGCCTCGCCTGCCAGCAGTTCGGGCACATCTTCCAGCGCCCGCGGGGCCTTTTCGTAAGCGCGAAGGACCGCGGGAGCGTCGCGAGCCTGCTCGCCAACTGGCCGCGGCGCGACGTGAAGATCATCGTGGTGAGCGACGGCGAGCGCATCCTGGGCCTCGGCGACCTCGGCGCCAACGGCATGGGCATCCCCGTGGGCAAGCTCGCCCTCTATACGGCGTGCGCGGGCGTGCGGCCCGAGTACACGCTGCCGGTACTGCTCGACGCGGGCACCAACAACCCGGCGCTCCTCGCCGATCCCCTCTACATCGGCCTGCACCAGAAGCGCCTCGAGGGCGCTGAATACGATGCGCTGGTGGACGAGTTCGTCACCGCCGCCCGCACGACCTTCCCCGGGGTGGTGATCCAGTTCGAGGACTTCGCCAACCACAACGCCTTCCGGCTTCTCGAGCGCTACCGCGACAAGATCCCGACATTCAACGACGACATCCAGGGGACTGCGGCCGTGGCGCTCGCGGGAATCCTCTCGGGCCTGCGCGTGACCGGCGGCAAGCTGGGTGCGCAGACGGTGCTCTTCCAGGGCGCGGGCGAAGCCGCTACCGGCATCGCAGACCTTGTGGTGGGAGCGATGGTGGCCGAAGGAATGGGCGAAGCCGCCGCGCGCAAGCGCTGCTGGCTGTTCGATTCCCGCGGCCTGGTAGTCAAGTCGCGCCCCGAGCTTGCGCACCACAAGCGGCATTACGCCCACGAGCACGCATCGGTCGCCACGCTGCTCGATGCCGTCAAGGCGGTCAAGCCCACCGTCATCATCGGCGTGGCCGCCGTGGGTGGCGCCTTCACCCAGGAGGTGGTGGGCGCCATGGCGGCGATCAATGCCCGGCCGATCGTCTTCGCGCTTTCCAACCCGACGTCCAAGTCCGAATGCACCGCCGAGCAGGCCTACGCGTGGTCGGGTGGACGCGCGCTCTTCGCGTGCGGCTCGCCCTTCGACCCCGTGACGATGAACGGCAAGCACTTCGTGCCGCGCCAGGGCAACAACTCGTACATCTTCCCGGGCATGGGCCTGGGCGCGATCCTGACCGGCGCCACGCGCATCACCGATCCGATGTTCATGGCCGCCGCGCGCACGCTGGCGGGGCTGGTGACCGACGCCGACCTGGCCCAGGGCAGCCTCTACCCGCCGCTCGCCAACATTCGCGAGGTCTCCGCGGGCATCGCTACCGCGGTCGCGGAGATCGCCTTCCGCGAGAAGCTAGCGACCGTTCCGAAGCCGCCCGACATCCTCGCCTGGGTGAAGTCGAAGATGTACGAGCCGCGCTACGAGAAGGCGGAAGTGAAGTGATCGACCAGGCCCTGCAGGCGACGCTGCGCAAGCACCCGTACGTGAAGGCGTTCGAGCCGGCGCACGTGGACAAGCTCGCGGCGCTCGCCACCAGCGTGCGCTTCGAGCGCGACCACGTGGTGTTCCACGAGGGCGACGAATGCCACGAGTTCTACATGATTGTCTCGGGAACAATCGCCCTCGAGATCGAGGAGCCGGGACACACCTTGCGGGTGCAGACGCTCGGGGCCGGCGACGAGCTCGGCTGGTCCGCGCTGCTGATGGGCAGCGGCAAGCACTTCCAGGCACGGGCGCTCGAAGGCGTGGAGGCACTTGCCTTCGACGCGATGGCGCTGCTCTCCGCGTGCAAGGAAGATCCCGCATTCGGCTTCGCCTTCATGCATCGGCTGCTCTCGGTGGTCGCGGGGCGCCTTCAAGCGACGCGACTGCAGGTCCACGACATGTACTCCCCGGTCGCCAAAAGGGCCGGGACCTGAAGCGATGAAATCCCACTTGAAAGGACACCAAATGACCAGGAACCTAGGCAGGCTATTGCTGGCGGGCGCATCCCTTGCGCTGGCGAGCGGACTCGCGGGCGCGGCTGACGCCGAGACCCAGAAGCAGATCGACGACCTGAAGGCGGCAATTCCGAAGTTCGCAGTTCCGATGCGGGAAGTCGGGGACCGCTTCCAGGACATGCACTCCGCGGTGAAGGGCGGCAATTGGGCGCTCGCCGCCTACATGTCGAAGTACATGAACGGCGCGATGAACCCGGCACGTCTCACCAAGCCGGCCGAGTACAAGGTCTGGCAGGGCTTCTATGAGAACACCTTCGCTGCGACGAACAAGGCGATCCAGGCCAAGGATGCGAAGGCATTCGAGGCCGCCTACACGGCGGTGATAAAGGAATGCAACGGGTGCCACGACGCGATGGGCTATGGATTCATCAAGGTCGTGAAGCAGGCGGCCCCGTCGGACGTGGGCATCGACTACAAGGTCAAGTCCCAGCCTGGCGACGTCCCGAAGTAGTGATGCGGCATGAGCCCGGCCTTGCGCCGGGCTTTTTTTTTTGCTTTGTCGGCGGCCGCCTTGGCTACATGCGGTTTACAGCCACCCCAGCACCCAACCCGGAACCACGCTCATCACCACGCCGGCCGCCAGGCATAGCGCCCCCGCACCGAGCGCGAATCGTCCCGGGGTTCCGCGGTTGGCGGTCGCCTCCTCCGGGCTCATGAAGAGGAACTGCACCACCCGCAGGTAGAAGTAGATGCCGAGGTAGCTCCCCACCAGGCCCAGCACCGCGTAGAGCGTGAACCCCGCGGCAATCACGTTCTTGAAGATCAGGAACTTGGCGATGAAGCCGGGGAAGGGCGGCAGTCCAGCGAGCGAGAGCATTGCGATGGCGATCATCACCGCCGCGTACGGGCGCCGATGGAACAGGCCCTTGAGGTTGTCGAGGCGGTCGCGCGCTCTGTCGTCACCGTCCGGCGGCAACGATGCGAAGGCCAGTACGTTCATGACCCCGTAGGCGAGGAGGTAGAACGCCACTGCCTGGAACCGCAGCGCGCCCTCGCCGAGGAACGCATAGAAGAGGTAGCCCGCGTGTGCGATCGAGGAGTACGCGATCATGCGGCGAAAACTCTGCTGGCGCATCGCCGCGAGGTTGCCCCAGACGATCGAGGCGAGCGGCAGGATGAAGACCAGGTCGGCCATGGGGCGCAAGAGCGGCGCCTCGGCGAAGAGCCGTGCCGCGGCGAGCAGCACCCCGGCCTTCACGATCGTCGCCATGAAAGCGGTCACCGGCACGCTCGCCCCCTCGTAGGCATCCGGCGCCCACGCGTGGAAGGGGACAATCGCGGCCTTGAGGAAAAACGCGGTCACGACGAGGGCGGCGCCGGCGAGCGCAAGGCCGTCACTGGAGCCGAGCGCGCGCGCGAAGGCCGCCGTCTCCAGCGTGCCGCCCCATCCGAAAAGAAGAGATGCGCCCATCAGGAGCGTGGCACTCGCCGTGCCCCCGAGCACCAGGTACTTGAGTGCCGCCTCCGCGCTCTCGGGCCGGCGGAATGCAAGCAGCACCAGCACGTACACCGGCAGCGACAGGAGCTCGATGCCGAGGAAGAGCGTGAGGAAACTGTCCGCCGACACCATCAGGCAGATGCCGTAGAGGGCCGAGAGCACCAGGATGTGGAACTGGCGGTCGGAAAAATCTTCGCGCGAGATGAGGAGCACGGGGATCGCGAGCGCCAGCACCAACGCCTTGGCGAGGAGTGCCGACGGATCAACCGAAAGGTGACCAGGGAAGGGCGCGGCGCCAAATCCCTGGAGCGAGAGGACAAGTGCCGCGGCGCAGGCCGCCGCTGTCGTGAGCACGCCCATTGCGAGGGCCGCGCGCGGCTTGCCGGCCGTGACCTCGAGCAGGACCAGCAGCACGATGCCGGCGAGCAGGATGTGCTCGGGCAGCATCGCGGTGAAGATCAGGGTCGCGTTCATCGAGGGAAGGTTCCCTCGTCTGGGTTCCCGCCTTCGTGGGAATGACTCAGGGCGGCCATCGGAGCCTTCGCGGGCGCGGCGGTGACGAGGCGCTGGTAGTGGCGCGCGGCAAGCTCGGTCTTGTGCATCGGCTCGTTGGGGAACAGGCCAAGCGCGAAGACCGCGACCACGATGGCGGCGAGGATCGCGCGCTCACGCCCGTTCAGGTCCGCGAACGGCTGGTGCGGCGCGCGCGTGGCCCCGAAGAGCAGGCGCTGGGCGAGCCAGAGCATGTAGAGCGCGCCGAGCACCACGCCCGAGACCGCGACCACGGCGAGGGTCAGTGGCAGCGCATCGCCCTGCCCGAGCTGCGGCCAGCCGGCAGCGAAGGCACCCAGCAGCACCAGGAACTCGCCGGTAAAGCCGCTGGTCGTCGGCAACCCGATCGAGGCGAGCGTCAGGATCACGAAGAACACCGAGTACACCGGCAGGATCCTGGCGAGCCCGCCGTAGGCCGCGAGGTCGCGCGTGTGGCAGCGTTCGTAGACCATCCCGACCATGAGGAAGAGCCCGCCGGCGACCAGGCCGTGGCTCACCATCTGCATCACCGCGCCCTGGATACCGAGCAGGTTGAAGGTCGTGAGGCCCAGCATCACGTAGCCGAGGTGGCTGATCGACGAGTAGGCGATGATTTTCTTGATGTCGGTCTGCACCAGCGCGAGGCACGCCCCGTAGACGATGCTGATCACGGCGAGTGTGGCGATCACGGGGGCCAGCAACTGGGTCGCCTGCGGAAAGAGCGGGAAGCCCAGCTTCATGAATCCGTACGTACCCATCTTCAGCAGCACGCCCGCAAGGATCACCGAGCCCGCGGTCGGCGCCTCGACGTGTGCATCGGGCAGCCACGTGTGCAGCGGCACCATCGGCACCTTGATCGCGAACGACAGGCCGAAGGCGGCGAGCAGGATCACCTGCACGTCGAGCGGCAGTTCCGCGCCCGCCCGGTAGAGGTCGGCAAAGGCGAACGACGTGATGCCGCTCGAGGCCTGCAGCGAGACCACGAGGTAGATCAGCGCGGCGAGCATGAGGATGCTGCCGAAAGCGGTGTAGAGCACGAACTTGAGCGTGGCGTAGATACGCCGCTCGCCGCCCCAGATGCCGATGATGAGGAACATCGGGATCAGCATCGCCTCCCAGAAGAGATAGAACAGGAACAGGTCCTGGGCGAGGAAGGTGCCGACCATGGTGAACTGGATCAGGAGCACCATCGAGTAGAAGAGCTTCACGTCGCGGGTGACGGCCGTGAAGGCGCTCGCAACCACCAGAGGGCCCAGGAACGCGGTCAACAACACCAGCAGCACGTTGTAGCCGTCCAGGCCGATCAGGTAATACACGCCCCAGTCGGCGATCCACGGCAGGCGGGTGGCGAACTGAAGGCCCGGGTCGGCTGCGTCGAAGCGCGTGTAGAGCCACACGCAGAGTGCGAACTGCACCACCATCACCCAGAACGTGAGCCCGCGGATCATGTCCTCGCGGCTGGTGGGCACACGCAGCAGCAGCGCCATGCCGATCACCGGCAGGAAGAGGACCAGGTTGAGAAGGCTTGCGTCAGACATGGCGCAGGCTCCACCAGAGCGCGGTGGCGATCCCGCTGAGCACCAGGAAGGCGTACAGGTGCAGGCTTCCGGTCTGGATGCGCCCGAGAACGGCCGCCGTACCGCGGCCGAGCGCGGCCAGCGCGTGCAGCGTGCCGTCGAACAGGCGCTGGTCGCCGAAGCGCAGGAACACGCGCTCGGAGATCCACAACAGCGGCTTGCCGATCCAGGCTTGGTACGCTTCGTCCACGTAGTACTTGCCCAGCAGGACGCGGTGCAACGTGGGGAAGGCGAGGCGCACGCGCTCGGCGCGGGCGGCCCCGCTGCCAAAGAACCACGCGGCGCCGGCGAGTCCCGCAAGCGCGATCGCGATCGACGCGGCGACCACGAAGTGCTCGTAGTGCTCGAAGCCTTCCTTCACCGCCGGAAGCGGAAGCTCGCGCTCGAGGAAGTGCGGGATCGAGAGGAACCCGCCCACGGTCGAGAGCCCCGCGAGCACCACCAGCACGCCGGTCATCGAGGGCGGCGACTCGTGCACGTGGTGCTCGGCTTCCTTCGTCATGCGCGAGGCACCGAAGAACGTGAGCCACAGCAGGCGGAACATGTAGAACGAGGTGAGCAGCGCCGTCACCGCGGCCACGGCGAAGAGGAGTGCGGATCCGCCGCGCCCGCTTGCGAGTGCGAACCACACGATCTCGTCCTTGGAGAAAAACCCCGCGAGCGGCGGGATGCCCGCGATCGCCGCGGTCGCGATGGCGAAGGTCCAGAACGTGACCGGGATCTTCTTCGCGAGCCCACCCATCTTGCGGATGTCCTGCTCGCCCGACATCGCGTGGATCACGCTGCCGGCGCCGAGGAAGAGGCACGCCTTGAAGAACGCATGGGTATACAGGTGAAAGACCGCCGCGCCGTAGGCGCCCACGCCGAGCGCGAGGAACATGAAACCGAGCTGCGAGATGGTGGAGTACGCCAGCACCTTCTTGATGTCGGTCTGCACCACCGCGATGGTGGCGGCGAAAAACGCGGTCGCCAGGCCCACCGCGGCGATCACCGCCGAGGCCTCGGGCGCATGGAGGTAGATCCCCGACATGCGCGCCACCAGGTACACGCCCGCGGTCACCATGGTGGCCGCATGGATCAAGGCGGAAACCGGCGTGGGACCCGCCATCGCGTCCGGCAGCCACACGTGCAGCGGGATCTGCGCGGACTTCCCGCACGCGCCGATGAAAAGAAGGATGCCCACGAGGCTCGCGGACACCATCGGCGCGGGCGTGGCCATGAAGGCCGCGTTGATGCGGTCCATGTCGAGCGTGCCCACGGTGGTGTAGATGAGGAACATGCCAAGCAGGAAGCCCGCGTCGCCGATGCGGTTGGTGATGAACGCCTTCTTGCCCGCGGCCGCCTTCTCCGGATCCTCGAACCAGAAGCCGATCAGCAGGTAGGAGGCGAGGCCCACGCCTTCCCAGCCGACGAAGAGCACCAGCAGCGAGCGTCCCAGCACCAGCATCAGCATGAAGAAGAGGAACAGGTTCAGGTACGCGAAGTAGCGCGCGTACGAGCGGTCGTCCTTCATGTAGCCGGTGGAGTAGACGTGGATCAACGAGCCCACGCCGGTCACGATGAGCGCCATCACCGCGCTCAGGCGGTCGAAGTAGAACGCGATCTCGAAGCTCTCCTTGCCGGCGGAGAACCAGGTATAGGCGATGTCGATGAGGAGCAAGTTGCCGCCCGGGCCCAGGTCGAGGAAACACTTCACCGCGAGCGCGAAGGCGGCGATCGGCAGCCCGCAGCCGACCATCGTGACGAACCCCTTGCCGAGGCGGTTGCCGAGGAGCCCGTTCAGCAGGAATCCGGCGAGCGGCAGCAGCACGATGGCGGTGAGGAGGTTGGTCGGGGCGGCGTTCATCCGTTGAGGTCCGCGTAGGAGTCGAGGTCGAGCGAGCGCTTGTGGCGCACGAGCAACAGAACGATCGGAATGGCGATGGCGATCTCGGCGGCCGCCACCACGAACGCCAGGAACACGAGCACGGTCGCCGCCGCCGCGGCCGCCTGCTGGGCGAATACCACCAGCGTGAGGCTCACGCCGTTCAGCATCAGCTCCATGCACATGAGCATGACGAGCACGTTGCGCCGCACGACCACACCGAGCAGCCCGATGGCGAAGAGCGCCACCCCCACCCAGCCGAAGAACTGCAGGCTACCCACGGCTGCCCCTCCTGCCCACCTCGATCACTGCGATAGCCGCCACGACAGCCGCCACCAGCAGCACCGAAACCACCTCGAAGTGCAGCCAGTAGTCGTTGAGGAAATCCACCGAGAACGCCTGCACGCCGTAAGGCGCGCCGGTCGCCGACGCCCGCAGGCCCTGCCACACGGCGCGCCCGAGGATGCCCAGCAACAGGAGGAAGCCGGCCACGCCGGGCAGGAGCAGCCACGAGTAGCGGTGCGAAACCGTCGGCTCGCGCACGTCGAGAAGCATGATCACGTACACCATGAAGACCATCACCGCGCCCACGTATATCAGCACCTGGAAGACTGCGATCGCGTGGGCGCCGAGCATCGCGTAGACGCCGGCAAGCGAGAGCATCGTGGCGATCAGTGCGAGGGCGACGCGCATCGGGTGGCGCAGCACCAGCATCAGGGCCGCGCCCGCGAGGGCGGCGGCGGCGAAGAAGTAGAGCAGGACCGTGTCGATCATCGCTTGGCCCCGTCGTTGTGGGGATGCCACGTGAGGAGTTCGTCCTTGCCGAGCCACATGTGGTCGCGGTCGAGCGCCGGCAGGTTGGGCACTTCCTTCAGCATCCGGATCGCGTCTTCGGGGCAGGCCTCCACGCACAGCCCGCAGAAGACGCAGCGCGAATAGTCGATCTCGAAGCGCGCGGGATACTTGGGGTGCTCGGGGTTGGCGGGGTTGAAGGCCGCCTCGATCTCGATCACCTTGGCCGGGCAGACGGTGGCGCACAGGTTGCAGGCGATGCACTGCGGCGTGCCGTCGATGCGCTGCACCAGGATGTGCTTGCCGCGATTGAGCGGCGCGTAGTCGGCGCGCGTCTCCTCGGGATAGTAGGTCGTCAGCGCCCCCTTGCGGCCGGTCATCCAGCGCCACATGTTGCGCGTGAAGATGCGCCCGGTGATGAAGAGCCCGCGCGTTACCTCGAAGATGTAGGCGCGCTCCCACCACCCCATCGTGGGCTCGTTCCAGTACTTCGGGCGCGGATAGGGTTTCATGCGCGCTCCATGATCCAGATCCACACCACCGTCGCCGCGAGGTTGGCGAGCGCGAGGGGAAACAGGATCTTCCACGCGAAGGTGAGCAGCTGGTCATAGCGGAAGCGCGGGAGCGACCAGCGGATGAGGATCTGGAAGCTGCACACCACCAGCACCTTCAGCAGGAAGACTGCGAGCTGCAGCAGCACCACGAGAGCGTGCGGCACGGCGATGGTGCTCCCGCCCGGCAGCGCGAAGCCCGCGTCGGTGAGGAAGGGCAGGTTGTAGCCGCCGAGGAAAAGCGTGGTGAAGAGCGCGCCGATGATCGCGATCTCGATGAATTCGGCGAACATGAAGAGCCCCATCTTCATGGCGCTGTATTCGGTGTAGTAGCCGCAGATCAGCTCGCTCTCGGCCTCGGGGAGGTCGAAGGGGATGCGCTTGTTCTCGGCGATGGCCGCGGTGAGGAAGAGGATCGCGGCGAACGGCTGGTAGACGATGCCCCAGGCAGGCAGGAACCCCAGCACCACGCCCGACTGCTGGCGCACCATGGAGCCCAGGTCGATCGTGCCGTA
>JBDSMR010000115.1:0-32920 GCA_039915735.1 Usitatibacter sp. | reverse complement strand
GCGCCAAGCGCGAGATGATCGAGGCCAACCTGCGCCTGGTGATCTCGATCGCGAAGAAATACACCAACCGCGGCCTGCAGTTCCTCGACCTGATCCAGGAAGGCAACATCGGCCTGATGAAGGCGGTGGACAAGTTCGAATACCGCCGCGGCTACAAATTCTCCACCTACGCCACGTGGTGGATCCGCCAGGCCATCACCCGCTCGATCGCCGACCAGGCGCGCACCATCCGCATCCCGGTGCACATGATCGAAACCATCAACAAGATGAACCGCATCTCGCGCCAGATCCTGCAGGAAACCGGCAACGAGCCGGATCCCGCGACTCTCGCGATCAAGATGGAGATGCCGGAAGAGAAGATCCGCAAGATCCTCAAGATCTCGAAAGAGCCGATCTCGATGGAAACGCCGATCGGAGACGACGACGATTCCCACCTGGGCGACTTCATCGAAGACCAGGCCGGCATCACGCCTTCGGATTCGGCGCTGTACGCCTCGCTTCGCGAAGCCACCAAGGACGTGCTGGATTCACTCACGCCGCGCGAAGCCAAGGTGCTGCGCATGCGCTTCTGCATCGAGATGAACACCGACCACACGCTGGAAGAAGTTGGCAAGCAGTTCGATGTCACGCGCGAGCGCATTCGCCAGATAGAAGCCAAGGCGCTGCGCAAGCTGCGGCATCCTTCGCGTTCGGAGAAGCTTCGCAGCTTCCTCGAAGGCGAGAGCTGACGAGTCGGCTTCCGGGCTCGTCATCCCCGAGCCGTCGGGGACCCAGTCTCCAAAGAAAAACGCCCGCTTGCGCGGGCGTTTTCTTTTGCGCTTACTGCCGGATACGTTACTGCGCCAGCATGCCGTTCATGTGGCGCAGGCGGTCGGCAATTCCACGCAGCAAAGCCATGGCGATGGCCGGTTCCTTCTTTACGACCGCAAGCAACGAAGGCCGGTCGATCTGCAGCAGCTCTGTTTCCTCAAGGGTGCCCGCACGCGCGGTGCGCGGCGATTGGTCAACAACCGCCATCTCGCCGAAAGTGCCGCCGGGGCCAACCACCTCAACAACGGTGGTGCCAACCGCGATGGCGACACGGCCCGTCTTCACGAGATACATGAAGGTGCCGGCCTGGCCCTCCTTCATGATGATCTGTTCCTGCCGATAACGAACCGTGGCAGTCCGCGGCAACGCCGCCTCGAGTTGCGCGACCAGTTGCGGCTCGAACACCGTGGCCATGCGCGGCTGTGCGCCGGCCACCTTGGGGCGCAGCGCGAGCTGCGCCGCGATGAAACGCAGGCGGTCGTACATGACACTGGCGATCATCAACGCGAACTCGGGGCTCTTGGCGACGGCGCGCTGGAATTCCGTAGCGTCCATCGACCATGCATGTGTGTCGTTTTTCGCGGTGGCCGAAGCAAGGCGCGGACGGCCGGTGATGACCGCCATCTCGCCGAAGAGCTCGCCGGCCTTCACCGTATCAACGGTCTTCGCACCCATCACGAGTTCCACGTCGCCGGTGACCACGTAGTACATGCGGCTGGCCGACTTGAAGAGCCCGCCTTTGGAGGCCTTTTCGTCTTCCCCGAACACCGGGTGGCCGGCGGCGAATTTCTCTTCCTTGCCCGAAGCCTTGAAGACCTGCGCCGCGACGCCGGAATTGTAGAAGCGGCTCTGCGCGGCCTTGAAGGCGGGTGGCGGAGCGGCTGAAACGGTGGGAGTAGGACGGGTGAAGTCGAAGTCGTCGGACATGCGAGGGGGGAAGGTGAGGCGAGGTTGGTAGAATTATGCGTTATCCGTGGGCCTGTAGCTCAGCTGGTTAGAGCAGGGGACTCATAATCCCTTGGTCCCTGGTTCAAGTCCAGGCGGGCCCACCCCCCTTCCTTTCCAACCCTCGGAAATTTAGCTTTCTCCTTCAAGGCGATACGGCTGGGATGGATTGGGACGGGCTGACACGGTGAATGTGGCCCGCGAGAGGTACCCCGCTCGCGGGTCGAGCGAATCACTCGAGGGGAATCACTGCAATGAATATGGTGTTTACTCTACGCACCTGCTTGTCATTGGTCTGCTTGGCCATGGGTTCCACATGGGCCTACGACCTTCGTGCGCGCGCCAGGATCGTGCCCTTTGACGTGACGGGAATCGTGAGGGACGAGGAGACGAAGATGCCGATTGCAGGCGCGTACGTAATCGCCGGTTATCACGTCGTGGAATCTGGCCCTGGGGCTGTGGCGCAGTGGTGTGTGCGTACTCGCGGGACGAGAACGGCCGCAGACGGGCGTTTTCGATTTCCGATCGAGAAATTGGATGGGTTAAGCCCCGCCTCGCTTGCGGCGATCAAAGAGGGGCATTTCTTGTCGCGAGTTGAATATCCGGACCGGAAGACCTTCAAGAAGCAAGATGCGAAGGCTTACGCGAACCGCGAAATCTTCCTTGCCAAGCAGAACCCAAAGGAAGCCTCGATCTCATATGGAACACAAACTGCGAATTGCTATCATGCCAAGACCGCCGCTGATGTCGCCGCTGGCATCGAATTCTTGAAAATTCAGCTTCAGGAGATGAAGCGCCTTCATCTTCGGCACGCCGGTATCGCCAACATGATTGAAAATCTGGAGTCGATTGGTGCGCCGGCAAAGTCACCGGCCCATTGATGGCCCGTGCATATGAGGCTCGGCGGTGGGTCACCCCGGGGCACTGCGCAGGCGAGGAGCATCAATGAGAGTCCTGGTCCTGGTGCCGACGCGCCTGAAGCGCAATGGCGCGCAACGGTTGTTCCTCGAGGTCGCGTTGCAGTCCATTGCCGCGCAGCAGTTGCCTGCCGAATTGAACATCCGAGTGGAAATATCCATCGGCGTCGATCCGGGCGCGGCCCTTCCCGGCGATCTCCTCCTGCCATCCAATGCCACCGTCGTTGAGGCCGCGAGCGCGTCGCAGGCCTGCGCACTGAATGCGGCCGCGGCGCGCTTCGACCACGATTTCCTGGCCATCCTCGAGGACGACGACCAATGGGCGCCGAACTTCCTCCACCTGAGCCTGGTGGTAATGGAGCGCCACGGGGTGAATTTCGTCTCGTCGACGCAACTGCAGGTTGACGACGACGGCAAGACCCTGGGGATCAACGACTTCCCGATTCCCTCCGGCTGGGTGATGCGACGTGCGACGTGGGAAGCCGTGGGCCCATTCGACGTTTCCTACCGGTTCCACCTAGACAACGAGTGGCTTGGCCGCCTCGCCCTGCGGGGAGGGCGCAGGGGGCACCTGCTCGAATCCACCGCGCCGATCGATCCTGAGTGGTTGGATGTGCGACCGTACCTGCGCAAATTCATGGAGTGCGCGGGGCCAAATGCCGGCCTGATGAGGCACGGCAATCCGGTTCCCCTGGTGAGAAGGCTCGTCCACGGGGGTTCCGGGATGGCGTTATTGCGCAACAATCAAGAGGCGCAAATGGTCGGGCAGCAGGAGTACGAGCGCTTGCGCGCCACGTTCGGCCGGATCCCCTGGTAGCGAACTCCACCAACTCCGTGCACAGGTGGGCTCTACCTCACGTGGTTCGTGCTGGCGTTGGCATCTACTGCGCGACCATCCACGAGCGCGGCATGTGCTCCGCCAGTACGCGCTCGGGAATCCCATCGTGGTGCGAGACGTCGTTGACCTCTGCCCAGCGTCCCTCGCAGGCGTAGCGCCAGATTCCCGATTCGTCGCCCAACCGGAACAGGTGCAGCCATTCGTTTTCGAGAAGGTGGCGCACGATCACGTGCCTGGCGATGATGTCGTCGATCGGGTCCTGCGGCGCCTGGATGAATACGCTCAGGCGCAGCGGCGAGTGGCGCCACCGGCGGCCGTCGTGCAGTGACTGCATGGGCAGTCCGATACGCAGATCCCCGCCGTTGCCCTCGAACACACCGACGTTGCCGCCAACCACGTTGTGGAGGACCTTGTTCCCGCTGCCAAAGCGACGGTTGTCCACCGTCGAAGCGTAGTACTGCAGGTTGATCCAGTTGGCAACCACCATCGGGGCGGTCATGATCAGCTCCAGTACCTTGAAGCCGGGGTCGCGTTGCCATTGGTACTCGTGCAGGAAGCTACGGCCGGCCAGGTTCACGTGTTTGTTGCGGCTGCGCGGCGCCGCGATGAACGAGGCGCATCCCGCCAGACCCCATTCGGGGCGCACCTGCGCCCAGTCGCTGGTGCGCGCTTTCACGGCCTGGTGCAGCGCGCCGGGATCGTTGACGCTCATGGCGAGACCCAGCGAGGCCGCGCGCTCGGCACGGGCGCGCTGGCCGGCCTCCCGCAGCCAGCCCTGCAGCGCGGCGATGTCGCCTTGATGGCTGGCGGGTAGCAGGTCGGTGTCGAAGAGGATCAGGTCGTCGGTCGTGGTGTTGTGCAGGCCCGCGATGAACACGGTGGTCTCGGGCACCATCAGGCCGCGCGCGCGCAGGCCTTCGCGCACCGCGGAGTCGTTTAGCAACAGGGCCAGCACGCGGGCGTTCACCTCGCCGGTCTGGCCACCGCAGGCGCCGCAATCCAGGCCGGCAGCATGCGGGTTGTTGGCGCTCTGGCTGCCATGACCGGCAAGCAGGATCACCCGCGCGTAGCCGGTGGTCAGGCCGATCGCACCCAACGCGGTTGCGGCCATCGTGCAGCGCGCCTCCAGGTCTGCGTCGTCGCTCGCTTCCATGCGCGGGCGCAGCGTCGACAGCCGCCCTCCGGGCAAACCGGTCTGCTCAACCGGCGCCGGGTCGACGTCGCCGCCGAGACTGTTTTTCACGAGCTTGCGTGCATACAGCAGTCCGCATGATTCGACGAAGGAAAACGTCGAACCCGCTCCGCTGCGGAACGCCTGCCATTGCTGGCGCCAAAGCAGCGTTGTCCTGCGCCTTTCCGACAACTGCGCTCCGAGCGAGGGCGAATCGCAAGTGTCAGTGACGCAAACGCGTGGCGCGAGCAGACCCGGCAATTGCGGTCGGACCATCTCGCTGCCGAGCGGCCGGTACTCGATGAACATCGCGAAGAAACCGGCGAAGCCCAGGGTCTGCACGTCCGGGCTGCATGCCTCCAGCGCACGGCGGTAGACCTCGGAGCGCACATCGATGCAGAAAACGGCCTGCACCGCAGGCTCAACGGCATCGGGCTGCGGCTGCACGGCCTGCCGCAGTGCCAGGCACAGGGGCGCCTGGTAGGCGCGCTCGACCGCCGCCTGCCATAGCCAGTCGTGCTGCTGTGCCGCCCGCGCCTGGGCGAACAGCGGCTCGGTGTCGCGCCAGGCGCTGCTCAGGCCCGCGGCCACGCAGACCGACGGGTGGCCTTGGTGCAACAACCACTCCCAGGCCAGGCGCACTGCCAGCAGGTGAACAATCTGATCGTCGTCGCGCTGCTCGAGTCGCGCCTGCCAGCGTCGGTACGCGCACCACGACGCCCAGCCGTTGATGCTCATCAGCAGCGCCGTGAAGTAGGGTTCGTGCGCCGCTTCGGGGAAAGAGAGCCCACGCATCGCGGCGCGGATCAGTTCGCGCGGGTCGGCGGGCAGGGCAGCCAGGCGATCACTGAAGGCCGGGTAGCCCATCAGCATCGCCGGGCCGAAGTCGTGTGCGGACTGCCGCAGCCAGCTCGGATACAGGCCGCCCCCGCGGTCGGGGCCCCAGGCGGCCTGGCCCTGGTCGAAGTAGGCCGCGCAGGTCTGGCTTACGTGTTGGGTCACGTAGTCCCGCCACGCCATCGCGTGTGCCAGATCGCGCGTTGCATCCACGAGTTCAGGGGCCAGCGGCAGCCGGATTGGCACGGTCGGGGCGGCCTCCAGGCCGGCCACGAGTTCCTCCACGGTGCAGGGCGCACGGGCGGCATCGATCGCCGCCTGCAAGTGCACGCGGCCCACGTGGCCCGCCTGCCATTGCTCGCGGTACCAGTTGCGCGGCATCAGCATCGGGCTGCCTGCAAGGCTGGCCAACTGCGCTCCGGCAATCCCGATCGGCCGGTCGAGATGCCCCCAGTAGGGGTTGACCGCGATGAAACGATCCAGCGGCCAGGTCGGTGCGATGCGGCCGCAGGCGTGGTCGATTGCCTGCTGCAGTGCCGGCTCCACAGCGGTGGCGGCGTCTTCGACGAGGTTCATCATGGCGCTCCGTAGGTGCGGGGTCTGGACGGGATCTGTCTCGAACTGCCTGTTGCGCCCGGCAGGACGGGTAAACGCGGCGGCCACAGGCGGAAGGTCATCCGGGTGAGGAGTTCATCGAGATAAAGGCCCGCAAACAACCATGGATAGAGTCCCCTTGCCAACGCGCCTTGGGGCGACGCACGAACGGCACCCTGCACCGCGAACAGCATCCCGAAGCAGGCCAGCACCCAGCCCAACAGGCCGGGACCGGGGGCAACGCCCACACCTGCGGCGCCGATCCAGCGGCTGAACACGGTATGCAGGCCGAAGTAGGCCAGAGCGACGGCGATGGCGCTCACGATTCCGGCGAACCGCCACGGCCCGCCGGCCCGCCAGAGCGGCCCGGCAAGCAGCGGCGCCAGTGCCAGCGACAGGATGCCGCCCATGGTCCACAGCGCGGGTAGGGCGGTGGGCTGGATACCCCAAGCCAGCGCAGCGCCCGCCATCAGTGCCAGGCCGACGACTGCGCACGAAAGCCAGGCGCTGAAGGTGAGTGGTGGCGCTGGCGCTGTCATCTGCTGCAGGCGGCTCTGTTCGACGGCGCCGCCCGCGCCCAGGAAGGCGTGGGCCTTGTAGAGCGAATGCGCCACCAGATGCAGCAGCGCCAGATCGTGCAGGCCGAGGCCGCATTGCATCAACATGAAGCCCATCTGCGCGCAGGTGGACCATGCCAGCGAGACCTTGATGCTGATGCGCGTCATCATCACCAGCGCCGCGACGACCGCGGTGACGCTGCCCACTACCACCAGCAGGGCCTGTGCGGCAGGCACGTCGGCGACCAGCGTGCCCAGGCGGATGAGCAGGAAGCCGCCGATGTTGACGACTCCGGCATGCAGCAGCGCCGACACCGGCGTCGGCGCTTCCATGACCTGGATCAGCCAGCCGTGCACCGGCAGTTGCGCGCATTTCAGGAGCGCACTGGCCACAATCAGCAGCGCGGCAGCCTGTAGCACACCGGACATCGTCGGCAGCGCCTTCGCCGCAATGATGGCTTGGTCGATCTCCAGCGTACCGAGCTGGATGCCCACCAGCGCGATGCCGCCCAGCAGGCACAGGTCGGCCACACGGCTGGCAAGAAACTTCTTGTGCGCGACGATCAGCGCCTGCGGCCGTTCCGGAAAGAAGGTCAGCAGGCCGTGCAGCGCCAGGCTGGTGACGATCCATGCCATCGCCAGCAGCAACAGGTTGTTCGTCACCACCAGCAGCGTGACCGCGGAGAGCGTCAGCATCAGTCCGCGGATGTATCGTCGCTGGCCCCGTTCGCCCTCGAGGTAGGGCTGCGAGTAACCCACGATGATCCAGGCGATGAAGCTCACCAGCAGCAGCATCAGGCAGCCCAGGGCGTCGCTGCGCACGCTGAAGCGCAATGCGCCGGCGTCACCCAGTGATAGCAGGATCGGCCCGCGCGCGAGCCCCGCTCCGCCGGCGAGGAACCAGGCCATCGACAACAGGGCCGCGCCGAGTGCAAGTGCCGCGCTCCAGCGCGCCCAACGCCATCCGGCCTGCGGCGTGCGGCACAACAGCGCCGCCGCGCCGGCCGCCAGCAGGTACAGCAGCGGCGTACCCACCAGCGCCGCAGTGCGCAACGGTGACAGGAGGGAGAGCATCGGTTCCATCGCACAGGCCTCGGTTTGTCCGGCTGGGGAGGACTGTGCGGCCAATCAATAATTCTGTAAAATGCATTGTTATTGACGATATGTTCATAAAAACAGATCGACGCGGCGATGTCGCAGCTGAATTTCCATCACCTTCGCTATTTCTGGGCGGTTGCCAAGGAAGGCAACCTGACACGTGCGGCTGCACACCTGCACGTATCGCAATCGGCGCTGTCAGCGCAGATCAAGCTGCTCGAGGAACGGCTCGGCCAGGCGCTCTTCACCCGCACCGGCAGGAACCTTCAGATCACCGAAGCGGGACGCATCGCGATGACCTACGCCGAGACCATCTTCGCTTCGGGCAACGAGCTGGTGGCCTTGCTTCGCGACGGGGTCCGCGAGGCGCGGCAGGTCCTGCGCATCGGTGCCGTCGCGACGCTCTCGCGCAATTTCCAGGAAAACTTCGTCAGGCCGCTGCTCCCGCGCGACGACGTCGAGTTGGTGCTGCAATCCGGCAGCCTGGCGGAATTGCTTCAACGCCTGCGCGTCCATGCCCTGGACCTCGTACTGTCGAACCGCAGGGTGCACAGCGATGTCGACCACCCGTGGCGTTGCCGCAGCATCGCGCGCCAGCCGGTCAGTCTGGTCGGGCGACCCCGACCCCGGCGACGCGCATTCCGCTTCCCGGAAGACCTCGTGCAGGTGCCCCTGCTGCTGCCGGGCCGCGACAGCGAGATTCGCGCGTCCTTCGACCTCCTTTGCGAACAGCGCGGCCTTCGTTGCCGGATCCTCGCCGAGGTTGATGACATGGCGCTGTTGCGCCTGCTCGCCCGCGATTCAGGCGGTGTTGCCTTGCTGCCGAGCGTCGTGGTGCGAGACGAATTGCGCAGCGGCCAGCTCGTCGAGTATTGCGTGGTGCCCGACCTGGTCGAGACTTTTTACGCGATCACCGTCAAGCGCCATTTCGAGTCCCCGATGCTGAAGACCCTGCTGCATCGCGACGAGGCCGAAGTTCTTGGAGTGCCAGGATAGTCGTCACCGCGCCGAACTGTTTCTCCACCATCGCCACGGTGCCCGACCCCCATCGTTCGCATCCCTAGCGGCGGTAGCCCTCATCGACGCTGTCGAGCTTGCGCAGCAGCGCGGGCCACGCGAGCCCGCCGCCCGCGCCGCGGGTCACCTTGTCCCACTGCTCCTGCGCGCCCGCGATGATCGGCGCCCCGATGCGGCGCAGCTTGCCACCGCCGCTCATGGCGCGGATCTGGATCATGCAGGCCGCCTCGAAGAAATACATCGCGACGAACGCTTCCGCCACTGAGCGCCCGACGGTGAGCAGGCCGTGGTTGCGAAGCATGAGGAAGCGCTTGTCGGCGAGGTCGGCCACGAGGCGCGGCTTCTCGTCGTCGTCGAGCGCGACACCCTCGTAGTCGTGGTACGCGAGCGACGACAGGACGAAGATCGAATGCTGCGACAGCGGCAACACGCCCTCCTCCTGCGCGGACACCGCGACGCCGTTGACGCTGTGGACGTGCAGGACGCAGTTGGCGTCCTCGCGCGCCGCGTGCACCGCGCTGTGAATGGTGAAGCCGGCGGGGTTGACCTCGTGCGGGCTGTCGAGGACCTTGGCGCCGTGGAGGTCCACCTTGACCAGGCTCGACGCGGTGATCTCGCCGAACGTCATGCCGTAGGGGTTGATGAGGAAGTGGTGCTCAGGCCCCGGCACGCGCGCCGAGATATGCGTGAAGATGAGGTCGTCCCAGCCGTACATCGCCACCAGCCGGTAGCAGGCGGCCAGGTCGATGCGCTGCTGCCATTCCTCCGAGCTGACCTTCGATTCCACCCTGAGCGCTTCGTCGTTCATCGCCAAGCCCTCCCATGTGCCCGAGCCATCCTTCATAACCGCGCGGCGCGGGGGCGTCAAGGCGCTGCCTCCTGTGGAGGCGGGACAGTTTCACCCGATTAGCGCTAGGATGGAGACATGAATTCCTTCGCCGACGCGCTCGACCGTGCCGCCATGGCGACCTTCGATGGGCTGGTCGCCCACCTTCCCCGGATCCTCGAAGCGCTTGCCCTGCTGCTGCTGGGACTGCTGCTGGCGCGGCTGCTGCGCCTGGTGGCACGGCGCGGCGCCACCTTGCTGGATACGCTGGTTGTGCGCACCACCGGCCAGGCGCGCTGGGGCATCGGGCGCTCGGCGCCAGTCGTGGGTGCGGTGGTCTATTGGGTGGTGGTGCTGTTCTTCGTCACCGCGGCCACACATGCCCTCGGCCTGCGGACCTTCACCGATTGGCTCGCGCGCCTGCTCGACTACCTGCCGACACTTGCCGCGGGCCTGCTGATCATCGTCGCGGGTTATCTCATCTCCGGATTCGTCGCGGACATCGTGCGGGCGACGGCGTCGCCGCTCAGCTCCGTGCAGCGCACCGCGCTTGCGCGCGTGGCACAGGGCGCTACGCTGGTGGTGGCGATCCTCGTCGGCGCCGACCAGGTCGGGCTCAAGGTCACGTGGCTCGCAATTTTCGCGGCGGTGGTGCTCGCTTCGGTGATGGGCGGGTTGATGGTGGCGGTAAGCCTGGGCGCGCGCGGCTACGTCGCCAACCTGCTCGGCTCGCACTACGTCGGCCAGGCGCTGCGCCGCGGCCAGCGCGTGCGCGTGGCGGGCCACGAAGGCCGCCTGGTGGATGTCACCGCCACTTCCATCGTGCTCGAAACCGAGGAAGGCCGCGTGCTGCTTCCGGCTCGGCTCTACCACGAGGAAGCGATCGTCGTGCTGGCGCGCAACGAGGCAGCGTAGCGGTGGCGGAAGAAGACGATCGCGCGCTGAGCCTCGCCTTCATGCGCGACCATCCGTCGCAGGCGGCGCAGGTCCTCGAGATGCTGCCCGCGGCCGATGCGGTGGCGATATTCGAGCGAGCCCCCGCGCGTGTCGGCGCCGGCGTGCTGATGGCGATGATTCCGCAAGCCGCTGCGCGATGCCTCGGCACACTGGAGGAGGAACGCGCGCAGCAGCTGCTTGCACACATGGGAACTCTCGCCGCGGTGAGCCTGCTGCGCCACGTGCCGGAAGAGGGGCGCCGCGCACTCATCGCCGGCCTTCCTGCGGCGGCGGCCCTCGCTTCCACGCTGATCATGGGCTACACCGAAGATACGGTTGGCGCGTGGGCCGATCCTGACGTGGTGCTGATGGGTTCGGAGAGCCGGGTTGGCGACGCGCTCGAGCGAGTGCGTCGGACACGGTCGCCACATCCCGAAGTGTTCGTGAGTGATGCGCAGCGCAGGCTGGTGGGTGTAGTCGGTGTCGCGCGCCTGGTGCAGGGCGCGGATGGCGCTTCGCTCGCATCGCTGATGCATGCGCCCGCCGCGATGCTGCCCGCCCATGCGCCACTCGCCGCCGCGCGCTCCTTCCCCGGATGGGATATCGCCTCCGCGCTGCCGGTCGTGGAAGTCGACGATCACCTCGTGGGCGTGATCACGCGCGAGGCGCTGATGCGCGCGCGGCGGCTGGACGCCGTTCCCGAGGCGCCTCCCGCTTCGATCCCCACGATCATCGCGCGCGGATATTGGCAGGCGCTTGCGGGGCTCATCCAATCGGGGCTGGGACTGCTGCCCACCGTGCCGCCGGTCTACGAGCACACCGATGAGCGCTGAGGCATTGCTGCCGGCCGAGGCGGCGCTCTCGCGGCGATTCCTGCTCGACTATCCGCACGAGGCGGCGCGCCTGCTCGAAGCGATGCCCGGTGCCAGCGCCGCCGCGCTCGTCGCCGCGCATCCGCCGCAGGTGGTGGCACGCCTGTGGTCGATGCTGGCGCCCGATACCGCGGCGGCCATGCTCGATCGATTGCCCGAACCCTTCGGGCGCCACCTGCTGGCCGAGGCCGAACCGGCGATGGGAATCGCGGTGCTCGCGCAGCTCGAACCCGCGGCGCGCGAGGCATGGCTCGGGCGCCTTGAGCGCGACATTGCTGCCGAGCTACGCGGCCTGCTCGCCTATCCCGACGACTGCGCCGGCCGCATGATGGATCCGCGCGTGAGCCCGCTGCGCACCGGCATGACCGTCGGCGAGGCGATCGGCCGGGTGCGCCAGATGCGCCGTCGCGGCATGCGCGAGCTCTTCGTGATCGATGAGCAGGGGCGCCTGGCGGGGCGAGTCGAGATGCAGGACCTCGCGACGTCCGGTCGCGGGCTGCCATTGGCCGACGTGACCCATGGCGTGGTCGCCGTGGTAGGAGACCTCGACCCGCGCGAGGAAGTGGTGGAGATCCTGCAGAGTCACCCGATCACGGCGTTGCCGGTGGTCAACGTGAGCGGCCGTTTCGTTGGTGTCATCCGCCAGGCCGCGCTGGTTGCCGCCGTCGAGGAGGAGACCAGCGTCGACATGCAGACGATGGTGGGCGTGAGCCCCGACGAACGCGCGCTCTCCTCGCCCGGATTCGCGGTGCGCAAGCGCCTGCCGTGGCTGCAGATCAACCTGCTCACGGCCTTCCTCGCCGCGGCCGTGGTGGGACTTTTCGAAAGCACCATTGCGCAGTTCACGGCGCTCGCGGTGCTGCTTCCGGTGGTGGCGGGCCAATCGGGAAACGCCGGCGCGCAGGCACTCGCGGTGACGATGCGCGGCCTGGTGCTGCGCGAGATCAGCTTGCGTCACTGGCATGCGGTGATGGGCAAGGAGGCGCTCACCGGCCTGGCCAACGGTCTCGCCGTTGCACTCACCACCGGCCTTGCCGTCTACGTCTGGAGCCGTTCGGCCGCCCTTGTGGGCGTCATCATGCTGGCGATGGTGATCTCGATGTTTGCCGCGGGCATTGCCGGCGCCACCGTGCCGATGCTGTTGCGCCGCTTCGGCCAGGACCCCGCCACCGCCTCGTCGATCATCCTCACCACGGTGACCGACGTGGTCGGCTTCTTCTCCTTCCTCGGCATCGCGGCGCTATTCGCGCCGCTGCTCGCCAAGAGCCTCACCTGAAAATCGGGACAGAAATAATTGGGGTCAGAGTAAAACTGGTGTCAGACACGACTTTTGCAGTTGGCGGCGGCAAGCCGCTCAAGTGCAAAAGTCGTGTCTGACACCAGTTTTACTCTGACCCCAATTATTACTCCGGCAGCTTGTCGATATCGCCTGATACCACCAGGTTGAGCCGATCGGCAAAGAAGTACTTGCGCATCGCCGCGTTGGCCTGCGCCGTGGTCACGGACTTGATCTTCGCGGGGAAGTCGTCGAGGTATTTCGGTCCGAAGCCGAACTTCTCCGAAGTCACCAGCGCCGCGGCGATGCCGGCATTCGATCCCAGCCCCACCTGGAAATTGCCGGCAAAGAAACTCTTCTGCGCCTCCACCTCGGTGTCATTGGCGCCTTCCTTGGCGTAGAGCGCGATCACCTCCTGGGTGGACTTGAGCGCCTTCGCGAGGTTCTGTGGCGCCACGTTCACGTTGGCGAACCACAGGCCGTCGAGCTGGTCGGAGCCCGCGAAGCGTGAGTAGATCTGGTAGGTGAGGCCTTCGGTGTCGCGCACACGCTTGCCCAGGCGCGATGACAGCGCCGTCTGCCCCAGCGCCGCATTGGCGACCAGCGCCGCTTCGTAATCCGCATCCCTGCGACGCAGGCCACTGGCGCTGCCGATCACGATGTTCATGTTCGCCTTGCCGCGCATGGTCACGGCCTCGCGCACCGGCGCGTGGGGGGAAACGCGGGCCACGCTCGTGAAAATCACGCGCTGGCCACGCGCGAGCCCGCCGAATTGTTTCTCCACCATCGCCAGGGTGCCCGCGGCATCCACATCGCCCACCACCGCGATGATGGTGCTGGCGCCGTTGTAGCGCGCGCGGTGGAACTCGCGCAGGTCGGCCTCCGTGATTGCGTTGAGGCTCGCGAGCTTCGCGGCGCGATCAAACGCGTAATACGGATGGTCCTTCGGATAGGCGAGCTGCGACAGGCGCTCGAGCGCCCGCAGCGAAGTGTTGTCGTCCTGGCGCAGGTAGTCGTTCTCCAGATCCTTCTTCGCCTTCTCGATCTCATCCGCCTGGAAGGCGGGATTGCGAATCTCGTCGGCGAGGATGTCGAGCAGCAGCGGCAGGTTGCGCGCCATGCCGCTGGCCGTGATCACGATTTCATTCTGCGCGGTGCCGTAAGTGCGTGTGGCACCAACGTCGTCCAGCTGCGCGCCGATGGCTTCCTTGGTGCGGCTCACCGTGCCGCGCGAGAGCATCTTCGAAAGCAACGCCGGCAGCGCGGGCTTGCCGGGAGGTGCGGCAATTTCACCCGCGAAAACCAGTGCGCGGATGGCAACGGTCGGGACTGCGCGGTTTTCAACGACATCGACGATGACGCCGTTGGGCATCACCTGGCGCGTGGTGCGCTGCGCGAACGGCTTGCCCGCGGGCGCGGCGGCAACGGAAACCGGCGGCGCGCCGGGTTTTACCTGCGCGGTTGCCGTTGCGGGGGCGGCAGCCACGGGCGCAGCGGCGACGGCTTGAGGCTTCGCAGGTGCCGTCGGCACAAACCAGCCGACAGTGGCGTGATCGGGCACCAGATAAGCAGCAGCGACGCGCTTCACGTCTTCCGCCGTCACGGCCTTGATGCTGTCGACATAACGCAGGAACCACTTCCAGTCGGTGGAAGCGACGGACTCGCCCAGGTTGGAGGCGTAGTTGTAGGTGCCATCGCGGCTCTTGATCACGTTCACCTCGATCTGCTGCTGCGCGCGCTTGAGCTCCGCTTCCGTCACGCCCTTCGCCACCACTTCAGCCACCGTTGCCTTGATGGCGTCCTCGACCTCCTGGTGTGTCTTGCCCGGGGCGTTGGTGATGCTGAGCAGCAGGGGATAGGGATCGCGCAGCGTGAAGTTGTACGCGGCCACGTCGGTCGCCAGCCCCTTCTCCACCAGCGCCTGGTGCAGTCGCGAATTCACGCCGTCACCGAGGATGCCGCCCAGCACTTCGAGCGCGTGGAAATCCGGGTGGCTCGCGCCCGGGCGGACGTAGCCGATCATCGTGAGGCCCACGGCGCCGGGACGTTTCACCAGCGCGCGGCGCTCGCCTTCCTGCGGCGGCTCCACGGTGATCACCTTGGGGATCGGATGCGGCGCGCGCTTGAAGCCGCCGAACTGCTTGTCGAACATCGCAAGCGCGGTGTCGACGTTGAAGTCGCCAACGAGGATCGCTTCCGCGTTGTCCGGGTGGAAGTAGGCCTTGTAGTGATCGCGCAGCTTCTCGGTGGTCACGCCCTCGATGTCGGAGCGGTAGCCGATGGTGTCCCAGTGGTACGGGTGCGCCTGGATGGCCGCGGCCACCGTCGCCTTGAACAGCGCCTGGAATGGATTGTTCTCGCCGATTTCGTATTCGTTGCGGACCACACTCATCTCCGATTGGCGCTCGGAGTCGAGGATCAACGCGCGACCGAGCCGGTCTGCCTCGATGCGCATCGCCAGCTCCAGCTTGTCGGAAGGCAACGTTGAGTAGCCGTTCATGCGGTCGTACCAGGTGGTCATGTTCGAGCTGCCGGCGTCGGCGCCCGCTTCGTACAACACTTCCTGGAACGTCTTATGGCCGTTCGCCTTGCCGAAATTCAACGTCGACTTGTTGAAGATCATGTGTTCGAGCAGGTGGGCGGAGCCGGTGTTGCCGGGCGCCTCGTTACGCGAGCCCACGTGATACACCACCATGAAGGTGAAGACCGGGCTGGTGCGGTCCTGCGAAAGCAGGACCGTCATGCCGTTGCTCTTCAGCCGGTATTGCGAGATGCCGCGGAAGGTCTCGACGTGCTCCACGTTCGCAGGCAACGCGTTGGCGACGAGCGAGAAACAAACGGTAACAAGGGCGAAAAGCAGGCGCATGGCGGCTTCCGGATTTCGAAAGCGGCAATGCTACCGCTTAACCCGCTACTTCAGGGAACGCCGATCTGTCGGTGCCACCCGAAGGGCTAAAGCGTCAGGGTAGCAACCAGCGGAAGGTGATCGGAAGCAGCGCGAGCAAGGGGCGACTTGTGAACATGCAACTGCTGCAGCATCGAGCGCGGATGGGTCCAGATGCGGTCGAGCGCAAGAAACGGCGCGCGCGCGGGGAAGGTGGCGGGCGAAGGCGTGGGCTCGAAGTGCCGGTGCAGGCGCCGCAGCGGGCGCCCCCACAGGAACCACTCGTTGAGATCGCCGATGAGCACTGAGCGATCGTGCGGGCGTTCCTTGAAGAGGTGCAACAGTTGCTGCACCTGGTCGCGACGTTCAGCGGGGCGCAGCCCGAGGTGTGTTGCGACCAGGCGCAGCGAGAGTCCGCCGCAATCGATGTCGGCGGAGATGGCGCCACGCGGCTCGCGCCCGCGCCACGTAAGGTCGCAGAGCGTCTTGTGATTCACCGGGCAGCGCGTGAGGAGACCGTTGCCGTAATGCCCGTCGTGCCTGAGCAGCGTGGTGCCCGCGATCGCCTGGAAGCCCATTTTTTTCCCGAGCCACTCGAGCATGTCGGCGCCCTGGTCGTGAGCCTCGACTTCCTGCAGCGCGATGATGTCGGAATCGATTTCGCGCAGCACCGCGAGGATGCGGTCGGGGTCGGTCTTGCGGTCCGCACCGATGGCACGGTGCACGTTGTACGAGGCGATTCGCAAGTTGCCCATCAGGCGTAAGACGGCGGCGCTTTCTCGCGCCCCATGCGGTTGAGCATGCGGTTGCCGAACCAGGCGATGGCGCAGAAGGCGGCGATGGCCGCGGCCACCACCCAGCCGTTGAGTTTCGCGGGATCCTTGAGCGCACTCGCCACCTGGTCGCTCAGTACAGTCGCCGCCAATGCTCCCGGCAACATGCCGAGGAAGGTGCCGATGATGAAATCGCGCCAGCGCACTCGCATCGCACCCATCACGACATTGACCACTTGAAAGGGCGCGATCGGCACGAAGCGGATCAGCGCCACCGCAATGATGCCGCGCTTCTGCACGATGCCGGAGATGCGGCTGAGCTTTGGTCCCGCAATGCGCCGCACGCGGTCGCGATTCACCAGCCGTCCCATGGCGTATCCCGCAATGCCGGCGAGCAGCACGCCACTCATCGCGTAGAAGAGTCCTTCCCATGGGCCAAACGTCACGACCAGGGCCATGGTGATCAGCGGACGCGGGAACATCACCATGCTGGCCGGCGTGTACAGCAGCATCAGCAGCAGCGGCGCCCACCAGTGCTCCGCCAGCACCGCCGTAAGGGCCAGCGCGTTTTCCGAAGTCACCACGGTGGCCAGCGGCGTGTAGCGCCAGACCAGCGCCAGGCTGGCGATGGCCACGATTGCTCCGATGAGTGCGTAGGGCCGCCTGGGTTTTGCCGTCGCATCCCTCGAAGCCGGGTGGTCCGCGGAAAATCCCTGCACCATCAGGTCGAGCGAGATGGGCTTTTCCATGTCGCCGATCGACGCGGCCGCCATCAACGCATCGGAGACTTCCGGCGCCTCGAGCATGCGCAGCCTGCGATCCGGCGTGCCGAGCCTGTCCAGCACCGCGTGGATCGAGGGCGAATCCGCCATCTCGCGCTGGAACTCCTCGATCGGCACGCCGCAATGCTCCGAAAGCAGCCGATCGCGGTAGTGCTGGATCGCGGCCTTTACCTCCGGGCGTCCCGCGGCTTCAACGGTCACGTCGCATTCGGTATCAACACCCATCGAGCGGTTGCTGATGTTGGAGGAGCCGATGCGCATCCATTCGTCGTCGACCACCATCACCTTCGAATGCAGGTCGAGGCAAGTACCTTCGCAAAGGCCTTCGACGTGCGGGTAATACGCGTGGAACTTGCTGTGTTTATCGGCGGCGCGCAGGCGCTGCACCAGGCGATTGCGCAGCACGTGCATGGTGTGTTCCTCGAGCCAACCATGGGAGAGCAGGCGCGTGGCGAGCACGATCTCGGGACCGTCTGGGTCGCCGAGGCGCCTCTCGAGCGCATCGCCCACCTTCTCCGAAGTGAAGTACTGGTTCTCGATATAGATGTACTCGCGTGCGCCGGCGATCATGTCGAGGTACAGCTTCTCGATGTAGTGCATGCCCTGGTGGCCATTGACGGGCGGCTGGGTGCAGGCGATGGCGACACTCACGTCCCGGATATCGATGCGCTGCTCCTTGGGCCACGGATCGGTGTCCGTAGGCTTGGTGGGCTTCACCTTCCGGTTCGTGGCCTTGAGCCAGCGTGAACGCGTGATCTCCGCGAGCGAAAGCGCCGCCGATCCGTCGACGGCGATCATCGCGTCGTGGAAAGGCGGATAGGGCGCGTCCTGGAAGGTGCGGCGCGGATCTTTCGGCGCGTGCTTTGGCGAATCCCAGCGCTTGTTGGTGAGGTCAAGGCCCCCGGCGAAGGCCATCTTGTCGTCGATCACCACGATCTTCTGGTGGTGCGATCCCGCCAGCGGGTGTGTGTCGTCGAAGCGGAACTGGATGTGGCGATGGGGCTTCCACTCGAGCCCGAAGATGGGTGAATACTCGCGGTCGGTGCCATAGACCACGGGGAAATCCCAGTCGAGGATGCGGATGCGCAACTTGCGCTTCTGCTGGCAGAGACGATTGAGGAAGTCGCCGAGGGTTTCGAGCGGCTTCATGTCCTCGTCGTAGCGCAGCACCATGCGGCTGTCGAAATCCCACGCGAGGATCATGATGGTGCGCTCGGCCTGCTCGCAGGCGCGTTTGAAGGCGGCGAAGTATTCCTCGCCATCGATCAACATCGCGACACGGTCGGAATGGGTGACGGCGCAACAGTTATCGCCCGCCTTGAAGAGGGTGCTTGGCATGGGTTCCATTTTGGGACCCCCTTCCGTTAGAACCATGAGGCTGCAAACCGCTGCAGCCTGGTCCAAATGGACTACGGACGGGCGCACATCACTGTGCCCTCCACCGTCCAGCCCTGGCTTTCAAGGGCGCGAACCGAGGAATTGCTGGTGGAGAAGCGGTGGTTGGAGTCGTTGCGCACGAAGCCGTTGTTGTAGGCGCGATTGACCGACAAATAGCCGTCCGGGCAGACCCCAGTGCCGTCGACCGGCCTGATGTAGAAGCCGATCCCTTCGTAGTACCAGCCGCCGCGGGACTTCACCAGTGCGCATTCCTCGGCGCTGGCGGTGAAGAAGTGCGAGTTGGGACCTCCCGAGAGGCCACCGTAGAAGCGGCAGACTGGCGCTGTCGGACCCCGGGCTTGCGAAGCCGTCGGCATGACCTTGAACGATTCACCCGTCAGGTGCCAGCCGGGGCCCGCCCCACCGTTCTGGATGATGTCGATTTCGTCCTGCCCTGCCGCGACGAAGTAGTGGTCGAGGATGTCGTTGTGGAATTCGCGCGCCACGACTTCCTCGCCCACATTCGCGAAGGGCTTGTGCACGTCGACCACGAGGTTGTCCTGGCGCCCGCCGTTGACGCGGCCCATGCGGATGAAACGCGCCATCGCCCCGGGGTCGTAGGGCACATCCATGTACGCGTTCATGAAGGTGACCATCCACGTGATGACATCGCTTGCGTCTTCCGGCCGCAGCTCATGTTCTCCCCCTTCGAGGGACACGAGGTAGTGCGACGAGCCCATGCGGTTGATCGCCTGCTGCGTGAGCTTGATGGGTGCCGTGACATCTGCCGTCCCGGCGATGGCGAGAAACGGCTTGTTGACGAAATCCGCGCCCGATTGGTCGTCGCAGAAAGCCGGAAGGAACGACTGGCCGGAGTAGGGCACGTAAGCCACCGCCGCGCGGATGCGCGGGTCCCGCTCCGTTTCGCTGCAATCCTTGAAGAGGCTGCTGGTGATCTTGGCGCCGACGAGGTGCGCGACGGCTTCGCCCCCGAGGCTTGCGCCGAAGGCGCCGATGCGGTTGCCATCGATGGCGGCGTTGTACCAGGGGTTGGCAAGCAGGTTATCCGTCATCGCGCGCAACGCAAAGGGGCGCAACGCCTGCATCTGCACGATCACCGGGAAAAAGACGAGCGCGAACGCGAGGTCCCCGATGTTTTCGATGCGCACCGGCGAGTAGCGGTTGTCCGCATGGAAAACGGCCGCGACCATGTAGCCCTGCGCTGCCAGCTGCACCGCGACATCGATGTAGCCCTTGCCGACGGGGCTTCCGCCGAGACCGTGTGAATAAACGATCAGCGGCAGCTGCGCGGGCACCAGCGGGGGCGGGGGCGAGAAGTAGACGCCGTTGATGCCGGCTTGCTCGATGTTGCTGATGATCTTGGGCGCGGCGCCGGCGCGCTGCATGTGCGGGATCCTGCCGCCATCGCCCGGTAATACATAGTCCGGGTCCGTGTTGCTGGCCGAAGTGGGATGGCAGATGAGCGCCACGAACTCCGGCGACTGGAACTGCAGCGTCGGATAGAGGAAAGGCTTGAATGGAATGGCCTTGCGGAAGCGGAACGCCGTGTCGGGCTGCGCGAGGATGTCCGAGATGTAACGCGTGGCGCCGTTGACCTCATGCCCCTCGTAGTAGTCCGCCGGCAGGCCACCCAGCTGGGCGAGCCTGGCCGTGTCGATCTCCAAATTGGAGCAGGCCACCGGGTAGCGAGCTGCGGGGCCGGGGTTGACCGTTACTTCGTGGTTGAGCGCCGCCGCGGGCAGGGTGAGCCAGCACGCCAGGGCGGCCAGGGCCTTCAAGGTAGAATTCACGGTTCGGATATGGCCTTGGGTAATGCTTGCATGAATGAAGCCAGGGACGATGCTGTGAAGATCCGCCGCATCCTGCGCAGTTGCAAGACGCTGGCGGTTGTGGGTCTTTCCGCACAATGGCACCGCCCGAGCTACTTTGCCGCGAAATACATGCAGGAACACGGCTACCGCATCATTCCCGTGAACCCCATGTACGACTCGATCCTGGGCGAGAAGTGCTACAAATCGCTGCGGGATATTCCCGACAGGGTGGAGATAGTGGACTGCTTTCGCAAGCCCGCCGAAATACCTGCCCTGGCGGACGACGCCATTGCCATCGGGGCGAAGGTTCTGTGGATGCAGTTGGGCGTTCAAAACGAAGAAGCCCGCGCGCGTGCAGAGGCGGCAGGGCTGGAGGTGGTGGACAACCGTTGCGTGAAGATCGAACACGGCCGCTTTTTCGGTGGGCTGGGCTGGATCGGCGTGAATACGAAAGTCATCTCCGCTAAACGCGCCGTGGCGCCCTGAGGCTGACCGCGGTCAAGCGGATTAAAGGGGGAAATCATGGATCAGTGGCTCTTCTGGACCATCGCGGGTGCGGTCCTGGTCATCATCGAACTCGTCACCGGGACGTTTTATCTGCTGGTCCTGGGGGTGGGGGCGTTTGCCGCGGCGCTGGCGGCCTCGATGGGCGCAAACATGCTGGTGCAGGCCGTGATCGGCTGCGGCGTGGCCCTGTTGGGCGCGTATCTCGTGCACAACTGGCACGTGGCCAACAAGAAGTCCGACGGCAGCGCGCAGTCGAACTTCCTCGACCGCGGCCAGCCGGTAGTGCTGGACGGTTGGACCAACGAAAACGCCGGCATCGCGCGCGTGAAGTACCGCGGCGCGTTGTGGGATGCACGACTCACGGTGGCCGCCGAGCGGCCCACGCCGGGATCCACGCTTTACATCGAGGGGCAGGATGGCCAGCTCCTCCTAGTTGCTGCCGCACCGCCCCGCCAATAACCAAGACCAGGGAGACACCATGTTCTGGAAATCCGCACTAGCCGTCATCGTCACCGTCGTGGTCGCGCTGCTGTCGAAAGGCAGCGTCGGCGTGACCGTCGCAGTGTTCCTCATCGCCGTCGTCGCCGTTTTCGTTTCCGAAGGCGTGCGCATCGTGCCGCAACAGAACGCCTGGGTGATTGAACGCCTCGGCAAGTTCTCGCGCATCCTCGAGCCGGGCCTGAACCTGATCGTGCCGTTTTTCGATCGCGTGGCCTACAAACACTCGCTCAAGGAAATTCCGCTCGATGTTCCTGAGCAGATCTGCATCACGAAAGACAATACGCAGCTCACCGTCGACGGGATCATCTATTTCCAGGTGACCGATCCGCGCCTGGCCTCCTACGGTTCGTCCGACTACATCCAGGCGATCACGCAGCTGGCGCAAACGGCGCTGCGCTCGGTCATCGGCAAGATGGAGCTCGACCGCACGTTCGAAAGCCGCGACGAGATCAACCACCATGTCGTGAGCGTGCTCGACGAAGCCGGCCGCACCTGGGGCATCAAGGTGTTGCGCTACGAGATCAAGAGCCTCACGCCGCCGGAATCGATCCTGCGTTCGATGCAGGCGCAGATCACCGCGGAACGCGAGAAGCGCGCGGTCATCGCCACCTCCGAGGGCAAGCGCCAGCAGGAGATCAACATCGCCGACGGCCAGCGCCAGGCGGCGATCCTGGAATCCGAAGGCCAGAAGGCGGCGCAGATCAACAAGGCCGCGGGTGAGGCGGGCGCCATCGAGCTGGTGGCCAATGCCAATGCCAACGCGGTGCGCGCGGTGGCCGCTGCCATCGGCTCGCCCGGTGGCATGAGTGCCGCCAACCTGAAGATCGCGGAGAAATACGTCGAGGCTTTCGAGAAGCTCGCCAGGACCAGCAACACGCTGATCATCCCGAGCAACCTGGCCGATGTCGCGGGCCTCATCAGTTCTGCGATGACGGTGCTGGATCGCGCCAAGATCGGGGAAGCCTCGGTCAAGTAATGGCGGACAGGGAATTCGGTTTCGAGACGTTATGCCTGCACGCGGGCCAGATCCCCGATTCACAAACGGGTTCGCGTGCAGTCCCGCTCTACCAGACGACGTCGTACGTCTTCGATAGCGCCGAGCACGCCGCCAGCCTGTTCAACCTGCAGACGTTCGGCAACGTCTACACGCGCCTCTCGAACCCGACCACGGCGGTGTTCGAGGAGCGCATGGCGGCGATCGAGGGCGGGCGCGCCGCGGTGGCTACCGCCTCCGGCCAGGCCGCGGAGATGGTCGCCTTCCTGAATATCCTGCAGCAGGGCGACCACATCGTCTCGTCGTCGAAGCTCTACGGCGGCACCTACACGATGCTGGCCGTGAACTTCAGGAAGTTCGGCATCGAGGCGACGCTGGTGGATCCCGATGACCCGGAGAATTTCCGCCGTGCGCTGAAGCCCAATACCAAGGCGTTGTTTTCAGAGACGCTTGGCAATCCCGCGATCAACATGATCGACATCGCTGCCATTGGCGCGATTGCGAAAGAGGCGGGCGTGCCGTTCATCGTCGACAACACCTCGGCTTCGCCCTATCTGTGCCAGCCGCTGCAACATGGCGCGGACATCGTGGTGCACTCGGCCACCAAGTTCATCGGTGGCCACGGCACCTCGATGGGTGGCATCGTGGTGGAGAAGGGCACCTTCCCCTGGGACAACGGCAAGTTTCCCGCGATGACGGAGCCTTCCGACGGCTATCACGGCGTCAAGTTCTTCGAGACTTTCGGCGACTTCGCCTACACCATGAAGGCGCGCATGGAAGTGATGCGTGTGTTCGGTCCGACGATCTCGCCGTTCAACTCGTGGCTGCTGCTGCAGGGCATCGAGACACTTCCAGTGCGCATGGATCGCCATGTGTCCAACGCGATGGGTGTGGCGAAATTCCTGCAATCACACCCGAAGGTTTCCTGGGTGAACTACCCCGGCCTTGCCGACAACAAGTATCACGCGCTGGCGAAGCGCTACATGCCGAAGGGCGCGGGCTCGCTGCTTTCGTTCGGCATCAAGGGCGGCTTCGAGGCGGGCGTGAAGTTCATCGAGGCGCTGACCTTCGTGAGCCACCTCGCCAACATCGGCGATGCCAAGTCGCTGGTGATCCATCCCGCGTCCACCACCCATCGCCAGTTGTCGGAAGAGGACCAGGTAAAGGCCGGCGTCCCGCCCGACATGGTGCGGCTCTCGATCGGGCTGGAAAGCCTTGACGACATCCTTTGGGATATCGACCAGGCGCTGATGTAAAACTGGTGTCAGACACGACTTTTGCACTTGAGCGGCTGGCCGCCGCTAACTGCAAAAGTCGTGTCTGACACCAGTTTTTATTCAGTCCTGTTCGCGCCCAGCAGCGCTTCGGCTTCCTTGCGGCCCACTTCGACCATCGTCGCTTCGATCCAGAGTGAAAACGCCGAGACGCGCTCGTAGGTCTCCCGCGTTCCGTCGGTACCGCTGGCAATGCCGGCGACCGTGAGGTCACCGCCAATCTGCAGGAAGATCGGAGCGCCAGTCTCCGCGGGGGTCAGCATTCCCTGCAGGTCTGAAGCTTCAGTGAGCGGCTTGATGCGCATGCCGAGCGCCTGCGTGCTGACGACATCGATGGTGTTGATGGACGCGCGCTTCCTGCCGTCGCCGCCGTGGCCTACCAGGACTACTGTCTGGCCTTCTTCGTTGGCGCCACGAAAGAGCGGCGTGAAAGGAATGTCCTTCACATCCTTCTTGAGCGCAACCAGTCCCAGCCCTTCATGAAGGAAATATTCGAGCACCTCGAATTCGCGGCTGCCCACGGCCAGCGCTGGCACTTTGGCTTCGCGAAGCTTGCGGACGGTAGACGCGGAAGTGAGTATCCAGCGCGGCGCGACCAGCACGCCTTCGCCGGCGCCACGGAGCCGAATCGCCGCGGGGTACTTGGAAGACAACTCCAGGTATTCGGCGTCCTCGCGGTCGGGGCGGATGGTGAGGGCGGCGGCGGGCAGGGCGCAGCAAGCGGCGCCGAGCACCAGCAGTAATCGGAAAATCATGGCGAGAAGTCTAGCGGTGTAACGCCCCCCACGTTTAGGATAGAATTCAAACGAGCGTTTGAATTGGGCGTTTCAATCCATGGCTGCTACCCGTCCCGCACGCAAAAGCGTCGCCATTGACGCCACGTCGGCCGACACCAAGACCCGCATCCTCGACGCCGCCGAAGAGCTCTTCATGGAGCACGGTTTCGAGGCCACGAGCCTGCGCAGCCTCACGTCCGCCGCCAGCGTGAACCTGGCCGCCGTGAACTACCACTTCGGCACCAAGGAGGAGCTCTTCCAGACGGTGCTCACGCGCCGGCTCGATCCCATGAACCAGGAGCGCATCGATCTGCTGGAAAAGCTGGAGCGCGAAGGCGCCCGTAGCCTGAACGTGGAGAAGATCCTCTCCTCGATGCTGATCCCGGCATTGCGCCTGGCGCGCGACGAGAAGCGCGGCGGCAAGAATTTCCTGAGGCTCGTGGGCCGTGCCTACGCCGACCCCGCGCCTTTCATCCGCCATTTCCTCTCGCAGCAATACGCCGGGATGATCTCGCGCTACAAGGAAGCATTCCTGAAAGCGCTGCCCCACCTCTCGCGCCAGGAGCTCACGTGGCGGTTGCACTTCGTGATGGGCGCGATCTCGTACACGCTGGCCGGCACCGACGCGCACAAGCTCTTCGCGCAGGTGACGGCGAGCGACAAGGAAAACGATGAGTTGTTGCTGCAAAGGCTGGCGCCATTCCTGGTGGCCGGCCTGAAGGCTCCGGCGCTGGGCGATACCCGCAAGCTCGAGCTCGTCTCGGGCGACTGAAGGAGCAACAGAAGGAGATGACCATGATCTATGCAAGCATCGCGCTCGCCGTCATCGCGGGCAAGTGGCTGCTGGCCTACCACCGCGCCAACGCCGTCGCCTGGTCGCTGGCGCTTGCCGCGTTTTCCGCCGCCATCACCTTCGCAACCGGCGCGCCGCCCGCAGTCTACTCGGTGCTCTGGGTCGTGACCGCGCTCTTCGCCGCGTTTTCGATCGTGAAGCCGCTGCGCCGGGCCGTGATCACACGCCCCATCTTCGGCCTCTACAAGAAGATCCTGCCGCAGGTCTCCCAGACGGAGCAGGAAGCGCTCGACGCCGGCAGCATCTGGTGGGACGCGGACCTGTTCTCGGGCAAGCCCGACTGGGACAAGATGTTCGCCTACCCCCAGGCCAGGCTCTCCGCAGAGGAGCAGGCCTTCGTCGACGGCACGGTCAATGAGCTCTGCAGCATGCTGCACGAGTGGGAGATCACCCACGAACGCATGGACCTGTCCCCCGAGGTGTGGAAGTTCATTCGCGAGAAGGGCTTCCTCGGCATCATCATTCCGAAGTCCTATGGCGGCCTCGGCTTCTCCGCCTTCGCGCATTCGGAGATCGTCACGCGCATCTCCACCCGCAGCGGCACCGCGGCGGTCACCGTCATGGTCCCGAACTCACTCGGCCCCGCGGAACTCCTGATCCACTACGGCACCGAGCAGCAGAAGGACTACTACCTGCCGCGCCTGGCCAAGGGCCTCGAGATTCCCTGTTTCGCGCTCACCAACCCGGACGCGGGCTCGGATGCCGGCGCCATCCCCGACTTCGGCATCGTCTGCAAGGGCATGCACGAGGGCCGCGAGGTGCTGGGCGTGCGCATGACGTGGGACAAGCGCTACATCACGCTGGGGCCGGTTGCGACCATCCTCGGCGTCGCGTTCAAGCTCTACGATCCGGACAAGCTCATCGGCAGCGAGGAGGACATCGGCATCACGCTCGCGTTGATCCCGACCTCGCACAAGGGCGTGAACATCGGTCGCCGCCACATCCCGCTGGGCGCCGCGTTCATGAACGGGCCGAACTCCGGCAAGGACGTCTTCATCCCGATGGACTGGATCATCGGCGGGCAGAAGCAGGTGGGCCACGGCTGGCGCATGCTGGTCGAGTGCCTCGCCGCGGGCCGCTCGATCTCGCTGCCGTCGATGTCGATGGCCGCGGGCAAGCTGGGCTCGCGCGCCACCGGCGCCTACGCGCGCGTTCGCAGCCAGTTCCGCACCCCGATCGGCAAGTTCGAAGGCGTGGAAGAGCCGCTCGCCCGCATCGGCGGCAACACGTACCTGATGGATGCAACGCGCCGCATGACGATGGTGGCGCTCGATTCGGGCGAGAAGCCCTCGGTCATCTCCGCCATCTGCAAGTACCACATGACCGAGCGCATGCGCATCATCCTCAATGACGCCATGGACATCCACGGCGGCAAGGGAATCATGATGGGGCCGAACAACTACCTCGGCTCCGGCTACATGACCATCCCGATCGCGATCACGGTCGAGGGCGCCAACATCCTCACGCGCTCGATGATCATCTTCGGCCAGGGCGCGATTCGCTGCCATCCGTTCGTGCTGAAGGAGATCAAGGCGGCGGGCGATAACGACCTCGCGGCATTCGATCGCTACCTCTGGGGCCACATGGCGTTCACATTCTCGAACGCCGCGCGCTCGCTGTGGCTCGGCATCACCGGCGGCGAAGGTGTCTCCGTGCCGGGACCGCTGGAGACGCGCCGCTACCTGCAGATGATGACGCGCTTCTCATCGGCCTTTGCGCTGCTTTCCGATGTCTCCATGTTCGTGATCGGGGGAAGCCTCAAGCGCAGGGAAAAGATCTCCGCGCGCCTGGGCGACATCCTCTCGCTGCTCTACATGGCCTCGGCCACGGTAAAGCGCTACGAGGACGAGGGACGCCAGAAGGAAGACCTGCCGCTGCTCACCTGGGCGATGCACGACAGCTTCATCAGGATCCAGGTGGCGATGGATGGAGTGCTGGCCAATTTCCCCAGCCGCTTCATCGCCGCGTGGCTGCGCCTGATGGTATTCCCGAAAGGCCTCACGCTGGATGCGCCGAGTGACCGCGTGGGTTCGCAAGTGGCTTCGATCCTGCTCACGCCGGGCGCCGCGCGCGACCGCCTCACCGAAGGCTGCTACGTGCCCAGGGATGTGAACGACGTGATCGGCAAGCTCGAGGCCGCGATGGCGGCGGTGATCGAGGCCGATCCGATCGAGTCGCGCATCCGCAAGGCGGTCAAGGAAGGCAAGCTCGCGCAGCAGCGTGACACTGCCTTGCGCCGCGCCGCCGCTGTCGCACAGCAGGTCATCACGCAGCAGGAGATGGAGCTGCTACTGCGCGCGGACCAGCTGCGCAGCGAGGTCATCGCCGTCGACGATTTCGAGCACGACCTGAGTCGTGTCGTGCAGGAGGAAGAGAAATGGCAACCGGACAAGAAAGTAGCGGCCGTCGCGTCTATGTAGTCGACGGGTCCCGCACCCCGTTCCTTCGCGCGCAGAACAAGCTCGGCCCCTTCACCGGTTCCGACCTCGCGGTCAACGCGGGTCGGCCGCTGCTGCTGCGCCAACCTTTCGGCGCGGATGCATTCGATGAAGTGATCCTCGGCGCGGCGATGCCATCGTCGGAAGAAGCCAACATTGCGCGCGTGGTTTCGCTGCGGCTGGGCTGTGGCGACAAGGTGCCGGCGTGGACGGTGATGCGCAATTGCGCGTCGGGGTTGCAGGCGCTTGATTCGGCGTTCGTGAACATCGTGGCGGGCCGATCGAAGCTGGTGCTGGCTGGAGGCACCGATGCGATGAGCCACGCACCGCTGCTGTACGGCCCAGCGATGGCCAACTGGTTCATGGCGTTGAATGCCGCGAAGGGGGGCGGCGCCAAGGCCGCCGTCGCGACGCAATTCCGCTTGAAATTCCTGGCGCCCGTGATTGCGATCCTGAATGGGCTCACGGATCCGATCGTCAAGCTCACCATGGGCTCGACGGCGGAGATCGTCGCCAGGCGCTTCGGCATCACGCGCCAGATGATGGATGAATTCGCGGTGGAGTCGCACCGGCGCGTGGCTTTCGCGCAGGACAATGGCCGTCTGGAGGAGGTCGAGCCGATGTATGGCCCGGACGGCAAGGTCTACGCGCTCGACGATGGCGTGCGCCGCGATTCCTCCGTCGAACGGCTGGCGAAACTCAAGCCGGTGTTTGATCGCACCTACGGCAACGTGACCGCGGGCAACAGCTCGCAGGTGACCGATGGCGCGGCGATGGTGATCCTCGCCTCCGAAGACGTCGTCGACGAATACAACCTCGATCCGCTCGGCCGCGTGGTCGACGTGCATTGGGGCGCACTCGATCCTGCGGAGATGGGCCTTGGTCCCGTTCATGCAATCACGCCGCTGCTGATGCGCCATGGCCTCACCTGGAACGACATCGACACCGCGGAAGTGAACGAAGCCTTTGCCGCGCAGGTGCTGGGGTGCCTCGCCGCGTGGGAGAGCCCGGAATACATGAAGGAGAACTTCGGCCTCGACGCGCCGCTCGGCACGCTCGACCGCGCCAAGGTGAACGTTGACGGGGGTGCGATCGCGATCGGGCATCCGATCGGCGCTTCCGGCGCTCGCGTGGTGCTGCATGCGCTCAAGGTGCTCAAGCGCAACGGTGGGCGGCGCGCGGTGGCGTCTCTTTGCATCGGTGGCGGCCAGGGCGGCGCGATGCTGCTGGAAAGGCCGTGAGCGCGCAGGGTTTCCTCGTGCGCGTCAACTTTGGCGCGACCGGGATACGGCGCCTGATGAACCTCTGGCCACCGTTTCGCGGCGCCGGCGTGTACGTGCGAGAGATCGCGCCCGATTTCAGCCGCGCCTCGATCGAACTTCGCATGCGCCTGCTCAACCGCAACTACGTCGGCACCCATTTCGGCGGCTCGCTCTACACGATGACCGATCCGTTTTTCATGATCATGATGATGAAGCGCCTGGGCAGCGACTACATCGTGTGGGACAAGGCGGGTGCCGTGCGCTATCTCAAGCCGGGCCGCGGCACGGTGGTGGCGAACATGGAAATGCCGGACGCGAGCGTCGAGGAGGCGCGCTCGAGAACCGCGGACGGCGGCAAGTTCGAGCCCACGTTCCATGTCGCCATCAAGGATGCAGCCGGCGTCACCATCGCCGAGGTCGAAAAAACGCTGTACATCAGGAGGAAGAAATAAATGGCGGGGATAAAAACTGGTGTCAGACACGACTTTTGAGTTAGGGCCGGCAGGCCGAAACTCAAAAGTCGTGTCTGACACCAGTTTTTATCCCGCCATCTATCAGCATATGGAACTCAAACACTGGAAGTTGGAGACGGACGGAGAGAGCCTCGCGTGGCTGTGGTTCGATCGCGCGGGCTCCGGGACCAATACCTTCTCGAGCGAGGCGTTGCGTGAGCTGGGGCAGGTGGCCGATCACCTGAAGGCGATGCCGCCGAAGGGACTCGCGATCCTTTCCAGCAAGGACAACGGGTTCGCGGCCGGCGCGGACATCCAGGAATTCACCACGCTGCACGACCCGGAAGAAGCGATCGCCTTCGTGGCGCTGGGCAACGAGGTGTTCGACAAGATCGAGGCTCTGCCCTTCCCGACAGTCGCCATGGTCCATGGCTTCTGCATGGGCGGCGGCACGGAGCTGGCGCTTGCTTGCCGCTATCGTGTGATGGACGACGGCGCCAAGACGCGCATGGGGTTGCCGGAAGTGATGCTCGGCATCGTGCCGGGCTGGGGTGGCGCCAGGCGGCTGCCGAAACTGATTGGTGCCGCCGCGGCGCTCGACCTGATGCTCACCGGCCGCGCCATCGATGGGCGCCGCGCGAAGAAACTCGGCATGGTCGACGAAATCACGCAGCGCCGCCATTTCCAGAATGCCGCGCGCAAGGTCCTCAACGAACTGCCGCCGCGCCAGGCACCGAAGTTCTCCGCGGCGATCACCAACTGGCCCATCATCCGCAGCATTGTCGCGAGCCAGGCCGCCAAGGGCGTGGCGAAGAAGGTTCGCCGCGACCAATATCCGGCGCCCTACGCGATCATCGAATTGTGGAAGCGCTTCGGGGGCGATCCGCGCAGCGTGCCACGCGATCATCCGATGTCCACCGCGGGTCTCTTCTTCCATCCGACGACCAAGAACCTGATCCGCATCTTCCTGCTGCAGGAGCGGTTGAAGGCCCTGGGGAAAATTGAAACTGGATCCCGGCCCAACGACGCAACAGCATCGACCGGGATGACGGCCGATACGTTGGCCATCCGCCACGTCCACGTCATCGGCGCGGGCGCCATGGGCGGCGACATCGCCGCGTGGTGTGCATTGCGCGGCCTCACGGTCACGCTGCAGGACCTGGCACCCGACCGCATCACACCGGCCCTCAAGCGCGCCAACGAGCTCTACAAGAAGCGCCTCAAGCTGCCGCACCTCATCCAGGCGGCGCGCGACCGGCTCATTCCCGATGTCGCGGGTGATGGCGTCGCGCATGCCGACCTGGTCATCGAGGCAATCGTCGAGAACGCCGAGGTCAAGCGCAAGGTCTTCGCGCAGGTCGAGCCCCGCATGAAGGCGGGCGCACTGCTGGCCTCCAACACTTCCAGCATCCCGCTGCAGGAAATGGCCTCGGTCCTCGAGCACCCGGAGCGCCTTCTGGGCCTGCACTTCTTCAACCCGGTCGCGCAGATGCAACTGGTGGAAATCGTGGAAGGCCCGCAGACCTCCGTCGCCACCATGCAGGCGGGCCAGGCCTTCGCCCGCCAGATCGACAAGTTGCCGCTGCCCTGCAAGTCGGCGCCGGGCTTCCTCGTGAACCGCGTGCTTTCGCCCTATCTGCTCGAAGCGATGCTGATGGTCGACGAAGGCCTGCCGCCGGAAACCATCGACGCCGCGGCGCGTGAATTCGGCATGCCCATGGGGCCGATCGAGCTCGCCGACATGGTGGGCCTCGATATCGGCTGGGCCGTGGGCCAGGAGCTCGCCAGGCCGGGTTCGCCGATTCCGAAGAAACTGCAGCAGCTGGTGGAAGCGAAGGACCTCGGCATGAAAACCGGCAAGGGGTTCTATACCTGGGTGAAAGGCAAGCCGCAGAAGTCGACGACCGGCACCGGCACCGTGGACCTCAAGTCGCTCTCCGATCGGCTGGTGGCGCCGGCGCTGAACGAGTCGGTTGCCTGCCTGCGCGAGGGCATCGTCGCCGACGCGGATTTGATCGATGTCGGCATGATCTTCGGCACCGGCTTCGCGCCGCATCGGGGCGGGCCGATGGAAACCATCCGCGCGCGCGGCAAGCAGGAATGGCTGCGCGTGATGAACGAGCTCAAGGCCCACCACGGCCTGCGCTTCGAACCCGACAGCGGCTGGGATTCGATCTAGGGCTTTATCCGCGGATGAACGCGGATCACGGCGGATGCAGAACATGAACCCGGCGCTCAAGGCGTGGAAACAGCTCGAGGGATGGCCGCTTGGCAAGTGGCTCTTCTCCCGCGTCATCTGCTGGAAAGCCCCGTACTTCGGAACCATCAGCCCCCGCTTCGAGGAACTGGGGCCGGGCTTCACGCGCGTCACGATGCGCAAACGCCGCCAGGTGCAGAACCACATCGGCACCGTACACGCGATCGCGATGTGCAACCTGGCCGAACTCGCGGCCGGCACGCTTATGGAGGTTTCCATCCCCGCCACGATGCGCTGGCTGCCGAAAGGCATGCAGGTCGAGTACCTGCGCAAGGCGGAGACGGACATCGAAGCCACTTGCACCCTGCCGGCCGTGGAAGAGGGCGCAGCGCGCGAAGTGCCCGTGGTCGTCGAGCTCAGGGACCGCTCCGGGGAGATGGTTTGCCGCGCCACGATTACCATGTGGGTCTCTCCTCGAAAGAAGTAGGGCGGCACATGGGCGGGATGCGTGCGGTAGCGATCGAAACGACCGACTCGATCCCGGATGTTTTCGCCAGGCGGGTGGCCGCCACGCCCGATGCGGTGGCCTATCGCGACTACGATGCCGCCTCCAGCATCTGGAAGGACTTCACCTGGCGCTCGGCGGCCGAAGCGGTCGCGGTGATGCGCGCGGGCCTCGCGCGCGAGGAGCTCTCCCCAGGCGATCGCGTGGCGATCATGAGCCGCAACTGCCGGGAGTGGATCCTCTTCGACCAGGCGGCGCTCGCCAGCGGGTTGGTGGTGGTGCCGATCTATTCCGACGATCGCCCCGACAACATCGCCTACTGCCTCGACAACGCGGGAGTGAAGCTGATCCTGGTCGAGGGCGGCGAGCAGATCAGGAAACTCTTGCCGGTGCTCGATCGTTTGCAGGGCTTGCAGCGCATCATCTGCATCAAGCCAACGAACGAAGCCACCGAAGCGCGCGTGGTTTCGATCACGCAATGGCTCGAAGGGGCGGGCAGCGCTCCTGCTCGAGTGAAAATGGACGGCAACGCACTCGCCACCGTCGTCTACACCTCGGGCACCACCGGCAAACCCAAAGGCGTGATGCTCTCGCACCAGAACATGCTGCAGGACGTGAGGGGCGGGCTGGGCGTGTACGAGGTCCTCGAAAGCGATGTGTTCCTCTCGTTCCTGCCGTTGTCGCACATGCTTGAGCGCACCGTCGGCGGCTACCTCACGATGGCTGCGGGCTCCACCGTCGCCTTCGCGCGTTCGATCGCGTTGCTGGGCGAGGACTTCAAGTCGGTCAGGCCCACCATCATCGTCTCCGTCCCGCGCA
>JBDSMR010000171.1:0-22277 GCA_039915735.1 Usitatibacter sp. | reverse complement strand
CAAGTAGGGGCATCGTTCTTGTTGGAGGTCATCAATGCGCAGCGCCATCCTTTACCTCAGGAGCTCGAAGGACAGGTCAGACGTCTCGATCGCCGCGCAGAGGCGCGAGCTTCTGGAATTGGCGAAGTCGAAGTCGCTCGTGGTCGTCGGGGAGTTCGTTGACGCGGTAGAGCACGGCCGCGACGAAGACCGCCCTGGCTTCCAGGCAATGTTGCGAGATCTGAAGGCGCGAGATCGCAGCTGGACCTTCATCCTGGCTTTTGATACCAGCCGTATCGCACGGCGCCGTTATATCGCTCAGGCGCTTGGGCACGAAACGAAGAAGCTCGGGATCACGATTCTCTATGCCAAGGTGCCAGAGGTCGACCCGATCACCGCCGTGATTCTAGAAAGCATCCTCCAGGCCATGGACGAGGTTCACAGCCTTATGAGCCGTGAAAAGGGATTGGCTGGCATGGCGGAAAACGTACGGCGCGGTTTCCGCGCCGGCGGTCGAGCTCCCACGGGTTACGCACTCGAGACAGTGACGACTGACGCCGTTCGAGAGGGTGTCCCCGTCGAGAAGAAGCGACTGACACTGGGCCCGGACGCGCCCGCAATCAGCACCTACCTGAGGGCGAGAGCCGCCGGCGTCGGAGGCTCCAGCGCGGCCGAGAAATCCGGCCTCAAACTCACCCGTTCAGCGTTGGTGGATGTCGAGTGGAACGCGCTGACGTATGCCGGCCACACAGTGTGGGGGATGAGGCGCTCGAAGGACCAGCAGTCGGGCGGCTCCCGACGTCCTAGATCCGAGTGGCAGGTCCAGAGGGACACACATCCGCCTCTGATCACCGATGCAGAAGCGGAAATTCTTCTCACACGTCTCGAAACCGGCTCGGCAGGGCGACAGACGCGGCGCCGTGGCTCCGACTACCTGCTGTCCGGAATCCTTATGACGCCGGAAGGCAAACCTTGGCATGGTGATGGGGGAAATTACCGGACGCGAGGTGGCTACATGCGTTCCGAAGACATCGAAAAGTCCGTTCTCGCCCAAGTGGCCTCGGACTTCCTGGCCCCCGCCGTGATCACCGCATACGTCAGTGAGATCCGGAAACTGCAAGAGGGCATGGCCGATCCTCGAGAGCACGAAGACGCGGCCAGGAGGCTCAAGGAGATCGACGCCAAATTGGCCAACCTGACCGGTCTACTTGAGCAGACGACCGAGCCCGCTCCGCTTCTGCGACGCATGGAGGTGTTGGAGCAAGAGCGCCGGAAGGCCTTCGAACGCGCTACCCGCGCCGAAGCCGATCACCAGCAGGCGCAGGCAGCTCGGGAGATCACGGACAAGGACGTCAGCGCCGCCTTGGCCAGGCTGGCCGACGACTTGGCTGGGCTCGACCGAGACGGCCTCAAGGACGCGCTGCGAGGCTGGATCGATCGTGTCGAGCTGGATCCCGCGACCAGAGTCGGCCGGTTGCATTACCGGCTGACCCTGGGCGGGGTTAAGGTGGCGTCCCCACGGGGATTCGAACCCCGGTTATCGCCGTGAAAGGGCGGTGTCCTAGGCCTCTAGACGATGGGGACAAAGAAACGGCAGCTAGAGGGCTGCCGGTCCTGAAAACACTTCAAACGGCGACTTCCAATTTGTTGGTGGAGGTAAACGGGATCGAACCGATGACCTCTTGCATGCCATGCAAGCGCTCTCCCAGCTGAGCTATACCCCCCTACCGAGTCCGCAATTATATCAGCGTGTGACCGCCTGATCCAGCCGCTCCAAAACGACCTCTTTCCGAAGGGCTGCGGCGATGGCGTCGATGGCCGGGGTTTGGGTCAGGCCGGTGACCGCTACCCGGAACGGCATCATCACCGCCGGGGCCTTCACGCCGAGGGACTTGATGGTCTCTTTCAGCGTGGCGCCGATGGCCGGGGCCTTCCACTCCGGCAGGGCAGCGAGTTTGGGCACGAGCCCCTTCAGCACGTCCCTCGCCGCGTCATTCAGGTGGTCTTTCACAGCCGCCTCGTCAGGCGCGGCGGGCTGGGCCATCGAGGACAGGAATGCCTGGTGCTCGGCCAGCACGTGGAACTTGGCGCGACCGGCCGCCGTCATCGCGACCGGATCCATCACTGCGGCGGCCGCGTTGTAGGCCTCGGGGTTCGCCGCTTTCAACTGCGCAGCGAGATCCGCATCCGAAATGCGATGCAGATACTGGCCATTCATCCACTTGAGTTTCTCGGGGTCCCAGCGCGCGGGCGACTTGCTCACATGGCGGAAGTCGAACCACTCCACCAACTGCTCGCGCGAGAACACTTCTTCATCTCCGTGCGACCAGCCCAGGCGCGCCAGGTAGTTGACCATCGCATCAGGCAGGAAACCCTCAGCGTGGTACTGCATCACGTTCACCGCTCCATGGCGCTTCGAGAGGCGTTGTCCGTCGGCGCCCAGGATCATCGGCACATGGCCGAAGGCCGGCATATCCGCGCCCAGCGCCTTGTAGAGATTGATCTGTCGCGGCGTGTTGTTGACGTGGTCATCGCCACGGATCACGTGTGTCATCGCCATGTCGATGTCATCAACCACAACACCGAAGTTGTACGTCGGCACGCCGTCAGTGCGTAGCAACACGAGGTCGTCGAGCTCGTCGTTGGAGATCGTGATCGGGCCCTTCACCACGTCGTCCCAGCTGACATCGCCACTCAGCGGGTTCTTGAAGCGCAGCACCGCTTGGCGGCCCGCGGGCGGCGCGTCCTTCGAATCGCGCCAGCGGCGGTCGTAGCGTGGCTTTTCGTTGCGGGCGGTTGCCGCTTCGCGCATCGCTTCCAGCTCTTCCTTGGTCTCGTAGGCCCAGTAGGCGTGGCCTTTCGAGAGCAACTGCTCGGCCACTTCCTTGTAGCGCTCGAGGCGCTTCATCTGGAAAAATGGGCCTTCGTCCCAATCGAGGCCAAGCCAGTTCATCGCATCGAAGATCGCCTGCTCGGCCACCTGCGTGGAACGCTCGAGGTCGGTGTCCTCGATGCGCAGGATGAACTTGCCGCCGTGGCGGCGCGCATAGGCCCAGTTGAAGAGCGCCGTGCGCGCGCCTCCAAGATGGAGATAACCGGTGGGGCTGGGGGCGAAACGGGTGCGGATCATGGCAAGGGATAGCGGCGAATCCGCCATTCTACGGGCTCGGTCTGGTAAAATGCCGTTCTCTATCGGGTCGTTAGCTCAGCGGTAGAGCACTGCCTTCACACGGCAGGGGCCACTGGTTCGATCCCAGTACGACCCACCACCGAATGCAAACGGCCAGGCAAATCGCCTGGCCGTTCTACTTTCGGAACCCGCCGCCCTACTGTTGCCGCTTCACGCCGCCAATACGGCCGCTGAATGCGCAAGCACCAGACTGCGATTCCAGCCGCGCATCCATGCCGGAGAGACTGCCTTCCATCTCGATCGCGAGGAAATTGCCGGTGCGCCCGTTGCTGCAGCTGAAACCGCCGCTCGCACGTCCCAGCCGGCCATCCTGCACGTAGGCGCCGCTATAGGTGCAGCCGTCGGCACTCATGCTGATCGATTCACCGGTGTGATTCACCAGCACGAATCCTGCGGTTTCCTTGTAGCCGTTTTCGGCCGGTGCCGCGCAGCCGGCGAAGGTGCCGACCTGCCCGCCGATATAGACCCCGGTGAGGTTGTTGTTGCGGAACGTCTGGCGCACCACGTTCTTCACCACCGTTACACCATCCACCGTATAGGTGAGGCGCCCCTGCTCCTGCATCGGTGTCACGAACGTCACCGTGCCCACCTGCCGATTGGTAACTGCGGACGGATTGAACACGGCGCCATAGTACGGGCCAGTTGTCTGGTAGAGCGGGCCGGTGAAGTTGAGGCCGTTGCCGTCAGTGCCAGTGAACTGCGTCGCCGGGCCCACGAACCACGTGGGTGCGCCAGTGGCTGAATAAACGAAGATCGTCACGAAGATGATCTCGTTCTGCTGGACCAGGTTCGCGCCCCAGCCCGATTCGGAGGGGATGTACCAGAGGTCGGTGGAGTCGGTAGAGAAGGTGTTCGCGAGGCCTGGACGTGCAAAGGCTGCGAGCAGGAACAGCAGGCTGAAGGCGACGCGCCTCATCGGATGCTTTCTGGTCAGGGTGACGAGGCCTGTAAGACCCGGCCATTGCGGGTCTGTTCGCGCCATCCGGACCATGCCCTGCATGCGCCAGGTGACATGTGCGAGGTTCAACCTGTGGCGGCGCCTTCCAGGGCACGCAGGTCGGCGCTGGCAGGACGGCGACTACGCTGCTCCCGCCATTGCCGTGGCCAGCCTGCGTGCGCCATCGCGAATCTGCGCCACCGTGAGCGCGGTGAATCCAAGGTGCAGGCCGTTGAGCGACGCGTGGTAGCGCGAGAGCGGCATGAGCGCGAGCCCGGCCTCGCGGCCGCGTGCGCACAGCGCGCGATCCGCCAGGGAGGACGGCAGGTGGAGGGCGAGGTTCATGCCCGCGAGCGCGGGCCCTGGCGTGGCGCGCGGCAGGTATCGGTCACACGCCTCGAGCAATGCGTTGCGCCTCTCCCGGTAGAGCAAACGCATGCGTCTCAAGTGGGTCGCGAGGTAGCCCTCGTCGATGAAGTCGGCGAGCACTGCCTGGAAGATGCCGTGGCTATGGTCGTCGAGCTGCGCACGCGCCGCCTCGAACACCGCGCACATCGCGGGCGGTATCACCAGGTACGCGAGCCGCAGCGACGGGAAGAGCGCGTTGGTGAACGTGCCGATGTGCAGCACACGCGCGCCGCGGTCGAGGCTGTGCAGCGTCTCGGGCGCGCGTCCTTCGTAGCTGAACTCGCCCTGATAGTCGTCCTCGACGATCCAGGCGCCTGAGCTCTCGGCCCATTGCAGCAGCGCGAGGCGGCGCGTGAGCGAAAGCTGCGCGCCGGTGGCGTAGTGGCACGCGGGCGTCACGTGCACGAGCACCGCGTCGCGGGCGCGCGCCTTGCCCGCGGCGACATCGAGGCCATCCTCGTCCACCGGCACACGCACTGCCTTCACGCCGGACATCGAGAGCGAGACGCGCACGTTGGGATAACCCGCCTCCTCCACCCATGCCTCGCTGCCGCGTTCGGCGAGCACACGCGCTATCAGGTCGAGGCCCTGGATCGAACTGTTGAGGATCATGACCTGGTCGGGCGAGCAGACCACGCCGCGCGCGATCGCGAGGTGGCGCGCCACCGCCTCGCGCAGCGGCCCGTATCCCATCGACGGAAAGTAGGTGAGCAGCGCGCGCCCTTCGCTACGCATGCGCCGCGCCGTAATGCGCTGCCAGAGCTCGATGGGAAACTCCTCGAGCGCCGGGAAACCTCCCATGAACGCCCTGGGGCGCGGCGCGCCATGGGGTACGTGCGAGCTGAGCGCGCTCTGCGCCCACGCCGAAAACGTCTCCATCGCCATCTGCCCCGCGCGGCTCGCAGGCCGCATGCGCCGGGGCGAGTCCTCCGCGAATCGGCCCGGCAGGCGATCGGCGACGTAGGTCCCATCACCGACGCGCCGCACGAGAAAGCCATCGGCCTGCAGGTGCATCAGCGCCTCGTCGATGGTGTTGCGCGAAACTTTGAGGTCGCGAGCGAGGGCGCGTGCCGAGGGAAGCCGCGCGCCGCGCTCGAGGCGGCCGTCGAGGATCGCCTTGAGGCACGACTTGTAGACCTGCGTGCGGCGTTTGAGCCCTGCGGCCTCGGGACCCTCGATCAGCGCGAACGAAATGCCGGCGGTGTATGTGGCCATTTGTGTGAGCTACGTGATGGGTTCGTGATTGGCCCAATGAATGTGGCCGCATTGGCCCTTTACACAGGGCCATTGTCGGGCATCATCGCACGGTCGATCGTGTCCTGCGTGTCGCCGCAGCTCGCCGCCCGATCCGGAGAAACTCCGATTTTTCTCCATTCGCGCCGGCGACACTCCGCGACGCGCGGGGCTCGCGCTAGTCTCGCACCCATGCAACGGAGAACCGCAATGCGCTTTCCCATCATCGCCGCCCTCCTCGCCATCGCTGGGGCGACGAACGCTGCGGACCAGGCCCCGCCGGCCCAGAAACCCTGCTCCGATCCCGAGAGCCACCAGTTCGATTTCTGGATCGGCGATTGGGACGTGTTCGTGCCTGGCGGAAAGCAGGCGGGCACCAACCGCATCGCCCCGCTCTACGGCTGCGTGCTGCACGAATCGTGGAAGGCGATGAAGGTGGTCGAGGGGCAGAGCTTCAACCGCTACGACACCGATCGCGGCGTGTGGCACCAGACCTGGGTCGACAATGGCGGCTCGCTGCTGCTTCTCGAAGGCGGCCTGCGGGACGGCGCCATGGTCCTTTCGGACGAGGGCGTGCCGGGCCGCAGTGCTGGCGCCCCCATCAACCGCGTCACCTGGAGCCGCAATGACGACGGCTCGGTGCGCCAGCATTGGCAGGCCAGCAAGGACGGCGGCAAGACATGGACGACCGCGTTCGACGGCAAGTACGTCCGTTCGAGCCGGCCGCAGCCCGGCTAGGCGATGGATCTCTCGCTGCCCACCCGCCGCTTCCGCCAGAGGCTCGTGGTGCGCCGCGGTAGCGAGTTCGTCGCCGTACCCGCGGCCGAAGCGGCGTATTTCTACTCCGATGACAAGCTCACCTTCCTGGTGGCGCGCGACGGGCAACGGTTTCTGGTCGACTCGCCGCTGGCCGAACTCGAATCGACCCTCGATCCGCTCGAATTCTTCCGCCTCAATCGCCAGTTCCTCGCCGGGGCCACCGCCATCTCGAGCTTCCGCCCCATCGGCAAGGGCAAGCTGCTGGTGGAGATCTCGCCGCGGGCGCGCGGTGAGATCATCGTGAGCCAGGAACGCGCCACCGCCTTCCGCCACTGGCTCGAGCAGTAGGCGGCCCCTGAATAGACGCTGGGGTCAGGTTACCTTTTCCGGCCCTGCGGAAAATGAATAGACGCTGGGGTCAGGTTACCTTTTCCGCAGTGGCGGAAAAGGTAACCTGACCCCCAAAGTGCCTTACTGGCCGCCCGGGTTACTTGAACGAGTAGGTGGCTTGCACGTATATCAGCCGCGCGCGTGGATCGTAGTACGACGGGTCGAATCCCGCCTGGAACGAGTTGGCCTGGTTGGTTTGCGGCGGGTCCGTGTCGAGGACGTTGCGCGCGCCCACGGTAAGGGCCAGGTTCTTGATGCCCTTCCAGCTCACCTGCACGTCCCAGAGCGACATCGAGCTTACCGTGCGCATGCGTCCGCCGCCGGCCGCCGCGAGACAAGCCGCGTCGTCGGTGACGTTCTGCAGGTCGCATCCCGCGTCAGTGTAGGAGCTCTGATAGGTGTTGCCGAGCACCACGGTCCAGGGGCCGTTGTCGAGGCTCACGCTCTGGTAGCTCTTCCACCGCGGCGAAACACCCGTCACCGGCGAACCGAACGTGTTCGAGACGAACCCCGCGTAGGTGCCGTTGATCTGCTGGACGTCGTATTTGATGTAGTACGAGCCGTTCATGGAGAAGCGGAAGCGGCCGATCGGAGTCGGCGCCGGCGAGTACTGCGCGTTCACGTCGATGCCCTGGATCTTCGTGCCGCCCAGGTTGATGTAGCGCTGGTCGATCGTGACGATGCGCCCCGGCAGGTTCGGGAACTGCGCGTCAGGTGCGGCGCGTGTCACCAGCGAGCCGAACTGGGCCAGGTCGCCGAGCACGGTCGCCGGCCCGATGCCGTTGACGATCGCCCCCTTGAGGTACAGGTCGAACCAGTCGACGCCGAACGAGAGCCCGCGCGCCGGCTCGAACACCAAGCCCGCTGACCACTGGCGCGACTGCTCCGGCCGCAGGCCCGAGTTGCCGCCGAAGAGCACGCCGAACTGCGTCGAGCAGTCGATGCCGACGTTCATCGTCACCGGGCAGCGTGCCGGATCCGAAAGCCCGGTAGCGGTCACGCCCTGGATGTTGGGCGTCCAGAGCTGGTAGAGCGAGGGCGCGAGGAAGCCGGTGCCATAGGACGTGCGCAGCAGCAGGTCGCGCGTCGGCTGGAAGCGCAGGCTGTACTTCGGGTTGGTGGTGTTGCCGAAGTCGCTGTAGTGGTCGTGACGCACCGCGAGGTTGGCCTCGAGGGTACGCAGCAGAGGGATGTTCACCTCCGCGAAAACCGCGCGCGCATCGCGGTCACGGGACACGGGCAGGATGTTGCCGCCGAATCCCGCGAGGTCGCCGGTGGCGAGCACCGGCGCCGGCGTTTGCGCAAAGTCCTCCTTGCTGGCCTGCATGCCGACGGCGAGCGCGACCGGTCCAGCGGGCATGCTCCAGAGCTCGCCCGAGACTTTGCCGTCGAACACCGTGGATTTCGCCTTGCCGTCGAAACTCTTGCCGATGTAGTTCGCGTCCTTGATGGCCTGCGAGACCGCGGCCGAGTTAGGGCCGAAGAAGTTCACCTGCCCGGAGTTGAGCAGCGGAATCAGTACCGCATGGTTGGTCGCAATCCCGAGCAGCGGGAAGCCGCCATTCAGCATCTGCGAGGTCGTGCCTTCGTTGTAGGTGAGCGAGGCGTCCCAGTCCCAGCTGCCGAGGCTGCCTTTCAGGCCGCCGACCATCTGGTACTGCTCATTCGTATCGGTGGTGTCGCGGTTGCCGGATTCCACGGCGCGCCAGCGCACGTTGAGGGGCTGGCCGTCCACGCCCGCCTGCGCAGCGAGCGCGTGCGGGTAGAACGGGCTCGTCGGGGGCAGCAGGATCGCCGAGCTGAACTCGCCGTTGGGGCCGAAGGTGAACTGGTCGGAGATCGGGGCCGGCTGGATGACGAAGTGGTTTTCCTGCTTCGAGTAGTTGCCGTTGAAGTACGCCTGCAGCTTGTTGGTGAGCTGAACCGTGCCCGAGCCGAAGACGTTGAAGGTCTTCACGTCCGGGATCATCTGCACGCCGACCTGCGCCGCCGGATCGTAGAAGCAGCGGGTACCGAGAAACGCGACGGCGTCGGCGAAGAAGGTCGACGGCGAGCAGTCGGGGAAACTCGGCGTGCCGATGCCGCCGGTGGTGATGTGGCCGGGGAACGTATTTCCCGAAATGCCGAGGAGCCCCGTGTCGAGCCTCACCACGGTGTTGGAGAAGCTGCGCGCACGCTGCTCGAGCGCATTCTGCTTGTCATACTGGGCCGCCACGAAAACGTTGTAGCGGTCCTTGCTGAGGTCACCGAAGCCGGCGGCGACCTTCACCGTGGATTGTGACCCGTCGGGGCCGGGGCCGCCGCGCGTGGGCGTCGCGTAGTAGCCGGTGATCTCGGCGCCGTGATAGTCCTTGCGCACGATGAAGTTGATGACGCCCGCGATCGCATCCGAGCCGTAGATGGCCGAGGCGCCGTCGAGCAGCACCTCGACGCGCTCGATCGCGTTGAACGGGATGGTCGTGAGGTTCACGCCCTGCACGCCCTGCACCTCGCCAGCGAAGCCGTTGAGGCGTTTTCCATTGAGCAGCACCAGCGTGCGCCCGCCCTGCAGCCCGCGCAGCGAGGCGGTGTTGGCGCTGAAGGTGAGCGAGCCGATGGTGTTGGCGATCGAGACGTTGCCCGCGCTGTTGTTCGCCGACACCAGGTTGAGGAGCTCGTAGGCGTTGGTCGCTCCGCTTCTCTCGATGTCCTCGCGGGTGATGACCACGATCGCCGAAGGGCCCTCGCCCTCGACGCGCTTGATGTTCGAACCCGTGACCTCGATCTTCTCGATTTTCTGCGCCTGTTGGGCGTAGCCGGCCTGGGACGTGGCGAGTGCCGCGAGTACCGCGGACGCCAGTAGACACGAACGTCTTGTTCTCATTCTCTTGTTCCTCATGGGGATGGATGCTCGACTTCGCTGGGAGGTGCTGCGCGTTTCAGGGTGATCAGGCGGGAGTGGAGGTACTGCAGCGTGCGTTCGGTGCGCGCGATGAGGCGCCGCAGGCGTTGCGCCCGCAGGGTGAGGCTCGCGCCCTCGCCCCCGAACTCGCCGCCGATCGCGCTCATTCTCATCGAACGCTTCCGTCGAGCTGTTCACGCAGCAGCGCCACTTCGAGCGTGCGCTGGCCGAGCAGGCGCTCAAGGTTGCGGACCTGCAGGCGCAGGTCGGCAAGCTGCGGGTCTTCAAGGGAAGAGGCCCGGACTTCATCCAGGTCGATGGCGGCGAGATCCTTGTAGATCCGGCGCCAGTAATAGAGGAGGTTCAGCGAGAGGTGATGGCGACGCGCCACGTGCGCGGCGGTGACGCCGGGCGCCAGCGTCTCGCGGACGATCGCGATTTTCTCTGAGAGGCTGAAGGGGCGGCGGCTTCTCGCCGGCTTTGCTTCAGTGTCGCGGTGGCTGTCGGTGATCGGCGCTTCCATGCGCCGAATATGCGGTTAAGTAGGGCTACTCAACACATGAGTTGACCGAAACCGGATAAGCGGGCGATGAACCTGGTTGTTTGGCGGATGAAGTTTGCTGCGCGGTGATCGGTCTGGCAGCGGGGCACCTTAACCGCCGGTTTTTTCAACACAGAGGACACGGAGGAAAAAGCGAGGACACAGGGTAAAGCCAGACGGATGGTTCGAGACAATGCTGGAGACGACTCGAATTGCAATCATTTCCTTCTTTACCCTGTGTCCTCGCTTTTTCCTCCGTGTCCTCTGTGTTGGAAAATCAGCGCCCCAACCTTCGCGCTATCGAACTAGTCGATCAGCCGATACTTCATCGCGTAATGCACCAGCTCGACATTGGAATGAAGCGCAAGCTTCTTGAGAATCCGCCCCCGGTACGTGGAAACAGTCGAAGGTGAAAGCCGGATCTCCTCAGCGATCTCATGCAGCGTCTTGCCCGAGGCCAGCAGCCACATCACGCGGTACTCGCGGTCGGAAAGCCGCTCATGCAGCGGGCGCTCCTGTTCCGGCGTGAGGCGCAGCGCCAGCTTCTCGGCCAGCGACTGGCTGATGTAGCGGCCACCGGCGGCCACTGTCTTCACGGCCGCTGTCAGCTCCTCGCCCGCAGTTTCCTTGGTGATGTAGCCCGCGGCGCCGGCCTTCAGCGCGCGCAGGCCATGCGGGTCTTCCGGATGGATGGAGAGGATCAGCACCGGCCTGTCGGGATATGCATGCCTCACGTCTGCCAGCAGTTCGACGCCGCCGCGGCCCGGCATGGAGTAGTCCAGCACCGCGACGTCCCAATCGAGCAGGTGCGCCTTCTCGAAAGCCTCATCACCATCGCAGGCCTCGCCGACGACGTCGATCCCGGGATCCGCGCTCATCATCATCTTCAACCCCTGGCGCACGACCGGATGGTCGTCGGCGATCAGGACCTTCACGGGCGTGCCATTGCGGAAGCTCATGATCATTGGTATGCCGGTGGCTGGGCGAGTGCGGGGATCGATATCGCTACCGTCGTCCCTTTCCCCTCTTGACCCCGTACATCGATCGAGCCACCGAAGGCCTGGACGCGTTCACGCAAACCCAGGAAGCCAAGCGACCTGGCTTCCTCGAATTGCTGCTGCTGGATGCCTCGGCCGTTGTCCTCGACCTTGAGCCGAAGGGCATCGCCGTCCGACATCCGCACCATCACGCGCGTCGCATCGGCGTGCCGCGCGACATTGGTGAGCAGCTCCTGGAAAATCCTGAAGAGCGCGGTCGAGCGCTCCTTGTCGGGATCGGCAAATCCCTGCGCGATCTCCACGTTGCAACGAATGCCGGTGCGGCGCGAGAACTCGCGCCCGTGCCATTCGATCGCCGCCGACAGTCCGATCTCGTCCAGCACCTCCGGCCTGAGACCAGAGGCGATGCGCCGCACCGAACTGATGATGCGGTCGATCTGCAGGGAACACGCCTTGGTGGCGTCGCTCACTGCCTGCGGGCCACCAGATTGAAAACTCTCCGCCATCGCGCCGATGTCGAACTTGAGGCCCGTCAGCGCCTGGCCCAGTTCATCATGGATTTCGCGGGCGATGTGGGTGCGCTCTTCCTCGCGCACCGACTGCAGGTGCGCCGCCAGCTCCGCCGAAAGGGTGCGGTTCATGTCGTGGAGTCCGATGATGACGGAGAGATTGGATTCTCCGGGCATCCTTTCACTCTAGGGCGGTGTGACTACAGGTTAACCAGCCGCAAGGCGAGCGCCTTGCCAACAGCCTGTGTGCGGTTGAGCACATTGAGCTTGCGCAGCGTCTTCTGCACGTGGTTCTTCACGGTGAGCGGACTGATCCCGAGGATCATGCCGATCTCGATGTTGCTCTTGCCGTGGTAGATCCACTGCAGGATCTGCTGCTCGCGCGGGGTGAGGAGCCCTGATTTTGCGGGCTTTGCCAGGTTGCCGCGATCAAGCGGCCAGGAGACCTGGCTGCGCACCCAGGCGCTGTGCACGTACGGCACGACCAGATCCGCGAGATAAGCCTGCTTCGCGCCCAACGTGGCGGGCTTCGCCGCGAAGGCAAAGAAACTCGTCATGCTGCCGGCAGAGTCATGTGTGCCGTGCGCGAGGATCGAGGTGACGCCGAGGCGCAGGAATTCGCGCGCCAGCGCGGAACTCGCGAAGGGGCTGCGCTCGGTATCGCAGATCACGGCCTGGCAACGGTTCTCCTCCCACAAGCGAATGAGATGCGGAACGAGAGACACATCCTGCTGGAACAACTCGTTCAGCTTCTGGCAGTCGACCGGCGCCGTGGAGAAACTGTCCACGCGCATCGCGGATTGGCGGCTCTCATGCAATCCACACACCAGGACCTCGTGCGGGATCAGGCTTTGGAGCGCGCCCTGCACCCAGCTGAACAGTTGCGGGCGGGTATGCACTCGCAACGACACGTCCGTATTCAACAGGAACGCCTCGCGCTCTGAATCGTTGAGTCGGGCAGGCGATCCGTTCGCCGCGCCTGGCGTGGTGCTATCCAAGGCGTCGTCGATGAATTGCGGGCCGCCCTGCAACGGTCCGGTTTCGGGTTGTAGGCTGGCGAGTCGCATGGGAATCAATTTGCCTGTCCATTGTTAAATGCCGATGAAATTCGTGTAAATATTTCCTGGATTGGCGCAATAAGCCCGGAGTAACCAGCAGCCGCACCGGGCGTAGCGCTATATTCATGGCATGGCCAAAAGCAAAACCATTTTCAACTCCGCCCTCGAACCCCTCACCTCGTCGCTGCCTGACGACATCTCGCGCGCCATCGGCCGGATCGTCGCTCGCCACTCCTACATGGAATGGATACTGGGCCAGGTGCTTTTTGGGCTTCTCGAGATCTCGATCAAGCAGGGCCGTGCCGTCGTGCAGCGCCCCGCCCCAAGGCAATACGCGGCGGCCGTGCAAGGGCTCTACGCATTCCACAAGTTGCCCGACAAGGTGAACTTCACGCGCCTTGCCGAGGCGCTCGAGCGAGCCGAAGCGGCGCGCGACACGCTTGTCAATTCGGTCCTCATGAGTGATCCGGGAACGCGCGCCTCGCCCGTTTACCTGGTGCGCGGCTCGTGGTCGCGCGGATCGGACCTCGAATGCATCAGCCAGGACGCATGGCCCGAGACTCCGGTGGCCACCGCGAGTTACCTGGCGCAATTGCGCGACGACGTTGAAGACGCCGTGAAGCGGGCGGAGAAGTTGCGCGACACCACGGACACCCTGCTCAGGAAGTCGCATGAGCAGCGCCGCACCAACCCGGGCCTGAACAGAAGGTCGGGCAGGTAGGCGCATCTGGTCTACGCCGCGGCAGCGACGCATTCTACCGGCGCGGCCTGCGAGCGAGCAGGTTCGGCGCGCTCTGGCTCGGACGGAATCTCGCGGCGGAAGCTGTAGCCCGAGCCGCGCACCGTCTCCAATAGTCGATTGTGGCCCGTGGGTTCCAACGCCTGGCGAAGGCGGCGGATGTGCACGTCGACGGTTCGCTCCTCGACATAGACGCTGTTGCCCCAGATCTCATCGAGCAACTGCGCGCGGCTGTAGACGCGCCCCGGGTGTGTCATGAAGAAACGCAGCATGCGGAATTCCAGCGCGCCCAGTTCGATGTCCTGGCCCGCGCCCATGATCCGACGCGAAGCCGGATCCAGCTTGAGGCCGGCGATCTCCACCACCATGTCGGCATGCTGTGGCGCGCAGCGACGCATGACCGCTTTCATGCGCGCCAGCAGCTCGCGCGGGGAAAACGGCTTGATGAGGTAGTCGTCGACCCCGGCCTCCAGGCCGGTGATCTTGTCCGACTCGCAATCGCGGCCCGTCAGCATGATGATTGGCACTCCCGCGCTACGCGGATCGGCGCGAAGGCGGCGGGCGTACGAGAGGCCCGGCGTGTCGGGCAGCATCCAATCGAGCAGCACCATCTGCGGCAGCGTCGAGGCAACCAACGCTTCGGCCTGGCGAATGCTGCTGGCACAAAGGACGCGATATCCCGCGTTCTGCAGGTTCAACTTCAGGATCTCCTGCAACTCTGCGTCGTCTTCGACTATGAGGATCGTGTTATCCATGGTCCTGTCCATTGGGGGGGAGTTCGTAGGGACCATGCTAAGCAACGCAGAAACGTCATGAAGTCAGGAACCTCATGATTCGACTGTCGGAACGATGCGGCGAGCTTGTAGGGCAAGTCCTACGCCGCAAATGAAAAAGGCCCTCCCGTTGCCGGAAGGGCCTACCGCAGCGGCCGACTAGAGTGCCTGCAGCTTGTCGTAGATGTCCTTCGGCCAGGTGGCGTCGGGGCCATTGTGAAGCTTCATCGTGGCATCACGGAACGGCTTCCGATCGACCTTCACAACCGTTTTGCCGCGTTTCTCGAACTCGGCGACCAGCTTCTTCTCGCTTACGATGATCTCCGCCGTGGCCTTCGCCGCGGCTTCCTTCAGCACCGCCTCAAAGGTCTTCTTGTCGGCATCCGACAACTTGCCCCACGTGTTGCCCGCCACGATGGTGATGAGCGCATCGGTGATGTGACCCGTCAGCACGATGTACTTCTGTACTTCATAGAACTTCTTGGCGTCGATCGTCGGCAGCGGGTTCTCCTGCGCGTCGACCGTGCCGTTCTGCAGCGCGAGGTACACCTCGGCGAATGCGATTGGCGTGGGGTTGGCGCCCACGGCCCGCGGGAACATCGTATAGAGGGGCGCATCCGGCACGCGGATCTTGAGCCCCTTCATGTCCGCAGGCTTGTTGATCGGTTTGTTGGAGGTCACGTGACGCTCGCCGTAATACGTGATCGCCATCACCTTGTGGCCACCCGCCTTCTGGTAACCCTCGGAGAGTTGTGTGAAGAGCGGGCTGGTGGAGTAATGCTTCCAGTGGTCGAAGTCACGGAACATGTAAGGCGCTCCGCCAATGGCGAGCGGCCCATAGGTGCGCCCCGCGAAGAGCTGCCCGGTATAGATGATGTCGACCGTGCCGAGCGTGAGGCCCTGGTTGATGTCACTTTCCTTGCCCAGCGTGGAGGCGGGGAAGACCTCGATCTCGTAGCGGCCGCTGGTGCGCTTCTTGATCTCCCCTGCCGCCCACAGCGCCGCCGTGTGGTACGGCTCGGTTGTTTCATAGACGTGGGCCCATTTCAGCTTTGTCTGGGCGGACACCCCCGTGGATATGGCAAGGGCGAGTGCTGCTAATGCGACTCTGGTGACCTTCATTTCCTCTCCTCCTTCTATTTATGTGGCTTGCGGGTACAAAAAGCTTTACCTACATGACGGCACCAAGCTGCCAGGGCACGAACTCATCCGCCCCGAAGCCATGCGCCTCGCTCTTGCTGGGCTGCCCCGACGCCGTGGCCAGCACCAGCTCGAAAATCTTCTGTCCCGCTTCCTGCACCGAAAGCGAGCCATCGAGGATCGCTCCGCAGTTGATATCCATGTCGTCCGTCATGCGCTCGTACAACGGCGTGTTAGTGGCGAGCTTGAGCGAAGGCGCGGGTTTGCAGCCGTAGACGGAACCGCGCCCGGTGGTGAAACAGATCATGTTGGCGCCACCGGCAACCTGCCCCGTGGCAGAAACCGGGTCGTAGCCCGGCGTGTCCATGAAGACGAATCCCTTGGCGGTCACCGGCATCGCGTATTCGAAGACACCCATGAGGCCGGTGGTGCCGCCCTTGGCGACGGCACCCAACGACTTCTCGAGGATCGTGGTGAGCCCACCGGCCTTGTTGCCGGGTGACGGGTTGTTGTTCATCTCACCATGGTTGCGCGCGGTGTATTCCTCCCACCAGCGGATGCGCTCGACGATTTTCTCGCCGACAGCGCGGTTCACCGCGCGGCGCGTGAGCAGGTGTTCGGCGCCGTAGATCTCCGGCGTCTCGGAAAGAATCGCAGTCCCGCCGTGTTTCACCAGCAGGTCCACCGCGGCACCCAGCGCAGGGTTCGCCGTGATGCCCGAGTACCCATCGGAGCCGCCACACTGCAGGCCGATCATGATGTGGCTCGCGGGCACCGTTTCGCGCTTGACCTGGTTCGCGGCCGGCAGCATCTCCTTCACCATTGCGATGCCTTCTGCCACCGCCTTCGCGGTGCCGCCCTTGTCCTGGATCGTCATGGTGCGCAGCATCGGCCCTTCAGCCAGGCCCTGCGTGAATACCAGCGCATCCATCTGGTTCGCTTCGCAGCCGAGGCCGATGATGAGGACAGCGGCGAAATTGGCATGACGCGCATAACCGGCGAGCGTGCGCCGGAGGATATCGATGCCCTCCCCCGTCGAGCCCATGCCGCAACCCGTCGTGTGCGTGAGCGCGACCACCCCATCGATGTTGCCAAATGCCTCGAGCGCCGCACCCTTGAAGTGTTCGGCGACGTATTTCGACACCGTCGCGGAGCAATTCACCGTCGAGAGGATGCCGATGTAGTTGCGAGTCGCAACGCGGCCGTCCGCGCGCACGATGCCCTGGAAGGTTGCCGGCTTCGCGACCTTCTCGGTCGGCTGGTAGAACTCGCCGAATGCGTAGTCGCGTGCGAAGTCGCGCACCTCGAGGTTGTGCACGTGCACATGGAAGCCCGGCGCGATCGGCTGCGTCGCGAAGCCGATCACCTGGCTGTAGCGGCGCACCGGTTCCCCAACGGCGATCGCGCGCGTTGCCGCCTTGTGCCCAGCAGGAATGCGCTCCTTCACCACCACGCCTTCCTTCAGCAGGTTGGTGCCCGACTCGAGCTCGCGGCAGGCGATCACCACGTCGTCGGCGGGATTGAGGCGCAGGTAGAGGGGCGTTTCGCGCAACATGGCATCGCTCCTACTTGAATTGGGCCGGCAGCCACAGGCTGATCGAAGGAATATACGTCACCAGCGCCAGGCTGATCAGCAGCGGCACCAGCCACGGCAGGATCGCGATGGTGGTGCGCTCAACCGAAAGTTTTGCAACCCTCGCCAGGACAAACAGCACCAATCCCATCGGTGGATGGAGCAAACCGATCATGAGATTCAGCACCATCACCAGCCCGAAATGCACCGGATCGATGCCGAGCTTCTGCACGATCGGCAGCAGGATCGGCACCAGGATGGTGATCGCCGCCGTCGGCTCGAGGAAGCAACCGACGAAGAGCATCAGCAGGTTGGCGAGCAACAGGAAGCCGGCGGGCGTGGAGGTCACCGAAAGCACCCATGCAGCGATCATCTCGGTGGCGCGCGTGGCCGTCAGCATCCAGCCGAATATCGATGCCGCCGCCACGATCATCAGCACCGCCGACGTAGTCTCGACGGTGTCCATGGATACCTTCACCAGCTTCTTCCAGTGCAGCGTGCGGTAGCGGAAGAGCCCCAGCACCAGCGCCCACATGCACGCAGCAATCGCACCCTCGGTTGCCGTGAAGAGCCCGGTGGTCATGCCGCCGATCAGCAGCACCGGCGTCATGATCGGCAGCACGGCGTTGAACTTGAGCTTCCAGTCGGCGGCGAAGAGCACCACAAGGCCCAGCAGCACGGTCCATTGCGGATCGAGGTTCATGCCCTTGTCATCGCACAGGTACCAGATCACGGCCGGCCAGCAAGCCACGATCAGCAGCTCACCTATCGCCTTGATGACGCGCGGCCACTCGAACGGCGTATCTGCGCCCCACTTGTTCCTGTGGGCGAAGAAGGCCACCGTAACCATCATCAGGAACGCCATCACGGCGCCGGGGATGATCCCCGCCAGGAACAGCGAGCCAACCGAGACATTGGCGAATAGCGCGTAGATCACGAACGGCAGCGACGGCGGGATGATCGGGCCGAGTGTTGCGGAGGCGGCGGTGACGCCGACCGCGAACTCCTTCGAGTAGCCGTGCTCCGTCATCGCCTTGATCTCGATGGTGCCGAGTCCCGCGGCATCCGCGATGGCAGTTCCCGACATGCCGGCGAACACCACCGAGCCCACCACGTTCACGTGCCCCAGGCCGCCGCGCATCCAACCCACGAGCGCCAACGCCCAGTTGTAGATGCGATTGGTGATGCCGGCGGAATTCATCAGGTTGCCGGCAAGGATGAAAAACGGCACGGCCAGCAGCGGGAAGGAGTCCAGGCCGTTCACCATGCGGTGGATCACGACGAAATCCGGCTCGTTGCCTGAAACCATCACGTAGATGAGGGACGCACCCGCCATGGCAAACGCCACCGGGATACCCGAGGCCATCAGGCCCAGGAACGTGAGCTTGAACCCCCCGGCGCCCATCTTGATGTGTGCCAGCAATGCCATGGCTATTTCATCTCCTCGGCGAGCTCAGGGCACTCGAGAACGGAGTAGCCGCGCTTCCAGTTGTCGCGGCCGACGAAGATCGCACGCCAGGTCATCAGCACGAAACCCGCGGCCACGAAGCCATAGAGGATGCCGATTGGCCAGTCGATGATCGCCATGCGTGAACCACCGATTTTCTGCATCAGTGCGATCGTGAGCCAGACGCAATACGCCAGGAAGGCGACCCGCACGATGTCGACGCCCGTGGAAAGGGGGCGCGAAGCGCTGCGCGGCAGGAAGCGATAGAGGAAGTCGACCTGGATGTGGTTGTTCTTGCGCACATTGACCGCAGAGCCGATGAAGGCGGTGGCGATCAGCAGGTAACGCGCGATCTCCTCCGTCCACGAGGCGGAGTCATTGAGCGCGTAGCGAGTGAAGAACTGGTAGAAGATCACCAGCGCCAGCACCCAGAAGATACCGAAGGACAACCAGTCCTCGATGCGGTAGTGCGACAGGTCGATTTCATCCTCCACGACGGCGAATTCACCGGCCGCGTTGAGGACGTGTTCGTTGTCTTCCATTCCTCCTCCTCCTCTTGGTGTCGGAGACGACTTTTCGCCTTTTTTGAAAAGTCGTCTCTGACACCAGTTTTTATTTTGGTTTGCTCTTGTCCCAGCTCCGGCTGAACCGCTTCGCGGCATGGTTCATGTGCCCCCGCATCGCGCGCCGCGCGGCAGCAGGGTCGTGGCGCGCGATGGCGGCGACGATCTCGCGGTGTTCGCGGATCGCCGTGGTCCATAACGCGGGCGAATCGAAATGGTGTTCGAGCCGCAGGAAAAGCGGCCCGGTGCGCTGGTCCCAGAGTGTCTTCACGACGAGTGCCAGCGCGGAATTGCCGCTGCCCTCCGCGATACGCAAATGGAACAGGCGATCGGCGCCCAGCGGCATCACTCCGTTGTTTGTGTCCGCCTCCATCGCATCAAGCGCCTCTTCCATCGCCCGCACCTGCGCCTTGGTGGCTTCCTTGGCAGCGAGTGCCGCGCATTCGGCTTCGATCAGCCAGCGCGCGCGAATGAGCTCGAAGGGGCCGGAATCTGCCGGAAGGCTTGCATCGCCGGTGGAGGCGACCTTGGGATGTTTGCCAACCACGTACACACCCGAGCCGACACGCACTTCGACGTAGCCCTGCACTTCGAGCGCGATCAAGGCCTCGCGAACAGACGGTCGGGAAACGCCAAGTTGCTTCGCCAGATCCCGCTCCGGAGGCAGCCGGTTCCCGACCGCGTATTCACCGCGTTCTATCAGCGCTGCCAGCTGATCGGCAATCTGCCGGTACAGGCGGCGGTTCTCGACGGCGATGAGAGGCATCTGGTAAAGTGGTCAGGCCAATTCCGAGGCACTCTAACACGGAGAACAACGATGGCAAATCGCCTCGCCGGCAAGCGCGCCCTCATCACCGCCGCGGGCGCTGGAATGGGCCGCGCTGCCGCCCTCGCCTTCGCGCGTGAAGGCGCGAAAGTGATCGCCACCGACATCAACGCGGACTCGCTGCAGCCGCTGGCCAACCACGAATCCATCGAAACGGCCATGCTCGACGTGACCAGCGAGAACGCCGTCAACGACTTCGTTGCCGCCACCGGCACGGTCGACATCCTCTTCAATTGCGCCGGCTGGGTGCACCAGGGCAGCCTGCTCGATTGCACGCTCGCCGACTGGGACAAGAGCTTCAACGTCAACGTGCGCAGCATGTTCCTCCTGACAAAAGCCATGCTCCCGAAGATGATCGCCAATGGCGGCGGCGTCATCCTCAACATGGCTTCCGTGCTCGGCTCGCACAAGGCCGCGGGCAACCGGCTCGCCTATGCCGCCTCGAAAGCCGCGGTCGACGGATTCACCCGCGCCCTCGCCATCGATCACGTGAAGCAGAACATCAGGGTTAATTGCGTCTGCCCGGGCACCGTCGATACGCCCTCTTTGGGTGACCGCATCAACGCCTTCGCCGACCCTGCGCAGGCGCGCAAGGACTTCATTGCCCGCCAGCCAATGGGCCGCCTCGCCAATGCCGAGGAAATCGCCGAAACCTTCGTCTACCTGGTGTCGGACGAGTCGTCCTTCATGACCGGACAGGCGATATTCGTCGACGGCGGCATGAGCCTGTAACATCCGGAAAACTGGTGTCAGACACGACTTTCCCGCATAGCGGAGAAAGTCGTGTCTGACACCAGTTTTCAAACGGAGACAAAAGCATGAAACTGCTTCGCTACGGCGCCCCCGGTCGTGAGAAACCCGGCATCGCGGACAAGGACGGCAACATCCGCGACCTCTCGAAGGTGATCACGCAGATCGATGACTCCATGCTGGCCCCGCGCAACCTCGCGCGCCTGGCCCGCGTGAAGCCGGAAACACTGCCCATCGTCCGCGGCAACCCGCGCCTGGGCGTGCCCTACGCGGGCATCAGCAAGTTCGTCGCCATCGGCCTGAACTATCGCGATCATGCGGAAGAATCCGGGCTCACGATTCCGGCGGAGCCGGTGGTGTTCATGAAAGCCACGACGTGTTTGTGTGGCCCGAACGACGACACCATCATGCCGAAGAACTCGCAGAAGCTCGACTGGGAAGTCGAACTCGGCGTGGTGATCGGCACCAAGGCGCAATACGTCTCGGAGGCGAATGCGCTCGACTACGTCGCCGGCTACGCGGTGGTCAACGACGTCTCCGAGCGCCACTTCCAGATGGGCCCGGGCCTGCAGTGGGATCGCGGCAAGGGCTGCGACACCTTCGGCCCGGTGGGTCCCTACCTCGTGACCACTGATGAGATCACCGATCCGCAATCGCTCGACATGTGGCTCGACGTGAACGGCGAGAAACGCCAGCGCGGCAACACGCGCACCATGATCTTCGGCGTCTCGACGCTGGTTTCCTACGTGAGCCAGTTCATGACGCTGCTGCCGGGCGACATCATCACCACCGGCACGCCGCCGGGTGTGGGCCTGGGCATGAAGCCCGCGCCGGTGTGGCTCAAGGTGGGCGATACCGTCTCGCTCGGCATCCAGGGCCTGGGTGAGCAACGGCAGAAAATCATCGCCGTGCCTGCTGGACAGAACTAGGGCTTTGAATCCGCCGATGAACGCAGATGAACACAGATAAAACCCAAGACAGTTCGCGTATCAAGTGGAACACTGCCTCCACGTAGATATCGACAAACGCTCCTGGTGCCCTTCGCTTTTATCTGTGTTCATCTGCGTTCATCGGCGGACCAAGCTTTAATTCCCTATGCAAAGAATCAGTAAGCGGCATCTGACGGAGTGGGCGATCGCGTGCCTCGAGAAAGTCGGCGTACCGCCGCCCGAAGCGAAGCTGGTTGGTGAGTCGCTGGTGCAGACCAGCGTGTGGGGGGTCGACTCCCACGGCGTCCTGCGCCTGACGCACTACCTGCGCCGTATGACCCTGGGCTCCATCAAGGCCGCTGCCGCGCCGGTGGTGATGCGCACCGGCCCCGTCACCGCGCAGGTGCATGGCGAAGATGGACTCGGCATCGTGCATGCGACGCTTGCGATGGAAACCGCAATCGAGATGTGCAAGGAAAACGGCGCCGGCATTGTCGGCGTCGGCCACTCCTCACACTGCGGCGCCATGGGCCTCTATACCCGCATGGCGGCGAAGGAGCATCTCGTCGGCATCGCGATGACACACTCCTCGTCCGTTGTTGTGCCCCACGGCGGCAAACACAAGTATTTCGGCACCAACCCGATCTCCTTCGC
>JBDSMR010000149.1:0-80842 GCA_039915735.1 Usitatibacter sp. | reverse complement strand
GTGGCGCGGATGCCAGGCGCCCGGTTCGTAGCGCACGAGGCCCGCATTCGGCTCGCTCGGGCGATCGGGATTCGGGTGGAACATCATCTTGCAGGTCTGGCCGGGGAAGCGCTGGATGGCCCAGTCCATCCCTTCGGCTTGCATGTGCTCCGGGGCGAAGTGCTGCTGCTTCGTTTCAGTGGTCATGTTGTTCCTCGTGTCACTTGGGCGGAAATTGCGGTTGCAGGAATTCCATGGTGAAGACATCGGCGGGCTTGATGTCCTTCTCCAACTTGGAGTTGGCCTTGATGAGATCAATGGTAGCGGCCATCTTGGCTTCGGTCATGTACCCGAGGCCCTTCTGCTTTGCAACGTCGGTATAAAGCTGGCCGGACACGATCTTCCACTGCGCGAGCACCATGTCGCGCGTGGTCTCGGGGAAATGCTTGACGAAGGCATTGGCGGCGCCCTCGGGATCCGCGATCGCCAGGGCATAACCCGCCATGGTTGCGTTGACGAACTTCTTCACCAGCGCGGGGTTGCTCTTCATCAGCTCGTCGCTGGCGATAAGGCCGATCGAGTAGTTCTCCACGCCGTAGTCAGCAAAGAGGAAGCGGCCCCACTCCGCATTTGCCTTGATGCCAGCGCTGGCGATGTTCGGCTCCTCGGTGACGAAGGTCATCATTGCGTCGATCTTGCCCACCATCAGGCTCGGGATCTTTGCGGGCGAGGTCATGGTGACGAACTGGACCTTGGAAGCGTCGACGCCGGCCTTCTTGGCAAACACGGGCCACAGCATCAGGTGTGACTCGGCCGTTGCCGCGCCCATCTGCTTGCCCTCGAGATCCTTCGGCGACTTGATTCCGGCGGCCTTGCGGTAGTAAACCGCGTCGGAAGACTTGTCGAGGATCGTGGCGATCTGCCTGGTGCCCAGGCCCTTGTCGCGACCGAAGATCACCGACGCGGCATCTGCCATCGCAAAGGTCGTGGTGCCAAGGGCGGCGCGTTTCACCGACTCGCCGGAGCCATAGCCGCGGAGGATCTCGACCTCGAGCCCTTCCTTGGCGTAGAGCCCCTTCTCCTTCGCCATAACCGGTCCGAAATGCAGGCCGTACGGCGTGAAATTGAGCGTCAGGATGACCTTTTCGGCGCTCCAGGCGGATGCGGGTGCGGCCAGCAGCAACGCGGTTGCCGCCAGACGCGCGATTTTGGATAGATCCATGGAATTTCCTCCTCCGTTATTGTGAAATGTTTATAACATGTCAATAAAAACGAGAGCAAGCGGTACACTTCTTGGCGACTTCACCCTACTAACATTTCAATGGCCACCACATCCCCCCGCAGCAGCGCGCCATTCGCCCACCAGGTCTGGCGACATCCGGCGTTCCAGAAAGGCATGAAGATCACGCTGTCGCTGGCGATACTGGTGATCGTCTGGGAGTTGTCCTGCCGTATCTTCGCGATCCCGGAGTTCGCCCTCCCCTCGCCGAGCAAGACCCTGTCGACGATCATCGGACGCTGGGACCTCTATGCGAAGCACTCGATGGTGACCTTCATCGAAACCTTCGCCGGCTTCCTGATGGCGGTCGCGTTCGGCGTGCTGTGCGCGGCGATTATCGTGGTGATCCCGGTGCTGGCCGACATCATCATGCCGCTGCTGCTGATTTCACAGCTGGTGCCAAAGGTGGCGATCGCGCCCATCCTGCTCATCTGGTTCGGCTACGGCATGTTCCCCAAGATCTTCATCGCGTTCCTGATCGCCTTCTTCCCGATCGTGGTGAACACCGCCTCCGGGCTGGCGGCGGTGGAGAAATCGCTGCTGGACCTCGCCCGCTCGCTCGAGGCTTCGCGCTGGCAGGTGTTCTGGAAATTCCGTATCCCCGTCGCATTGCCCGAGATGTTCAGCGGCATGAAGATCGCGATCACGCTGGCGGTGATCGGCGCGATCATCGGCGAGTTCGTGGGTGGAAGTTCCGGCCTCGGCTACCTCATCCTGCTCGCCAACTCCGAAATCGACACACCGATGGCCTTCGGCGCGCTGGTGCTGCTGTCCGTGGGCGGCATCCTGCTATACGCGGCGGTCGAGCTGGTGGAGCGACTGGTAATCCCTTGGAACCGAAACTCGACCGATGTGCGCCTGGGATTGGGAGGCTGACATGGGCGCCATCGACGCAATCGAGATCGAACAGCTTTCGAAGTCATACGAGACCCGTGACGGCGAAGTGCTGGCCATCAAGGACGTGAGCTTCAACATCCGGCGCAGCGAGTTCATCTCGGTCCTGGGGCCGAGCGGCTGTGGCAAGACGACCCTGCTCAAGGTGATCGCGGGGCTGGAGGGAGCGACCCAGGGGGTGGCGAAGCTCAACGGCGCGCCGATCCGCGGGCCGCAGCGCAAGACCGGCATCGTATTCCAGACGCCGGCCCTCATGAAGTGGCGCACGGCGCTCGCCAACGTATTGCTGCCTGCCGAAATCCTGGGCATGCCGGCGGAGCAGGCGCGGGTCAAGGCGCTCGGGCTGCTGGAACTCGTGGGACTGCGCGACTTCACCAACAAATTCCCGCACGAGCTCTCCGGCGGAATGCAGCAGCGCGTCGCGATCGCGCGCGCACTCATCCACAACCCCGAGATCCTGCTGCTCGACGAACCCTTCAGCGCGCTTGACACCATGACTCGCGGCCAGCTCAACGTGGAGCTGCTGCGGATCTGGAACGAGAGCAAGACCACGAGCCTGCTCATCACCCACAGCATTCCCGAGGCCGTGTTCCTCTCGGACCGCGTGGTGGTGATGACCTCGCGTCCGGCGCAGATCACCGAGATCGTCACCATCGACCTGCCACGCCCGCGCACCGCGGAGATGCGTGTATCGCCGGAATTCCTCAAGCTGATCGATCGCATCGGCCGGATCATCGGCCTCGAATATGTCTGACCCCGCCCTTCTCTGCGCCCGCGATCTCGAGCATGCGTTCGGCGCGCACACGCTCTCTCCCGTCGAACACACTCGCGCCACGCTTGCGCGCATCGAGTCGCTCAATGTGAAACTCAACGCGTATCGCATCGTGGATGCCGAGGGCGCCCTTCAATCCGCGCGCGCGTCCGAGCAGCGCTGGATGCGCGGCGCGCCGCTGTCGCGCATCGACGGCGTCACGTTCGGCGTGAAGGACATCCTGCTCGCGCGCGGTCAACTCACATGCTTCGGCTCAAAGGCGCTTGCGCCGGTCATCGCTGACCAGGACGCACCCACGGCCGCTCGGCTGCGCGAGCAGGGCTGCGTCTTCCTCGGCAAGACCACGACTTCCGAATTCGCGTGGAAGGGCACGGCCGACAGCCCGCTGAGCGGCATCGTGCGCAACCCGATCGATCCGCAGCGAACCACCGGCGGCAGCAGCGGTGGTGCAGCCGTGGCGGCCGCGGCGGGCATGGGGAATTTCCAGCTGGGCACCGATGGCGGCGGGTCGGTGCGCATTCCAGCGAGCTTCTGCGGGCTGGCCGCGATGAAGGCCACCTTCGGCCGCGTTTCCGCATGGCCCGCGGGGCCGATGATGACGCTCTCCAACGTGGGCCCCATCGCGCGCTCAATGGACGACGTGGCGCGCATGCTGCAGGCCATCGCGCGGCCCGATCCGCGTGATTGGTACGCGCTGCCGCCGGCCACGCTCGATTTCGACCGGCCGCTGGAGGCCGCGGGCCTCAAGCTCGGGCTCTACATTGGCAAGTCGCACCCCATGCTGGATCCGCAGGTCGAGGCACGCATCCGCGAAGTCGCCGAGCGGCTGAAACAAGCGGGTGCGAGCGTGCAGGAGATCGAGCTGCCGCTCGAAGGTGGCCTCGACATCCTGCTTCCCCATTGGAATGCCGGCGCGTTGCACATGGTCTCCGCACTGCCGGAAGAAAAGCGCGCGCTCGTCGATCCGGGCCTGCGCGCCGCGGCCGAACGCGGCAAGGCCCTAACAATTGAGCAGTATTACCGCGCCACTTTCCTGCGACAGCGTTTCGGCGAGGCGATGCAGGCGGCGCTGCGACCCTTTGACGCTATCATTACCCCGACGCTCCCCATCGTTGCATTCGAGGCGGGGCGCGAATGGCCCGCTGGAGCGGACTGCGAGTCCTGGCTGGAATGGGCGAGTTACGTGTTCCCATTCAACCTTTCACGGCAGCCGGCCGCCTCCGTCCCCGTGGGCGTCTGCAGCGAAGGGTTGCCGATCGGAGCTCAGGTGGCAGGCTTGTTGAACGCGGACGAGAAGGTCGTCGGCATCGCGCGAATCGTCGAACGGCTGATGGCAAGATGAGTGCCCGCGTGGCAACCAAGCCGCGGCCGCTGGGCGAAATGGCCTACGAATCGCTGCGCCGCGACATCATCGGCTGCGTGCTCCCACCCGGAGCCCAGGTCACCGAAGGCCGCGTGTGCGAGATGTACCAGATGGGCAAGGCGCCGGTACGCGCGGCGCTCATGCGACTGAGCCAGGAAGGACTGGTGCGCGCCGTGCCCCGCCACGGATATCTCGTCGCCCCCATTACCCTGAAGAGTGTGCAGGACCTGTTCGAATTGCGCCTCGTCGTGGAGCCCGGCATCGCACGCCTGGCCATCGGGCGCATCGATGTGGCCGCGCTGCGCAAGGTCAACGTGGCGCCAGGCGCATCGCGCGGCGACGAAGCCGAGCTCACCTTCCTCAAGGCGAACCGTGATTTTCATCTCGCGATCGCCGAGGCCACCGGCAACCGTCGCCTCTACGCGATGATGGCCCAGCTCCTCGACGACATGGCGCGGCTGCTGCACCTCGGCCTGTTTTCTCCCGACTGGCGCGACGGTTCGATGCGCTCGGCCCATGAGAGCCAGGCCGCGCAGCACGAAGAGTTGATCGCCGCGCTCGCAAAAGGGGACGCGGCCGCAGCGGAAGGCGCGGCACGCGTCCACATCGAGGAAAGCCGCGAGCTGGTGATGAAGGCGCTGCACTCGCAGGACGCCGTCACCATCGGCCGCGTCCATTGGCCCGCCCGCTAGCCGCTACCGGCGCGCGGCAAAGGCCCCCAGCACCGCGAGCACCATGCCGGTCAACTGCAACGGCACCAGCGCCTCGCCGAACAGCACCAGTGCCATGAGGGCGGCCAGCGGCGGCGAGAAGTAGAGCAGCGGCGCCACCTTCGAGGCCGGCCTGCGCTTGAGCAGCGCCAGCAGGATGGAGATGCCGCCAACGGAAAGCCCCAGCACCGCCCAGGCCAGCGCGCCCCACAATGCGGGGCTGCCATCGAAGCGCCCTTCTTCCGTGAGCATCGCAACCGGCGCGGTGAGCATCAGGGCGCCGACGAATTGCATTGCCGCATTCACGCGCAGGTCCATCATCGGCTGCGACTTCTTCTGCCAGATGGTGCCGAGCGTGAAGGCCAGCGTCGCGCCAAGGGCAACCGCGAGCGGCAACAGCGGCACCCCGTCGACCTGACCCAGCTTCGGCGCAACAATCATCGCCACCCCGGCGACACCAATGGCGATGCCGCCCCACTGGCGCAGGCTGAGGCGCTCCTGCAGCAGCGGCGTCGCGAGCACGGCGGTGAAGAGCGGATGCAGCGCGGTCACCAGCGCAGTGAGCCCAGGCGGCAGGCCGTGGCGTACGGCCCAGAACACGCCGCCGAGGTAGAAGCCATGCAGCAGCACGCCCGCGATCAGCGCGTCACGCCAGACGCGCGGATCGCGCGGCCAGGCGGCCTTCACCGCAAGCGACAACACCCCGAACACCACGATGCTGACGACGTGGCGCACGGCGAGGAAAGTGAGCGGGTCCGCGTGCGACGAGACGATTCCGGCGACGATGAAACCTGTCGCCCAGATGAACACGAACAGCCCGGAAAGTAGCGCTAGCCCCACTGGCCCAACGTGTGCTTTCTTTCCGCATCGGGAATCGCCACACCCTCGCGGTTCGGGACCGCGGCGCTGAATGCCCCCGGCACGACCGCCTCCATGCCGGTGCGCGCATCGAGGGTGCGCGTGAGCTCCTCGAAGATGCCGCGGTTGACCCACACCGGGGCACCGTTGGTGACCTGCAGGTAGATGCGCCCGTCGCGGGGATCGACGAACTGCACCTCGCGGAATTCCGCCATGCACTGGCGCAGGAACCCGAGGTTGTTGCCGGGCACGAGCTCAGCGGAGTTGCGCCAGATCCTCGCGGACGAAGTGGCGTTTGCATCCACGCGACGATAGCGCTCGACATCGATGAGCGGCTTGAGGTCGAGGATGCGCAACACGTCGTTCGAGCCGAAAGCGACGGTGCGCGGCCGCTCACCGAGCGGCACGGTGTTGTCGAGGAATTCGAAGTGCACGCGCTTGTCGCGCCGGCGTACCCACGTGGTGAAGATCTGCCCCATGCCGGAATAGGCCTCGATGCCGTGGCCGAGCGTATCCTCCACCGCCTTGTAGCGCCCGAACTCGAGGCCGCGAACCCAGGCGCGCTCCACCAGCGAATCCGGCGGCGTGATCACGAAGAAGAGGTAAACGGTACGGCCGAAGCGCGTCAGCAGGTTGCTGCCGGCCTCGTCGGAATCGGGCGCGAAGCTGTCGAAGCGGAAGCGGTCGATCAGCATGTGGGTCATGTTGCCTCGCGCCGCCTTTTCCGCCATGTAGCGATCGAGCTTGAGGTCGATGATGCGCAACTCCTCGCCCGTGAACGGCCCCGCGTATTTGTAGTTATCGCCGAGGCTGTCGTAGTCGAGCAGCTGCTTGCGCCAGATGTCCGGGCTGATGAGCGAGAAATCGCCCCAGTCGACGCCGATCTCCTGCGTGAGCTCGCGCTGCATCGGGCGCAGCGTGCTCTTGCCCGCGGCCGAGGCGCCCTTGGTGTTCATCACCATCGGGGACTCCTGCCGCGGCAGGATCCTGAAGCCTTCCTTCACGGCGCCCTCGAGCACCCAGGGTTCGATCAACGCGCCGATGGCATCGCTGCCCGCCTCATTGCAGGCCATGTCGGTGACGATGGATGCAAGCAGGTCCCGCGGTCCCCACAACCTTCCATGCCGCACGATCAAGGCGGAGGCGACCTTTGCCAGCGCGCGGTGGATCGCCTTCTGCGTGCTGTCGCCGGTGCCGTGCGCCACCTTGTTCCAGGCCGCGATGAGCGTCTCCGGCTTGGTGGAATTGGCTGCGGCGTCGATGCCCTTGGTCGCGAGCTTGAGCACGTTCTGGCGCACCGCGACGTACGCCGATTCGATCTGCTCGTGGCGCGGCTCGATGTGGCTCGCTTGGATCGCGCGCGTGAGCCGGCGGAAATTCACCCCGAGGTCGCCGATGCTCTCGCCATCCGGCACCGAAACGTTGGCGGTGACGCGGATCAGCAGCTCGTGCAGCGCGAGCCGCTGCGGCCTGAACGCGACCAGGTCCGCCATGTCCAGGCCGGTCAGGTCGCGCAGCTCGCGCGCGGCATGCAACGTGGTCGAGACATTCTCGGCGCGATGGTTGGTGCACAGCGCCTGCAACTGCGCGGGCACGGGAGATTCGAGGCCCGGATTCCAGGCGCTGGGGGCCGCATTGGGGGCTGTCATCCCCGCAGTCTATCCGGCGCTACTCGAGTGCCACGATTTCCGCGCCCTTCGCGGTTTTCTTCAGGGCGGATCCGCGGTGCGTCCTGACTTCTCGAGGTCGGCCTGCGCCGCCAGCAGCGGGTAGCGAATGCGCGTGGCAACATCGCTGCCGAGGTATTCGCACCCGCCGAGGGCGAGTGCACCCGCCAGCGCGCCGGCAGCGAGCAGCCGCTCAACGCACTGCGGTGATGACTGCTTTTCCATCGTGCCGCTCCAGTTCGATGATCAACCGGCTGCCGGCCGCCTTGTCCAGCAGGAATGTGCGCGGCGTGAAGACATGGCTCCCGATACGGTCCCTCGCATGCCACCAGCTCTGACGCGAGGCGGATGGCGGCGTCGGTCACGCACCCCGCCAGGACCAGCGCGAGCAATGGGACAAACCAGCGCGATCGAATCGAGCCCATGGGCGGCAAGTCTATCCCCCACAATAGCGCCATGAAAATACCCAAGAGGCTGCAGCCGCTGGTCGAGGAAGGCGTGATCGACGAGGTGGTGCGCCAGCTCATGAGCGGCAAGGAAGCGATGGTGTTCGTGGTGCGCACCGGCGGCGAGGTGCGCTGTGCCAAGGTCTACAAGGAAGCCGACAAACGCAGCTTCCGCCAGGCCGTCGACTACACCGAGAACCGCAAGACCAAGAATTCACGCCAGGCGCGCGCCATGGCCAAGGGCTCGAAGTTCGGTCGAGCCTCGCAGGAGGAGGCCTGGCAAAGCGCGGAAGTCGATGCCCTCTATCGCCTGGCCGCAGCCGGCGTGCGCGTGCCCAAGCCGTACAATTTCCACGAAGGCGTGCTGCTGATGGAGTTGGTGACTGACGCCGCGGGCAATGCGGCGCCGCGCCTGAACGACGTCGAATTCACACCAGAGGAAGCGCGCGACTTTCACTCGCGCCTGATCGCGGAAGTGGTGCGCATGCTTTGCGCGGGCGTGATCCACGGCGACCTGAGCGAGTTCAACATCCTCGCCGGCGTCGACGGGCCGGTGATCATCGACCTGCCTCAGGCGGTCGACGCGGCCGGCAACAACCACGCGCCCACCATGCTGGCGCGCGACGTGGGCAACCTGCGTGATTTCTTCGGGCGCTTCGCCCCCGAGATTCTCGCGACCCGCTACGACGGCGAGATCTGGGCGCTCTACCAGGCGGGCGTACTGACCCCGACCACGGTCCTGACGGGCAAATTCGAACTGGAACACAAGGAAGTGGACCTGGAAGGCGTGGTCCGCGAGATCGGTGACGCGGAGCTGGAGGAGCAGGCTCGCCGGATGCGCATGGAGACCTGAGTTGGCCTCCAGCGGAAGAACCTAAACACAGTTAAAAACAACGCTGTACAATGCGCGCTGGCTCATCAAGAGCGAAGTTTCAGTCCCCTCCCTCCCCGCAGTGTCAGGCGGTGTCCGAAGTGGCAGTCAATTCCCCCCTTGATAGCTGACCCGACCCGGCCGGGATCGTCCGGATTTATATACAAGGAAGGAATTGAACATGGCTTCAGGTACCGTCAAGTGGTTCAACGACGCTAAGGGTTTTGGTTTCATCACCCCGGACGATGGTGGCAAGGATCTCTTTGCCCACCACTCGGAAATCCAGGGTACGGGTTTCAAGTCGCTGCAGGAAGGCCAGAAGGTGGAGTACGAGCCGATCCAGGGACAAAAAGGCCCGGCCGCTTCCAAGATCCGCCCGGCTTAATTCAGCCGGCAGGTCTGCAGGACAAACACCCGCTTCGGCGGGTGTTTCATTTTCCGTGGCAGCTCTTGTATTTCTTCCCGCTGCCGCAAGGGCATGGATCGTTGCGTCCCACCTTGGGACCTTCGCGCTTCACAGTTGGCGCGATGCTCTGGTCGAACCAGTAGCGGCGCACCTCGATCAGGTGATCGGCAAAGCCCTGGCGAATCTCGGCGAGCATTTTCGTCTCCTCCGCTTCCGGCATCCACTCCTCGCCCGACTCCAGCGCCAGCTCCCTGGCCTGCCCCGTGAGCGCGAGGAACGGGAACAGCATGTTGTCGAGGTCGTCGGCTTCCACCGTCTCGTCCCACGGCGGCTCGAAGAGGTCGACGCCGATGAGATAACCCTCGGCCCAGGAGGCGAAACCCTCCTCGTCACCCTCCGGACCGTAGAGGATGAAGTCGAAGCCGGTAGCCTCATCCAGCTGGCGCGCGGTGTCTTCGCGGAAGCGATCGAGGAGCGAGGTGATGTCGGCTTCCTCTTCCTTCGAGGCGAAGCCCTGGCCTTCACCGAGGATCTCCGGCAACCAGCGTCCAGGCGGAACGTCACCTCCGGCAATGGCGGCGAAGAGGCCCTGAACGGCGTCCAGGGCCAGTGTCTTTTCGATGCGGTCGGGCGCGTTGAGGAATTCCTCGAGGCGGTCGGTTTCTGCTTCGGTGAGGGGCGTAGTCATCCCGGGATTTTCTCACGTTGGGGCACAATGGACGCATGACACCCAACGACATCAAGAGCATGGCCGTGTTCTGCGACTTCGAGAACGTGGCGCTCGGCGTGCGCGAGGCCAAATACGCGCAGTTCGACATCAGCAAGGTGCTCGAGCGCCTGCTGCTCAAGGGCAGCATCGTGGTGAAGAAGGCCTATTGCGACTGGGAGCGCTACAAGGAATTCAAGGCGCCCATGCACCAGGCTTCGTTCGAGCTGATCGAGATTCCGCACCTGCGCCAGAGCGGCAAGAATTCCGCTGATATCCGCATGGTGGTCGATGCGCTCGACCTCTGCTACACCAAGGCGCACGTCGATACCTTCGTGATCGTGAGCGGCGATTCGGATTTCTCGCCGCTGGTGAGCAAGCTGCGCGAGAACGACAAGACCGTGATCGGCGTCGGCGTGAAGAAATCCACCTCCGACCTCCTCGTGGCCGCGTGTGACGAGTTCATCTACTACGACGACCTCGTGCGCGAGCAGAAGGCCCGCGCGCCCGCCCGTCGCGGCACCCAGGCCAAGGCGTCGACGCCAACCGGCACCGCCGGCCGCGCCCCGAAGAAGGAAGACAAGCGCGACGAAGGCGGCGAGAAGGAGCAGGAAGCCATCGACCTGGTGCTGCAGACACTCGAGGCGCTGGTGGCTGAACGGGGTGAGGACGAGGTGATCTGGGGCTCGATGATCAAGCAGGCGCTGAAGCGCCGCAAACCCGGATTCAACGAGAGCTACTACGGCTTCCGCTCGTTCAACCAGCTGCTGGAGGAGGCACGCTCGCGTGGCCTGCTCGACCTCGAGCGTGACGAGAAATCCGGCGGCTACGACGTGAGGGCCGTAGGCACGGACTAGTATCATCGCGGCATGAAGAGGTCCGCGCTCGATCGCCTGTCCCGCGAGTACCACCTGTCCGAGCCGGCCATCGCTCTCGCGCTCGACCTCACCGGCGCACGCCCCAACCTCGCAGCGTGGATGGCGTTCGCGATCCGCCTGCTGCGCGGCGCGGGCATCGCGGCCGTCGCGGCCGGCATCATCTTCTTCGTCGCCGCCAACTGGCAGGACTACGGGCTCGTCGGGCGCTTCACGGTGCTCGAGGCCGCCTTCGCCGCCTGCATCGGCCTCGCCTTCTGGAAACCGCCGCCGGAGAAGATCGGGCAGGCGGGATTGGTGCTGGCCATCACCCTCACCGGCGCGCTGCTCGCGCTCTTCGGCCAGAGCTACCAGGGCGGTGCCGACCTCTACGAGCTGTTCTTCACCTGGGCAGGGCTCGCGATCCTCTTCCCGATCGCCGGGCGCTCGGGCGCGGTGTGGGCCACCTGGTGGGTGGTGCTCGACATCGGTCTCGGGCTCTACTGCGGCTTCATCGGCCAGGACCAGTTCGCGCGCCTCTGGCTCGCACAACATGGCGCGGACCGCGCGCTGGCCCTCCTCGTGCCCGCCATCGTGAACCTCGCCGGCGCGTGCCTGTTCTTCTACCTCGGCGACACGAAACACGCCGCGCACGCGCCGCGCTGGCTCGTGCGCATGCTGGCGACGATCGGCTTCCTCTTCGGCACCTCGGCCGCGATCGCGGCGATCTCGCGCGGGTTCTGGTCCTCCGGGCAGGCCGGCATCGGCGCGCAGAACGCAGCGGTCATTGGCGCCTACGCGGTCACCTGCGCACTCCTCGGCTTCGCGGTTATCCGTGCGAAGCTCGACGTCTATCCGATGGCACTCATCTTCGCCAGCTGGATCGCGATCTCGACGGTGTTCATCGCAACGCATTTCGCGCTCAAGGACATCTCGCTCTTCCTGTTGATGCCGGCGTGGCTCATCGGCACCTCCGCCGCCGCCGGCTTCATGCTGATGCGGTGGGTGCGCGAATGGCGCGTGGTCGAGGAGATCGCATGATCACCACCACGCCCGAATTGATCGATGCGCTCGAGCTGCGCGGCCTGGCGCGCGCGACGGGCGAGGAAAAAGACATCGTCACCGCCGCCGAACGCCCCTGGTACATCGGGCTGCTCCTGGGCACGGCGGGATGGTTCGCGGGCATCTTCGTGCTGATCCTGGCGGCGATCCTCTTCAGCCCGAAGTCCGGAGGCGCGGCACTGGTCATGGGCCTGCTGCTCATCGCCGCGGCCTGGGGCATTTTCCGCGGCGATCGCGACGGTGCGTTCCTGTCGCAACTGGGCCTGGCCTTCTCCATTGCCGGCCAGTTCGCAGTGCTCTTCGGGGCCAATGAAATGTTCTTCCAGGGCGCGCGCCTCACGGGCTTCGCCATCACCGCGCTGGTGATGCAGGTCGCCCTGGTGTTCGCGATGCCCAATGGCCTGCACCGCACCATGTCCACGCTTTTCGCATGCATTGCCTGGGCCATGTCCGTGCGCTACGGCGTCTGGGACCACTATTCGTTCGGACCGATGGCCGGGCGCGAACCACAAGGCGTGGCGCTTTTCCCGGCGCTGCTGGGCTGGCTCGTGGTGTGGGTACCGGTTGGTTACGGCCTCTTCCTGCTGGTTCGCAGGGAACCGCGCTGGATGCTGCGGCGTCGCCAGGAACTGCTGCGCCCGGTCGGAGCGGGACTGATCGTGGGGCTGGCCTTCGCGACGCTGCTCTCGCAGCCTCTCGATTCATTCACCTCCAGTTTCATCGAGCGCGGCATTCGCAACAACTGGCTGGCCCTGTGGCCGCTGCTCTCGGCACTGGCTTCACTCGGTGCGCTCGTCGCCGCATTCGCGCTCGGCAGCCGCGGGCTGATGGCGTTGTGTGTCGTCGCCGCCCTGCTCCATGCTTCGCACTTCTACTACGCGATGGGCACCACGCTGCTGGTGAAGGCGCTCACCATGCTGCTGCTTGGCGCGGCGCTGCTCGGCGCCGCCGACTACCTGCGCAACCGGAGCGGGCGATGAAACTCACCCGCATCCTCATCGGCATCGGCGCCGCGCTGGTGCTGATCGTGATCAACATCTCGATCCTCGGCAAGGAACATGTTCGCAAGAGCGGCGAACTGGTGTTCCTCGAATTGCAGCCGCGCGATCCGCGCTCGCTGATGCAGGGCGATTACATGACGCTCGACTTCCCCCTGGCGCGGCAGGTGCAGGCGAATCTGGGCCCGGGAGTCGTCGCGCACGAGGGCGAAGCCGGCGTGATCGACATAACGCTCGACGAAAAACGCGTCGCGCGCGTCGCCGAACCGGGCAAGGGATCGCTGCGAATCCGCTACCGCATCCGCAAGGGCGCGGTGTGGCTGGGCACCAACGCCTTCTTCTTCGAGGAGGGCTCGGAGCAGCGCTTCGCGCCCGCGCGCTTCGGCGAATTCCGCGTCGACGAGCGCTCAGGCGAATCAGTACTCGTGGGACTGCGCGACGCCAACCTCGCGCCGCTTTGATCGCCACCAGCCGGCGCAACGGTAATATCGGAACATGGACAGCAAGAACACTCGCATTGCCCGCGACGCATGGAGCCTCGAGCTGCTCGAGGTGCTCGACCAGAAACGTTTCGAGTTCCTCGCCGCCGCCTATTTCCAGACTCTATCTTTCCGCGCGGAACTGACGCAGAAAGGCCCGGAGGGATTCGTCGACATCCGTCTCCACGCCGACAACGAATTGCGCCCGGGGATCATCGCCCACTGCAGGGCATGGAGCACGCTGCCCGTGGGCCTGAAGGAAGTGCGCGAGCTGCACGCCGTGATGACCTTCGAGCGCGTGCAGGAAGGTGCCCTTGTTGCCGCGGGCACCTTCGCCAGCCAGGCGCGTGATTTCGCGCAGGGCAGGAACATGCTGCTGATCGACGGCGCGGACCTGGTCGGCAAGCTCAAGGCGCTTTCCGCAGCCAAGCAGCAGGAGCTGCTGCAATACGCGGGCGACAGCAACCTCGCCACCCCGGCGTGCGGGACATGCGGCATGAAGATGGTGCGCATGCAGCGCAAGAGCGACGACCAGCCCTACTGGGACTGCGTCCGCCATCCGCTACGCAAGGTGGCCGCCAGGGACTACTCGTGAAGCGCGCGGGTCTCGCGGCATTGGCGTTCGCGCTGGCGTTCGCGAGCCCCGCATTCGCGAAGACCTTCCGCTACGCCTCGCAGGTGGACCCCGGCACCATGGATCCGCATGCGGTGCCATCGCTCTACAACAACCGCGTGCTGAGCCAGATCTACGAGCACCTGGTTGGCCGCGATGGCGCGTTCAAGCCCGTGCCGGAGCTGGCGCTGTCGTGGGCGGCGCTCGACGGCGGCCGCGGCTGGCGCTTCAAGCTACGCCCCGGCGTGAAATTCCACGACGGCACGCCCTTCAGCGCGGATGACGTGGTGTTCAACGTCGCGCGCGGGCTCGAGCCCACGTCGCAATACAAGACCGCGCTGCCCAATGTCACCGGCGCGCGCAAGGTGGACGCGCTGACCGTCGACATCCTCACGCGCCAGCCGACGCCGATCCTGCCCGCCGCGCTCACCAACCTGCGCCTCATGAGCAAGGCGTGGTGCGAGAAAAACGGCGTGACCCGGCCGCAGGACTTCCACGGCAAGGAAGAGACATTCGCCACTCGCAACGCCAACGGCACCGGTCCCTACAAGCTGGTGCGCTGGGAAACGGACGTGAAGACCGTTGTCACGGCAAATCCCGGCTACTGGGGCAAGCGCGGCAACGTGACCGAAGCGGAATTCCTGGTGATCGGCTCCGCGGCCACGCGCCTGGCGGGGCTTATCAGCGGCGACATCGACTTCGTCGTCGACCCCGCCGTGCAGGACGTCGAGCGGCTGAAAGGCCAGCCCGGGATCCGCATCGAGCAGGCAACGGGACTCGGCACGCAATTCCTCGGCTTCCACCACCAGCGCGCGGACCTCGGTGACGGCAGCGGCAGGAACCCATTCAAGGACCCGCGCGTTCGCATGGCGGTGCGTGCCGCCATCGACGTCCAGGCACTGAAGAAAACCGTGATGCGCGACCTCGCCACTACGCAGCGCTCGCTCTATTCATCCGCCGTGGTGGGCTTCGACCCACGGCTGAAGGATGTGCCGCGCTCCGATCCCGCTCACGCCAGGGCGCTGCTGAAGGAAGCGGGTTATCCCGATGGTTTCGCGGTGGCGCTCGATTGCAGTTCGCAGCAGCCGACGGATGCGATCTGCCAGGCCATCGCCGGCATGCTGGCGCGCGTGGGCATTCGCGTGACCTATCGCCCGGCGACCTTCAATGTCTTCCTGCCGAAGCTCACTGCAGGCGACATGAACCTCTACGTAGCGGGCTACACCGCGTCGAGCGCAGACCCGGAAGGCGTGCTGGTGCCGCTGGCGCGCACGCAGGAGAACGGGTTGGGGGTCTACAACTTCGGAAAATATTCGAACCCGAAGGCGGACGCCCCGATCGACAAGGGGAGCGTGGAGTTCGACGGCGCCAGGCGCGCCGCGCTTTTCACCGAGGCGATGCTGGCGATCGACGCGGATGCGGGATTCGTCCCGCTGGTCACGCGCAACATCACCTGGGCCATGCGCAAGAACGTTCGCGCGCCGGCGCGGCCAAGCGACATCCTGGAGCTCAAGACGGTCGAGCTGCAGTAGCGCCGCCGGCGCTCCGTTACTCGGAGTCCGGATCGACCTTCGGCTCCACCTTCTTCTTGACGGTCTTAGGCTTGACCGTGCGCGTGACCACTTTCTTGGGCTTCTCGGCCGTGACCTGGTCACACAGCGCGGCGACTTCCTCGTTGCCGCGATCCAGGGCGTTCTGCTTCAGGTTCTTGACCTCGGCAGGGGTGAGTTTCTCGATTCTTTCCTTGGTCCACATACGAGCTTTCCAGAGCACCGACGGGGTGTCGTCACCCAGTGTACCAATGCTGCCGGAAAGGGCTGATATTGTGCCCGGATGGCCACCCGCCCCGCCGCGATGATGCTGGGCGGCATCACGCTGATCACCCTGTAGGAGCGCAGGCGCTGAAGCCTAGCGGTGCTGCTGCCAGAAGCGCCGGTTCTCCATCACCACTCCCGGCAGCGATTCGCTGGTCTCGTCGCGCAGGCGCTTCTCGGTGCGCGCGTCGTAGCGCTTGCCTTCTTCCTCGAGGGTTTCCTTCATGCGCCCGGACAGCAGGTAGAAAGGCAGGATCATGCGCTTGAAGTCATCCACCGAAGCCTGTGATTGCCACGACGGATCCGCCAGCGAGACACCAATCAGGTAACCCTCGGTCCAGAGTTCGAGGCTGCGCCGCGCCTCCTCGGTGCCGTCGTGGCCATAGATGATCAGCTGGAAGTCCGCGTCGGCGTCGACCTGCTCCGCGATCGCCTGGTGGAAGGCGGCCAGCAGGCCCATGATCTCCGAGGCTTCCACGGGATCGTCGAATTGGATGCCTTCACCGAGGGCCACCGGGACCCAGCGGGAGGGCGCGATCAGCGAGGGAGAGCTCACGACAGCGCAGAGGAAACCCTGCAGCGCATCGAGCGCCAGCGCCTTGCCGAGGCGGCCTGGGGACACGAGGAAATCCTCGAGGCGGTCCAGGTCGGTGGCGGCGAGGGCGGACTTCACGCCCGGAAGATTACCGCGAATCTCCCTGCTTTCACGACCTCGCCGCGGCAAGGCGGCGCGATGGCCGCGTCATGAATGCACGCGGCCAGTGCGCTACCATTCCCCCTCCACTCAGGAGGAACAATTGATAATCAGGATTCTCGCCGCCGCAGCACTCAGCGCCGCCGCCCTCGCCGCATCCGCCAAGCCCACCCTCGAGCAGATCGGGGAGTTCAATATTCCCGAAGCCAACCAGGCCGTCGGCGTGGACGACAAGTATTTCTATGCCATCGACAACCAGACCATCGGCAAGTACGACAAGAAGACCGGCAAGCTGGTGAAGAAATGGACCGGCGACAAGAAGGGCCCGATCCTGCACCTCGACAGCGCCAAGCTGATGGATGGCAGGATCTACGCCGCGCACTCCAACTATCCGGACTGGCCGATGACCAGCTCGATGGAGATCTTCGACGCGGAAACACTCGAACCCGTCGGCAACCACAGCTTCGGCATCCTGTACGGCTCGCTCACCTGGATCGACTGGAAGGACAACCACTGGTGGATGACCTTCGCCAACTACGACAAGCCCTACGGCCCCAACAAGGGCAAGTACGGCGACAAGCTCAACACCGTGATGGTGAAGATGACCAAGGAGTTCGTGCCCGTGGGTTCGTGGACGCTTCCCAAGGTGCTGCTCGACAAGTTCGAGGACATGAGCAACTCCGGTGGTGAATGGGGCCCGGACGGCTACCTCTATCTCACCGGGCATGACCCCGCCGAGATCTATCGCATGCGCCTGCCGAAGTCGGGTTCGGTGCTCGAAGTGGTGGACATCATCCCGATGAACATCCGCGGCCAGGGTTTCGCGTGGGACTGGTCGAAGAAGGACGAGGTCTACGGGATCATCCGCGCGACCGCCGATGAGAAGAAGGCCGGCAAGCTGCACCGGGTCACGGTCTTCAGGATGGTTGACAAGTGACCTCCACCGCCGCCTCCCGCTACTGGGAACGGAAACTCGCTGTCCTCTGGTCGTCACTCGACCGGCAGGAGGGATCGGAATTCGTGGTGGCCATCGAGGCGCTGGTCGCGGAGCTGCCCGAGGGCGACGCGATCGGGGTCTTCGAAGTCGCCTCGGCGCAGGACTCCACCGGGCACCCGGACCTCGCGGTCCCGCTCTACCGCGCGGCGCTTGCCACCGGACTTGCCGGCATTCGCCGGCGGCGCGCGGTGATCCAGATGGCCAGCTCGCTGCGCAACCTCGGCCAACCGCAGGAATCGGTCGAGCTGCTGACGAAGGAACTCGACCAGGAATCCGATGAGCTCGACGGCGCCGTGCGTTCGTTCCTGGCGCTGGCACTGGTCGACGTCGGACGCGAGCGCGAGGCGGTGGCGATTTCGCTCGCCGCCCTTTCGCGCTACCTGCCACGCTACAATAAATCGCTCGCCCGCCATGCGGCCGAAATCGTGGAGAAGAAATGAAGACACGCGCAGCCGTTGCATGGGCGGCAGGCAAGCCGCTGACCATCGAAGAGGTGGACCTCGAAGGCCCGAAGGCCGGCGAGGTGCTGGTGGAAATCAAGGCCACCGGCATCTGCCACACCGACCAGTTCACGCTGTCGGGCGCGGATCCGGAGGGACTTTTCCCAGCGATCCTCGGCCATGAAGGCGCCGGTGTCGTGATGGAAGTGGGCGCGGGCGTGACGACGCTCAAGGCCGGCGACCACGTCATTCCGCTCTATACGCCCGAGTGCCGGCAGTGCAAGTTCTGCCTCTCGCGCAAGACCAACCTCTGCCAGCAGATCCGTTCCACGCAAGGCAAGGGCCTGATGCCCGATGGCACCTCGCGCTTCTCGTTCAAGGGCAAGCCGATCCTGCACTACATGGGCACCTCGACCTTCGCCAACCACATCGTGGTGCCGGAGATCGCGCTGGCCAAGATCCGCAGCGATGCGCCGTTCGACAAGGTCTGCTACATCGGCTGCGGCGTGACCACCGGCGTGGGCGCGGTACTGTTCACCGCGAAGGTGGAGGCCGGCGCCAATGTGGTGGTCTTCGGGCTCGGTGGCATCGGCCTGAACGTGATCCAGGGCGCGAAGATGGTCGGCGCCGGCAAAATCATCGGCGTCGACATCAACCCGGCGCGCGAGGCGCTGGGGCGGCAGTTCGGCATGACCCACTTCATCAATCCGAAGGCCGTGGCGAACGTGGTCGACGCGATTGTGCAGGCGACCGATGGCGGCGCGGACTATTCGTTCGAGTGCATCGGCAACACCACCACCATGCGCCAGGCCCTCGAGTGCTGCCACAAGGGCTGGGGCGTCTCGGTGATCATCGGCGTGGCCGGCGCGGGGCAGGAAATCTCCACGCGTCCGTTCCAGCTCGTCACCGGCCGCGTGTGGAAAGGCTCCGCTTTCGGCGGCGCCCGTGGGCGCACCGACGTGCCGCGCATCGTCGATTGGTACATGGACGGGAAGATAAAAATAGACGAACTCATCACGCACAAGCTGCCACTCGAGAAAATCAACGAGGGCTTCGAGCTGATGGAGCGTGGGGAGTCGATCCGCTCGGTGGTGGTCTACTAGGTGATAAATGGGGTTAAAAACTGGTGTCAGACACGACTTTTGCGTTTGGCGCGATTGCTCCAACAGCAAAAGTCGTGTCTGACACCAGTTTTTAAATCGACTCTGACCCCATTTATCGGATGCTGATACCTGACGCGGTTTCCAGCACCCACAACTCCTTCAGCATCGCTGCGGCTTCGCGCTCGCCGATCACCGGCGCGGCGAGCTCCAGGAATTTCGCATCGATCTCCGCATCGCTGAGCGGCGATTCAGGATCACCCTTGCGGAACGGCTGGAAGTATTCGTGGCGCTTGCCGTCACGCGTGGTGATGGCGACGCGCGCGGCACGCTGGCCGGGAAAATTCGCGGTGAGCGCGGGATCCTCGCGCAGCACCATCTTCTTCATCAACGCGCGCAGCTCCGCACTCGCGAGTTTTTCTTCATCAAACGCGTTGAGGCGCACGGAACCATGCGTGAGGGCGTGCGCCACCAGGTAAGGAGTGCTGAACTTTGCCTCCGCCGCTGAACGCGGCTCGAGGATGCCGGCCACTTCCAGCGTCGCCTTGTAGCCGGTGATGTCGATTGCCTCGACCTCCTCGGCACGCACGCCTTGCCCGCGCAGGACCAGCGCGGCATCAATGGCGGCGAATGCATGCCCGCAGCAGCCATGGTTCTTCTGCGTGATCTGCATGATGTTGTAGCGCTCGCCCAGTCCATCGGTAGCCTTCGACCAATCGGCGCCTTCGCTCATCGCGGCGCCAAAACCCGCATCACCTTCGAGAATGTCGGGCGCGCCGGTGACACCGCTGGCCGCACCCATCCCCGCCAATACGCCGACCTGCGCCGCGTGCCCCGCATGGAGCGGCTTGGTCATCGCATCCGATCGGAAGGCCTGCTGCAGGCCCGAGGCGAAAGTGCCCGCGGTGGCGAGCGCGTGTTTCATCACGTTTGCATCTCCGGGAGCAAGCAGCGCCGCAGCGGCGGCGGCGGCACCGAAGACACCGGCCGTCCCTGTCGTATGGAAATACTTGTAGTGCGAGGGCTGCACCGCCGCACCGATGCGCGTGGAGATTTCATACCCCACGGTGACCGCGGCGAGGAACTGCGCGCCCGACGCGCCGCGGTCCTGCGCAATCGCCAGCGCCGCCGCGATCACCGGGCATCCCGGGTGGTAGACCGCATCGCGAAAGATGTCGTCGAACTCCACCGAGTGCGAAGCAGAGCCGTTGATCCACGCCGCCAGCGCCGGGAACGTGGTGGTTGCGAAACCTGGAAGGCTGGAGCGACCCAACCCCAGCTCCGCCGCATGGGCCTTGACCAGGTTCATCGCGGGCGAGACCCGCGTTCCCGGATACAGCGCCGAGAACCAGTCGATCACCGCTCGCTTGGCGTAGTGAACGACTTCCGGCGGCAACGGACGTGTTGCGTCGCGCGCGCCATACGCGGCGATGCGCTCCAGCAGCAGCATCAGTTGGCTTTCGCGCCCGAGCTCTGCACCACCGGCTTCCAGAACTCGTAGTCGCGCTTGAGCAGCGCGCCAAAATCAGCGGGGCTGCCACCCACCGGCGTCGCACCCTGCTTGTCGAACGCCTCCTGGGTCTCGGGCTCGCGCAGGATCTGGTTGATGGCGGCGTTGAACTTCTCGATGATCGCCGGCGGCGTGCCCTTGGCGGCGAACAGGCCGAACCACGAGCCGTTGTCCATGCCGCTGATACCGAGCTCCTTCATCGTCGGAACGTTGGGCAATTGCTTCACGCGTGTCGATGCCACCTGCGCGATCGCCGTCAGCTTGCCGCCCTTGATGTTGCCGATCACCGATGGCAGCGTCGCGAACATGAACTGCACGCGGCCGGCCATTACGTCGGTCACCGCCTCGGCGCCCTTGTAGGGAACGTGGGTCGCGGTGAACCCGGTGCGCTCGCTGAAAGCGGCGCCGGACAGGTGCGCCACGGTACCCACGCCGGTGGAGGCGTAGTTGAGCTCACCCGGGTGCGCTTTCCCTTCCTTGATCAGGTCCGGCACGGTATGCGCCTTGTAGCTGGGCGCGGTGATGAGGATGTTGGCCACGTCGGCCACCAGGATCACCGGCACGATCGCGGTGAGCGGATCGGTAGCGAGCACCTTGCCGAGCGAGGGTGAGATCACGATCGGTCCCGACGACGACATCAGCAGCGTGTAGCCGTCCGTCGGCTGCGAGACCACATAATCGGTGCCGAGCGTGCCACCTGCGCCGGGCTTGTTCTCCACGATCACGGGCTGTTTCCATGCGATGGCGAGGCGGGTGGCGATCTGGCGCGCGATCACGTCGGTGGTGCCGCCCGCGGAAAAGGACACCACGATCTTGATCGGCTTGCTGGGGAAATCCTGCTGGGCCTGTGCAGCCGCTGGGACCAGCGCCACGGCCAATGTGAAAACGGCGGACAAGACTTTATGCGTGTACATGTCTCTCTCCTGTGTGTCCTGGAATTTTTGCCTACGGCTGAAAGCTTAACCCGGCCGGCGCGCGGAAGTGGAAGCGCGCGCATGGCGCCGCTTGTACCAATGGGGTCGTTCCGCGGGGATCATCGAGGCGACTGCCGGCTCGCGCTCGCGTTCCAGCTGCGCGAAAAGCTGCGACACGAAATCGACGAAGAGCCGCACGCGCGGCGTGCGCCGCTGGTGCGCGCGGTAGAGCAGGCTGATCGGCGGGGATTGCTTGGTCTCCCAGTCGAGCAGCACCGGCACCAATTGCCCGCTGCGCAACGGATTGCGTACGGTCAAGTCGGTAAATCGTGCCACGCCAAGGCCCGCGACCGCCGCGTCCATGATCACGTCGCGATGGGTGCTCACCATCCAGCCGCTCACCGCCGCGGCCTCCTTCACGCCTTCGCGCTCGTATTCCCAGGCGTCGAGGATGGTGCCCTCCTGGTCGCGGAAGAGCAGGCAGGCATGGCTTTCGAGGTCGCGCGGGCGCTGCGGCACGCCATGGGCCGCCCAGTAGGCGGGCGAGGCGCACACCAGCAGGCGTGTGAGCGCGATGCGCCGCTGCACCAGCCCCGGATGCTCGGGCCAGCCGTAGAGCACCATCACCTCCACCGACTGGGCCGCGGGCGCCGCCGGCCGGTCGACGGTGCGGATGTCGAGCTGGATATCGGGGTAACGCGCGTGGAAGGCAGGCAATGCCGGCAGCAGGCAGTGCTGCGAGAGGATCGGTGGCACGCCTACGACGAGCGTTCCGTGCGCCCGCGACATTGCGCCGGTGATGGCCTCGTCGGCCTCCAGCAGCTGGCGCATGGCCGGCCGGCACTTCTCCAGGTAGGCCGCGCCGTCGGCGGTCAGCGTGAGGCCGTGACTGGTGCGCTCGAAGAGCGCCACGCCGAGGCTGCGCTCGAGCATGGTCACCAGGCGCGCAACGGCAGGCACGCTCACGTCCATGCTGCGCGCCGCCCCGGAGAAACTGCCGGCAGCCGCTGAAGCGGTGAAATATTGCAGTGCGCGCAACTTGTCCATGGCACCTCCCGGGTAGCCCTCGATTATGCTTAAACAGAATGTTGAAGCCAACTTGAGCCGCCACGGGGGTTCCACCGCCGTCGCGCGGCGCTACAGTGGGCCTTGATCCCCCGGCAGAGAATCCTTCCTTGATCACGTTAGGCAGCGACATTGGCGGCACCTTCACCGATTTCGTGGAGGTCGACGAAAGCAACGGACGCATCGAGGTCTACAAGTGCCTCACCACGCCCGGCGATCCCTCGGAAGCGATCGAGGAAGGCGTGCGCGAGCTCACTTCGCGCCAGGGCCGCGGCGCCGAGGCCATCGACGTGATGGTCCACGGCACCACCCTGGTCATCAACGCGGTGATCGAGCGCAAGGGGGCCGTGACAGGTCTGATCACCACGCGCGGCTTCCGCGACGTGCTCGAGATCGGGCGTGAAAAGCGCTTCGACGCCTACGACCTGCAGATCGAATTCCCCGAGCCCATCGTGCCGCGTTACCTGCGCATGGAAATCGACGAGCGCATGCACGCCACCGGCGCGGTGCTCACGCCCCTGGACGACGGCAGCGTGCGCGCCGCCATCCGCCAGTTGCTCGCCGAAGGCTGCGAGTCGATCGCGGTCTGCCTGCTGCACTCCTATCGCAATCCGGCGCACGAACGCCGCGTGCGCGAGATCTGCCAGGAGATGGCGCCCGGCATCCCGGTCACGCTCTCCGCCGACGTGCTGCCCGAAATGAAGGAGTTCGAGCGCACCACCACGACGACCATCAACGCCTACGCCAAGCCGGTGACCTCCAGATACCTCACCCGGCTCGAGGAGCGCGTGAAGGGCCGCGGCTTCAAGGGCGAGCTGCTGATGATGCAATCCTCGGGCGGCATCAACTCGGTCGACTTCGCGCGCGAATTTCCGGTTCAGATCATCGAGTCGGGCCCCGCCGCCGGCACGCTGGGCGCCGCGCACTTCGCGCAGCTCGCCGGCTTGGCCAAGGTGCTGGCGTTCGACATGGGCGGCACCACCGCCAAGCTGGCACTGGTGCAGGACGGCCGCGCCATCCGCACCAACGATTTCGAAGTGGCGCACGTGCATCGCTTCAAGCCCGGCAGCGGCATCCCGGTGCGGATTGCCGTCGTGGACCTGATCGAAATCGGCGCGGGTGGCGGCAGCATTGCGCGCCGCACCTCCGTCGGTACGCTACAGGTAGGACCCGAGAGCAGCTCGGCAGTGCCCGGTCCCGCCTGTTACGGCCAGGGCGGCACGCAGCCCACGGTTTCCGACGCGGACCTGGTGTTGGGATACCTCGACGCGGAGCATTTCCTCGGCGGCCGCATGAAGCTCGACAAGGCGGCGGCCGAAAGCGCCATCCGCAAGACGCTGGCGCAGCCACTCGGCATTTCGGTCGAGGAAGCGGCCTTCGGCATCCACGCGATCGTGAACGAAAACATGGCTTCCGCAGCCAAGGCGTACACCAGCGAGAAGGGCGAGAGCCCGCGCTCCTGCGCGCTCGTGGCTTTCGGCGGCGCGGGCCCGGTGCATGCCTGCGACCTCGCGGCGCGCCTGGGCATCACCACGGTGCTGATTCCACCGCGTGCCGGGGTCGCTGCGGCGTTCGGGATGATCGTGGCGCCCGTGACCTACGATGCGGTGCGCTCCCATCGCATGCTGATGTCCGACCTCACGGCGCAGAAGCTGGGAGAGATCCACGACGAGATGCGCGCCGAATGCCTTGGGCGCCTGCCGAAGACGGTGAAGCGCGAGGACGTCACCTTCGAACACAGCGCCGACATGCGCTACCTCGGCCAGGGCTACGACGTGAACGCAGCCGAGCCGACGCGCGAAGCGTTCGAGCGCACCTACCTCAAACTCTACGGTCGCGCGTATCCGCAGCTGCCGTTGGAGATCATGAATTTCCGGCTGTCGGCGAGCGCCAGGCGCCGCGTTTCCGAGATCGTGGAGCGGGCGACCACCGCGGTCGGCGACGGCAAGGTGGGAACGCGCAAGGCCTATTGCCCGCGCAAGCGCGCGTTCCTTGATTTTGCCGTGCATCGCCGCGCATCGATTGCGAAGGGGGTGATGGTGGAAGGCCCGGCGATCGTCGAGGAGAATGAATCCACCACGGTGGTTCCCAGTGATGCGAAGGCGCGCATCGATGCCCATGGAAGCCTGATTGTTGAATTGGCTGGGTCCCCGCCTGCGCGGCAATGACGCAGGCACAGCGGCAATGACGGAGGCACAGACGGCAATGACAAGGAAGAAAATGGACCCGATCACCCTCGAAATGCTCTGGCGCCGGCTGGTCTCCATCGTCGGCGAACTGGGCTCGACGCTGCGGCGTACGTCTTTCTCCACCGTCGTGCGTGACATCGGCGACTACGGTTGCGCGGTGTTCGACGCCGATGCGCGCCTGCTGGCGCAGACGCCGGACAGCACCCCCGGGCTTTGCGGCCCTCTCGGCGCCATGCTGCGCGCCTTCCTGGTGGCGATACCGCCGGACACGCTGCAGGATGGCGACGTCATCATCGGCAACGACCCGTGGGCGGGCAGCGGCCACCACAACGACGTCAGCATCATGCTGCCGATCTTCCATCGCGGGCGCCTTATCGGCTACGTGATGACCTGCTGCCACCATGTGGACATCGGTGGGCGGCGCGCCACCACGGAAAGCCGCGACAACTACGAGGAGGGCCTGCGCATCCCGATGCTCAAGTACTACCGCGCGGGCGTGCTCAACAACGACGTGCAGGCCTTCATCGCTTGCAACGTGCGCTCGCACGAGACGGTGCTGGGCGACATCGGCGCGCAGGTATCGGCATGTAATGTCGGTGCGGAACGCATGCGCGAGATCTGCGAGGAGATGGGCTGGAGCGACGTGCAGGCACTGGCTGACGAGATTGTCTCGCGCAGCGAAGAGGTCACGCGCGCGGAGATCCGCAAGTTGCCCAGGGGCACCTGGCGCCATGAAGCGCTGATCGACATCGTCGGCGGCGAAACCCTCACCATCCGTACCGCGGTCACCATCACCGGCGACGAGATCATCGTCGACTTCAGCGGCAGCTCGCCACAGGTGAAGCCCGCCATCAACTGCACCCTCACCTACACCAGCGCGTACACGGTCTTCGGCGTGCTCTGCATGCTCGACCTGCCCGTCGCGGTGAACGAAGGCACGCTGCGCCCCATCAAGGTGATCGCGGAAGAAGGCAGCGTGCTCAACTGCACATTCCCCGCGCCGGTCTTCGGGCGCACCGCCATCGGCAATTTCCTGCCCGACCTGGTCTACCAGGCGATTGCACCGGCGGCACCGGATCGCATCTGCGCCGGCGCCGGCGCTACACCTATGTGGGGCCAATACATGTTCGGCAAGCGGCGCGACGGCGCCAACTTCGCGCCCTTCAACGTTTCTTCCGGTGGGCTCGGGGCCCGTGCCGCGCGTGATGGCGTCTCCTGCCTCGCCTTTCCCTACAACGTGGGCAACACGCCCGCCGAAGTGATCGAGAGCGAAGTGCCGATGCTCGTCGAGGAGCGCTCGCTCTGGACCGATTCGGCTGGCCCCGGCAAATTCCGTGGCGGCCTCGGGCAGAAATACGTGCTGCGCATGCTCGAGGGCGACCTGGGACCCGTAGGAGAAGTGCTGGCGAGTTTCCGTGGCGGGCGCTTCATCCATCCGCCGGAAGGTGTACTCGGCGGCGGCGCCGCGCCCAATGGATTCCTCGCCATCGGCGGCAAGAGTGACGACGCGGGCCGGCAGGTGATCGTGCGCGCCGGCACCCGCATCGAAAGCCACATCCCCGGCGGCGGCGGATATGGAAACCCGTTCGAGCGTGATCGTGATTCCGTCGCAAGCGACTTGCGCAACGGCCTCATCTCCGCCGAACATGCGAAGCTCAAGTACGGATACACCCTGGAGAACCCCGCATGAAGCGAATCGTCGCAGCCCTCTTCACCTCCCTGGCCCTTGTTGCGCACGCGCAGTCGAGCTACCCCAGCAAACCCATCAAGCTGGTCGTGCCCTGGCCCGCTGCGGGCACCGTCGACATGGTGGCGCGTGCGCTCGCCGACAAACTCGGTACGCGCCTCGGCCAGCCGGTGGTGGTCGAGAACAAGCCCGGTGCCACCGGGCAGATCGGTTCCTCCACCGTCGTGGCGGCCGAGCCGGACGGCTACACGTTGCTGCTCATGTCGGCCACGGTACACACGGTCTCGCCCAACCTGCGAAAGAAATTCCCGTTCGATCCGATTGACGATTTCACCGATATCACGCAGGTGGTTTCTTTCCCTTACGTACTCGTGGTCTCGGCGGACAGTCCATACAAGTCGGTCGCGGACCTGACCGCAGCGGCGAAGAAGGACCCATCGAAGATTTCCTATGGCTCCTTCGGCCTCGGCAGCGCCCCCTACCTCATCAGCGAGCTCTACGCGATGTCGAGCGGCGTGCAGCTACTGCATGTGCCGTACAAAGGCGCGGCACCTGCCATCGCCGACGTGCTGGGCGGCCAGATCACGTTTTTCATCGACTCGATCCCCTCGCCGCTCGGACAGATCAAGGGCAACCGGCTGCGCGCGCTCGCCGTCACTACGCCGCAGCGCTCCACCACACTGGCGGACGTGCCCGCGATGTCCGAGACCATTCCGGGCTTCGAGGCGATCGCGTGGCTCGGCATCGCCGGTCCGAAAAACATGCCCAGGGATATTGTCGACAAGCTGTTCGCGGAGCTCAAGGCGATCGCCGCGGATCCCGAATACGCCGCCAAGCTGCGCGCCGTCGGACTGGAACCGGTCGTCAGCGCATCGCCCGAGCAGTTCCGCACCTGGCTGCTGTCGCAGAAGAAATTCTGGGGCGACTTCGTGCAGAAGGCGAAGATTCCGCTTGTCGATTAACCCGCGCGACCGCGAGGTCCATACCTACAGGATGCTGATCGGCGGCGCATGGGTCGCGGCCTCCGATGGCAAGACGTTCGAAAGCGTCGATCCGTTCACCGGCCGCGCGTGGGCGAAAGTCCCGATGGCAACGAAGGCGGACGTCGACAGCGCTGTCGCCGCCGCCCGCAAGGCGTTCGAATCCGGCGAGTGGCCGAAATTCACACCCGCGATGCGCGCGAAGTGCTTGCGCAAGCTGGCCACTTTGCTGGAAGAGTCTTCGGCCGAAGAGCTCGCCAACGTCCAGGTGCTGGAAAACGGCAAGGTCATGCGCGAAGTGCTGGCGCAGACCAAGGGCCTGCCCGCGCATCTCAACTATTTTGCGGGTGCCGCCGAGCACCTGCACGGCAAGACCGTCTCGATCTCGATCGCGGACATGGTGAACTACACCGTGCCGGAACCGATTGGCGTCGTGGCTGCGGTGACGCCGTGGAACAGCCCGCTGAATCTGCTCATGTGGAAGATGGCGCCGGCGCTGGCCGCGGGCAACACGATGGTGGTGAAGCCCTCGGAAGTCACACCGGTATCGACGCTGGTGCTGGCGGAATTCTTCGCCAGGGCCGGCATTCCCGATGGCGTCATGAACGTCATCACCGGCGATGGTGCCGTCGGTGCCGCGCTGGTGGAGCATCCCGGCGTGGACAAGATCGCCTTCACTGGATCAACCAAGGTGGGCAAGCTGGTGGCGAAGGCGGCCTCCGATCGCCTGGCGCGTTACTCTCTCGAGCTCGGCGGCAAGTCGCCCAACGTGATCTTCGCGGACGCCGACCTCGATAGCGCATTGAATGGCGTGATCGCCGGCATCTTCGGGGCGACGGGGCAGACCTGCCTGGCCGGGTCGCGCGTCCTGGTGCAGCAGGAGATCTACGACACCTTCGTGCCGCGACTGGTGGAACGCGCCAGGGCGATCAAGCTCGGCGACCCGCTCGACCTCGCCACCGAAATGGGTACCCTCTCCTGCCGCATGCAATACGACAAGGTGAACTACTGGATCGGCATCGGCAAGGAAGATGGCGCCGAGCTGCTGTGCGGCGGCGGCCATCCGCAGGCAGACGGATTGAAGCAGGGACTTTTCATCGAGCCCACGATTTTCGGGCGCGTGAAGAATTCGATGCGCATAGCGCAGGACGAAGTGTTCGGGCCCGTGCTCTGCATCCTGCCGTTCAGGGACGAGGATGAAGCGGTCGCCATCGCCAATGACACGAAATTCGGCCTGGCTGCGGGCGTCTGGACGCAGGACGTGAAGCGCGCGCATCGCATGACGCGCCGCCTGCGCGCAGGCACCGTGTGGGTGAACACCTATCGGCGCACCAACTACGGCACGCCGTTCGGCGGGATGAAGGAAAGTGGTGTCGGGCGCGAGAACGGCCTGGATGCGATCTACGAATACACCGAGACCAAGAGCATCTGGATCGATACCGGGCCGGGGATCAAGGATCCGTTCAATACGCGGGGGTGATGGCGGGCAGCGGGGTTGGCGAAGGCCGATTTTTCAACGCAGAGGACACAGAGGCAACACAAGAGGAAAGCAACTGATGTCCGATCTGCGATGCTGCTGGCGCCATCACGTGTATTGATCAGGTTTTTTGCTTTCCTCTTGTGTTGCCTCTGTGTCCTCTGTGTTTGAGCCCGGGGGTTGCGCACCACGCCGCCTGTAAACCGAAGGAGCCCAAGCCTTGGCTATACTGGCTCGCTCAACGGACCGGAGAAAACCCCATGCAAGCGAAACTCACCCTATTGATGGCCACCGCCCTGCTGGCGCTGCCGGCCGCCGCGCAGACCGTCAAGGTCACACCGCTCGGCGGCATCGACGGGGAGTTCTGCCCCCTCGACCGCGCCCTGATCTTCGAAGACCCCAACGGCACCCGCGTGCTCTACGATCCGGGCATCACCGTCGCCGGGCCCATGGACCCGCGCCTCGGCAAGATCGACGTGATCCTCGTGAGCCACATGCACGGCGACCACCTCGGCAGCGCGCACAGCGCGGCACCCAATTCCGGCAGCTGCGAGAAGCCCGACACGTCGGTCTCCGCGAAGCCCAACTCCAACGCGGTCAACATCGCGCTCGAGAAGAAATCCAAGATCGTGACCGGCAGCGAAATGCCGCCCTTCTTCGCGGCCAAGCTCAAGGCAAACGGCGGCAACCCGGCGGATTCGATGCTCGCGCGCTTCGGCGGCAGCGTGACGGTGGGCGGCGTGAAGATCGCCACGGTGACCGCGCTGCACAGCAACGGCCTCGACCCGGACTACATTGGCGGCGACCTGGGCAAGGCGATGAAGGAAGCCGGAATCGCCGGCGACGTCGGCCTGGCGACCGGCTACATCGTCACGTTCAGCAACGGACTGGTGGCATACCTCTCGGGCGACACCGGCATCACCGCAGACCAGGAAAGCGTGGTTCGCGGCCACTACAAGGCGAAGCTTGTGGTGATGAACATCGGTGACGGTTTCACCACCGGCCCGGTCGAAGCCGCCTACGTCATCAACCAGCTCGTGAAACCGGCGTCAGTCATCCCGTCGCATGCAAACGAGGTCGGCACGGTGGGTGGCAAGGTACGCCCGGGCAGCAGGACCGAGGCCTTCATCAAGGCGATCAAGGTACCGGCGCATGTCCCGCTTTCCGGGAAGACGATGGAGTTCAACGGCGCCGGGAAGTGCACTGCGGGCTGCTGATTTGATTCGCGCGCGCGCCGTGAGGTGCGTGAGCGAATCGATGTCCGCGTCCCTCATTCCGTAGAGCACTTTCCCCTCAGCGGCTGATATTCGGCGCCGCCAGGCCGTCGATCATCACGTTCAATACCGCCGGCAGCTTGCTGGCCGCGGCGCGACGTGCCGCCGGCAGCACCTGCGAAGCGTCAGTGACCTGCTCACCGAATCCGCCGAAGCCCACGGCGACCTGATCGTACCGGGTTGGCAGGAGCTCGCAGCCGATGAGCCTTTCGCGGCCGTATTCACGCAGCTGGATCTGGTACTCCGCGTTCCAGCGCGCGTCGTTGCCGACCACCGCGACGAACGGAAGGTTGTGGCGCACCGCGGTATCGATTTCCGCGGGGTGAAATCCGAACGTGCCGTCGCCCATGACGGCGATCACTGGCGCATCGGGCTTGGCGGCACGTGCGGCGAGCGCGAACGGCAGCGCCGCGCCGATGGAACCGGCGACGCCATTGAGCACGCGATTGGGTGCATGCAGGCACGCCTGCGCCCACTGGCCGATCTCGCCCCCATCGCAGACGAAGACCGAATCGGGATGTTCGTCGAGCATCGCCTGCAGCGGACGCAACGCCTGCGCGGGATGTAGCCGCCCCGGCACGCTGCCGGTGGCCGTGTCCCACGCCGCAGGACGATAGGCAATCGCCGAGCGGACTTCGTCTCGCCATGCGGCCGAAGCGGGGGTCCACGGTGCCTTTGCAAGCGACTCGAGCGACGCAAACGTTGCCGCGATGGTGACGCCCTTCAATCGATCACCCACGGCGCGCGTGGTCCGCTCGAACTCGGAACGGTCGGTATCAACCTGGATGAACTGGCAATCGGCCGCAAACGCCTTGCCGAACTTGAGCGTGAAATCGGTGCGCTTGCCTAGGAGCATCACCGCGTCGGCCTGCGAAAGCATTTGGGCGAAGGCTCCGAGGCTCGGGTCCCCGACACCTCGCGGGCTTTCCATACCGACGACGGGAATGCCGCTGGCGCCTTCGAGGCCCGCCATCAGTACGCGGCCTTCCTTGCTCGTGCACATCGGGCCGCACAGGATCAGGGGCCGCTTCGCAGCCCCGAAGAAGGCGAGCACCGGGTGGTGATCGAGCGACGGGAATTTCGCGCCCTCGATCCTCGGCACATCTGTCTTCGCCGCTTCGTTCTCGAGCACGTCGGTGGGCAGGCTGAGATGCACCGGACCCGGACGGCCCGCCTTCGCGACGCGCACGGCATTGACGAGGTTGGTCGCGACTTCATTTGCATTGCCCGCGATGCCGGATGCCTTGCACAACACGGCGGCGAGGTCGGCCTGGCGCATTTCCTGGAAGGCGGCCATTCCGAGCTGGTTGGTTGGCGCGTGGCCCGAGAGCAGCACCACGGGTGACTCCGCCATCGCGGCGGTATAGAGCGCCGAAACCGCGTTGGCGTGTCCCGGCCCCCCGGTGACGAGTGCTACGCCAACCTTCCCGGTGAGCCGCGCATAGGCGTCCGCCATGTGGACGGCCGCCGCTTCATGGCGCACGTGGATCAGCTCGATGCCCGCATCGAAGGCCGCATCGAAGAGCGGCATGATGTGGTTGCCCGAAAGCGTGAAGACCTTGGTCAAGCCCTCGGCCACGAGGGATGCTGCCAGCGCGTCCGCGCCGCGAAACTTGCTCATGTTCGAAGTGCCTTCGTGTTATTGGGCCTTGATGCCCGCGGTCTTGATCAGCGGGAACCACTTCTCGGTCTCCGACTTGTGGAAAGCGTGCAGCGCCTCCGGCGTCTGCTGCTCCAGCGCCGGGATCTCCTGCCCGAGGTCGTCCAGCTTCTTGCGCACTGCCGGATCGGCGAGCGCGTCCTTGAGCGATGCGTTGAGCTTCACCACCACGTCGCGGGGCATGCCCTTCGGCCCCCAGAACGCGTGCCAGATGGTCATGTAGAAGCCCGGCAGGCCGGCTTCGTCAGTGGTGGGAATATCGGGCGCGGAAGGCATGCGCGTCTTCTGAGTGACCGCGTAGGCCTTGACGCGGCCCGCCTTGATCTGCGCAAGCGCCGTGGCCGCCTGGTCGAAAGTCATGGCGACGTGCCCTGCGATCACGTCCTGAAGCGCTGGCGCGGAACCCTTGTAATGGATGATGTTGAGCGGCGTGCCGACGGTGTTACCGAAATACACCGCGCTGATATGCGAGGGCGTTCCCGGGCCACCGGTGCCGGACGACGCTTCGTTCGGGTTGGCCTTCACCCAGGCGATCAGGTCCTTGAGGTCCTTGCCCGGCACCGAAGTGCGCGAGACGATGACTTGCGGGTTGGAGGCGACCATGCCAAGCGGCGTGAGCTCCGTGAGGTAGTCGATGGTGATCGACTGCACGGCGGGCGCGATGACATGTGTGCCGAGGTGGCCGATGCCGATGCTGTAGCCATCCGGCGCCGCACGCATGATCTTGGTGACGGCGATGGAGCCGCCGGCACCGGCCGTGTTCTCGACCACGACGGTCTGGCCGAGGCTGCGGCTCATGCGCTCCGCAAGCACGCGGGCGATGGTGTCCGTGGGACCACCGGCCGCGAACGGTACGGTGAGCGTAATGGGGCGGTGCGGATACGGCTGCGCTAACGCCGCGGTAGCGAAACACGCGGCGAAGAAGGCGGCGATGCGGTACATGGGATCTCCTCGTTGTTGTTGCCGAAAGATACCCGCCGCCCGCCGCCCTCACAACTTATCGTTCGCGCCCACCCCCGCGCTCTCCACCGCGCTCTCCACCGCGCTCTCCGCCGCGCTCTCCGCCGCGATCACCTCCGCCACGAGCCACCGGCGAGCCCTGCTGTGGGGCAGAGCGCTCCACCGGCGACGAACGCTGCATCGGCGCCGACTGCACCGGGGCTGAACGCTCCGTCGGCATCGCACGCTGAGGCGGCGAATACGCCTGCTGGCGCCCTTGCTGCTGGGCGCGCGCCTGTGGCTGGCCGAGGGGCTGGTCTCCCTGCGATCGTGACGGCGCGCCTTCACGTCGAACCTGCCCGCGACCTTCGAGGCCGTAACGCGGAGAGGCCTGGCGGACGCCCGGGCTCGAGCCGGTTGCCGCTGCCTGGCTGCGCTGGTACTCGAAGCGCTGGGCCGCGATCCGCTGGCTCTGCGCGCGTCGTGAATCAACGATGGGCGCCACATCGGAACGCGCGCTCTCCATGCGCGGGGACTGCGGGCGCGCCGCGAAGTAGCCTTGCTGCCCTTTCACAGCCCGCTCTTGCAGCTGCACCGCGCCACGCTCCGCCCGCGTGGTTCGATCGCCACGGCTGTAGCCGCCGCCCTCATTGCGGACATCGCGGCGGCCTTCGCCCCTGCCGTCACGGCGATTGTCACCGCGGCGCTCACCGCGGTGGTCACCACCATTCCAGCGCGCGCCACCACGATAGTCACCACGGTGGTAGTACCACGGGCGATGGTTGGCGTAGTGCAGGTAGCGGCCGCCCCAGTTGAACGAGCCGTAGAAGAAGCCGCTGCCGATGAGAACGCTCGGGCCCCAGCCGAAACCGCTGTAGCCATATCCCCAGCCATAACCCGCCCAGGGCGACCAGTACACCGGCTGGTACTCCGGCCACCACCACGCGCCGTAGGCGGTGCGCGAATCGTAGTAAGGCACATAAACCACTTCAGGCGTTGGCGGATCGATGATGTAGTCGTCGCCCTGGCGTTGCACCACCATCTCGTCGCTGGAGCGCAGCGTGCCCGCCGCGTCGGCACGCGCGCGCAACTCCTGCACCGTGTCCATCACCTGGTCCGGCTGCGCGAGGAAGGCGTCACCCAGGCGGGCGGTCCAGTCCTGGCGCTCGTCCATCATCGACAGGACCTCCGGGAAAGCCACGAGCGAAATGACACTCGGGTCCCACGGGCGGTTCTCGGCGGCACGCACGGCTTGCTCCCCGCGCAGGCCGTTGCGGGCACGCGACCAGCTGGCGGCCTCCGCGACGTCGCGCGGATAGGTGGCGGCCATCAGGATCTGGGAAAGCAGCGAGTCCGGATAGAGCGCGATGGGGGCAAGCATCTGGTCCAGCTGCGGTTGCGCGAAAGTGGCGCGCGCGCTGGTTTCCACGGACTGCGCCATGGCGGCGGGGGTGAAAATCGCCGCCGCCAGTACCAATACCCACTTCGACATTTTGGTCATTTTGGTCTCCTACCGTCTCTGACACCCATTTAACGGCAAGAGTCCCTGTAAGGAACACGTCATTTACCTGCTGTTACAACTTCTTTTGTCCTACGACACCCTGTTTTGCCGCGATTGCGCGACAAACAAGGCCCGCCGCAACCAATGCTCAGCGATACCCGGCAGCCTGCAACTCAAACAACTCCGCATAACGGCCACCACCGGCGAGCAACTCCTGGTGCGTACCGACGGCTTCAATCATGCCGTTGCCCAGCACCATGATCCGGTCGGCCATGCGCACGCTGGAGAAGCGGTGCGAGATGAGAACTGCGGTCTTGCCACGCGAAAGCTCCTTGAAGCGCTGGAACACCTCGAACTCGCTGCGCGCGTCGAGGGCGGCCGTGGGTTCGTCGAGGATCAGCAGCTGCGCGTCGCGCATGTACGCGCGCGCGATCGCGATCTTCTGCCATTCGCCGCCAGAAAGGTCGATGCCGGTCTTGAAGCGCTTGCCGATCACCTGGTCGTAGCCACCGGGCAGCTCGCGGATCATTTCGTCGGCGCCGCTCTGGTGCGCGGCGGCCTCGATGCGCGCGCGGTCGTCGCGGGCATCGATGCGCCCTACCGCGATGTTTTCGGCGGCGGTGAGATGGAAGCGCACGAAGTCCTGGAAGATGACGCCGATGTTGGCGCGCAGCTCGAACAGGTCGTACTCGGCGAGCGGGAACCCGTCGAGCAGGATGCGGCCCTCATCGGGATCGTAGAGACGGGAGAGCAGTTTCACGAGCGTGGTCTTGCCCGCGCCATTTTCGCCGACAAGCGCCAGCACCTCACCCGCCCGCAGCGTGAACGACAGGTTGCGAACCGCCCAGCGCTCCGCGTCCTGGTAGCGGAATCCCACATCCTCGAAGACGAAGCCTTCGCGGATCGGCATCGGGAAGGCGCGCGGCTTCTCGGGCGAGGCGATCTCCGGCTTGATCTCGAAGAACGAGAACAGGTCATCCAGGTACAGCGCCTGGCTCGCCAGAGCCGTGAACCCCATCAGCAGCCCTTCCATCATCTGGTGCAGGCGGCGGAAGGAGCCGGCGAGGAAGGTGAGGTCGCCGATCGAGAATTCGCCGTGGATGGTGCGCCAGACGATGAACGCATAGGCCACGTAGTACGCGATGGTGCCGATCGCCGAGAGCAGCCCGCCCCAGCCTGCGCGCCGCACCGCGATTTTCCTGTTCGCCTCGAAGAAGCTGTTGGCGAGCGCGCGGTAGCGCTGGATCAGGAACGGGTTGAGCCCGAAGATCTTGATCTCCTTCGCGGTCTCGACGCTGGCGGCGGTCTGGCGGACGTAATCGAGCTCGCGCCGCTCCGGTGCGCGGGCGTAGTTGAGCCAGTAGGCCTGCGCATTGAAGCGCGCCTCGCCGAGGAAAGCAGGCACGAGCGCGATCGCGAGCAGCACGATCAGCCAGGGCGCGTAGACCAGCAGGCCGGCGGCGAAGCTGGCGATGGTCACCATGTCCTGCGCCTGGTTGAAGATCTGGCCCATCAGCGTCATGCGCCCGGAGGCCTGGCGGCGCGCTCGCTCGAGAGAATCCTGCAACTCGCTGTCCTCGAAGTCCTCGAGGTCGAGCGTGGCGGCGTGCTCCATGAGCTTCAAGCTGGTGACGATGCCGACGCGCTCCGAAAGGAGCGTATCAACCAGGCCCACGAGTCGCGCGAGGACGTCGGCGGCAATGGCCAACCCGAACTCGATCGCCACCAGCGTGGCGATTCGTCGCAGCTCGCCGTCCTGCCACAGGCTGGAGAACGTCTCTGCCAGCTGCGGCGCCTGGGCGAGCTTCACCACCTCGTCGATGATGAGCTTGCCGACGAAGAGGGTCGCCACGGGCAGCAGCGCACGCAGCAGGCGCAACACGCCCTGCGCGATGGTGAGCGAGCGGCTTGTCTGCCAGACCAGCCTGATGAAGGGCGGCAGGTTCTTCAGGGCGCCGAGCCGCTCGCGCATCGAGCGGGCCGCCATGGGTTTTTCCTTTTCAGCCATTCCCGAGTCTAAGGGCTGGGGATAGCGGCGCGTGGTATGATTCGCGCCGCAGGATCATCAAGCAGTGAAGTTTCAGTCTCCCTCTCACGCCGGTAGGAAACGGCGTCCGCAGTGGCAGTCAATTCCTTACTTGATCTTCGTGACCCGTGCGGGCGGGGACCAGCCCGCGCAAATAGATCCAGAAGGAATTAAGACTATGCCTACCGGCACCGTTAAGTGGTTCAACGACTCCAAGGGCTTCGGCTTCATCACCTCCGATGAAGGCGGCCCGGACCTTTTCGCCCACCACACCGCGATCCAGATGGACGGCTACAAGTCCCTCAAGGAAGCGCAAAAGGTGAGCTATGACGTCACCAACGGCCCCAAGGGCCTGCAGGCGACCAACATCAAGGCGCTCTAAGCGTAATGGCCAAGCCGAACTACGCGTTCCAGAAGCGACAGCGCGAGCTCGCCAAGAAGCAGAAAAAAGAGGCGAAGCAGCAGCAGAAGGCCGCGACCAACCAGCCGCCGGATTCGGAGCAGTCGGATCAATCCGAACTGCCCGAACAACCCGCGTCGCCCGACACCCCGGCCTGAACCTCGCGGTTCAGGCCGGGTGGCTTGGCTCCCCGCCGGGCCTCAGATCTTGCCCAGCAACAGCAGCACGATGAGGATTACCACCACCAGTCCGACGGCCCCGCTGGGCCCGTAGCCCCAGCTGCGGCTGTGGGGCCATGAGGGGATGGCACCCACCAGGATCAGGATCAGGATAATGAGAATGATCATTCCGATCGACATTTGGTTGTCCTTTTCGAGTCGTTGAGGAAATTGGCGGAAGCGATCTGCTTCCGATCACCATCTGACAAGTTTGCGGGCCCAGATCCTGTCGTCCTGAGGCCCTTTCGCGTGTAGGACAAGCGTTGCAGGCGCTCCGGCTGCAGGGGCATACTGCGGCGCATGATTCCGATCTTCGCCGGCTTCTGGCGCCGCTGCGCCGCCTTCATCCTCGACGGCATCGTCCTGGCGATCCCCAACATCGCGCTGCGTTTCCTGCTGCCCGACAACACCTACGCGACCTTCTTCAGCAGCCTCGCCATCGGCCTGGCGTATTACGCAGGGCTGCACAGCTCGCCGCTGCAGGCGACGGTCGGCAAGATGGCCTTCGGCATCAAGGTCACCGACCTCCTGGGCAAGCGCATCAGCGTCGGCCTGGCCATCGGGCGCTATTTCGCCACCTGGCTTTCGTTGATCATCCTCGGCATCGGCTTCCTGATGGCCGCGTTCACCGACAAGAAACGCGCGCTGCACGACATCCTCTGCAAGACGCTCGTGATCAACCGTGAAGCGCAATCGGACGACCTGGCCGACGAGAACAACCACGAAGTGATGGCGGTCACCTGGCCGGTCTGGGCAGTCGTGCTGCTGCTTTTCGTATTGCCGCTGGTCGCGAGCATGGTGGCCGCCGTGGCCCTGCCGATGCTGCATGACTCTCAAACACGCGCCCAGCTGGAGCAGGCCCTCGCGCGTATCGAGCCGATCAAGCAGGAAATGGTCGAGAGCCTTTCCGCCAAACGCGCCATCCGACCCGGAGCGCGCACCCTCGAATCGCCGCTGGTGCAATCGGCGACGGTGGATGCGACGGGGCAGATCACCGTCACCTTCGCCGGCGATCTGGGCGGCGGCAAGGTGTTCCTCGCGCCCCTGGTCGCCAGGAGCAACCTGTCCGAATGGCGCTGCTGGGCAGAGGGCGTTCCCGCGCGCTACATGCCGATCGTCTGCCGCGAGTAGTCAGGCGGGAAAGCGAAAGGCGCCGAGATCGATTCGCGGCTCCCCCTCCATCACCATCTGCGCAAGCGATTCGCCCACGGCCGCGGAATGCTTGAACCCATGCCCCGAGCAGGGTGATGCCACGATCACGTCGTGACGCGCCGGCAGGCGATCGATCACGAAGCGGAAGCCCGGCGTCGCCGTATAGAGGCAGCTCACGGCCTTCACGCAGCGTGGTCCCAATCCCGGCAGGTAGGGCGCGACAAGCGTCTCGTACATCGATCGCTTGTCCTCGTCCGTCACCTCCGGGCGTATCGCGTCCGGCTGCGTCGGGACCGAATACTGCTCCGTCGCGAGCTTCACCGCGCCATCGATCGCCGGGAAACCGTAGATCACATTGCGGCTATCCTGCAGCTGCCAGATCCACACCGGAAAATCGGGCGCCATGAAGCGCTCCACCGCGCCAGGCACTTCGAACCAGTACTGCACCTGCCGGGTGACGGTGAAGAGGCGCGCCAATTCCGCGGGAAGGAATTGCGGGAGCCACGCACCCGCACTGAGGATGACGTTGCGCGACGGCGGCAACGCATCCAATGACGAAACCGTTTCTTCCAGGCGGATCTCGGCGCCATGTTTGCGCGCCAGTGCGAGTTGCACGCGCACGCAGGCCTCAGGCCGCAGGTATCCCGCGCCCGGCTCGTAGTAGCCAACCTCGTTATCGCGCACGTTGAACTGCGGGAAGCGCCCGCGGATCCCGGGCGGTGCGAGGATCTCGTGCTCGATGTGGAAGCGGCGCGCGGCGGCCAGGGTGTTGCTGAAGAAATCGGGCGCGTGTGCCTCGGCCAGACGGTCCTGGCTCGAGATCCACAGGCCGCCGGTCACCTCGAGGAGGCTCTCGCCGCTCTCGCGTTCGATCTCGCGAAACAGCTCATACGAGCGCAGCACCAGCGGCACGTATTCATCACCCTCGCCGATCGCCTGGCGCGTGATGCGCGTCTCACCCGTGGAGGAACCGAAGGCGTGTGGCGGGCAGTGGCGATCGATGCCGAGCACGCGCGCGCCGCGGCGGGCCAGTTGGTAAAGTGCGGCGCTGCCCACGGCGCCCAGGCCCACAACCACTGCGTCGTAGGTCATCGCGGTCGGGTGCCTGCGATCAGTTGGCGGTGGCGCCGCTGTCCTTCGCCACTTTCGACCACTTGGCGATCTCCGCCTTCACGAACGCGGTAAACTCCGCGCGCGAATCACCCACGGCGGTGAACGCCAACTGCTCGAAGCGCGCCTTGACGGCCGGATCCTGCAGCATCTTCTTGATCTCGGCGTTGAGGCGGTCGAGAACGGCGGGCGGCGTCTTCGCCGGTGCAGCCAGGCCGATCCAGCCCACCGACTCGAAACCGGCATAACCCTGTTCGGCGATCGTCGGCACGTCCGGAAGATAGGGCGAGCGCTGCGGGATCGCGACACCGATGGCGCGCAGCTTGCCCGCCTTCACCTGCGCGAGCACGCCCGGCACCGTGTCCGACATCACCGGGACGCTGCCACCCATGATCTGCGTCTGCGCGTCCGAGCTGCCCTTGAACGGGATGTGGTTGAGCTTGATGCCGGCGACGCTCTGGAACGCTTCCATCGTCAGGTGGGAAGTCGAGCCGTTGCCCAGCGAGGCATAAGCGATCTCGCCCGGCCTGGCCTTTGCCGCCGATACGAAATCCTTCAGCGTCCGGTAGGGCGTGCCCGCGCCCACCACCAGCGCCTGCGGCGTGAGCACGATGTTGCCGATGAGCTCGAAGTCGTTGACCGGATCGTAGGGCAGCGACTTGTAGATGGCCGGGTTGATGCCGAAGGGACCGCTACCGGCGGCCACCAGCGTGTATCCGTCGGGGGCCGCGTTTTTCACCTGCTCGGTGCCGACGCTGCCGCCCGCACCAGGTTTGTTCTCCACCACGAAAGGCTGGCCCAACGCGCGCGTCAATTGCTCGGCGACCACGCGCATGCAGATATCGGTGGCCGAACCGGCAGTGAAGGCAACCACGATCTTGACCGGCCTGTTGGGGTAACCCTGCGCGAGGGCAGATGCGGACAACACGGCACACAACGAAAGCAGTGCCAGGCGAATCATTCTTGTCATGGTCTCTCCTCGGATTTATTGGAAGCCATACAGGATGGCTGGATTGTCCACCAGAATCTTGCGCCGGGTGGTTTCGTCGCGAGCCCACTCCTGCAGCAGATCGAGCAGTACTGCGTCGTCGGGTTTCGTTTCGCGTTCCGTGGGATGTGGCCAGTCGCTGCCCCAGACGCAACGGTCGGGCGCCAGCTTGACCAGCTCGCGCGCAACGGCGGTGATATCCGCGTAACGCGGCGAGCCGACCCTGGTCTCGAGGTACGGGCCCGAAAGCTTGACCCAGCCACGACCGCTTTCGAGCACGCTGCGCACGACGTTGAACGCGGGGTGCTTCACGCCTTCGGGCTGCGGGAAGCGGCCCATGTGGTCGATCACGATTGTTCCGGGCAGCCGTGCGATGAGGTCGGTCATTTCCACCAGCTGCTCGCCGCGCATGTGCAGCTGCGTATGCCAGCCCAGCTCGGCGATGCGTTGCGCAAGCGGCTCGATCATCTCGCGCGAAGTGACCGCCGTGTTCGGGTCGTGCTGCGTGAATCGAAGCCCGCGAACGCCGCCCGCATGTAATGCAGCCAGCTCCGCGTCGGTGACGGTCGGATGCAGAACGGCGACGCCGCGCGCGTTGTCCCGGCCCAGCTGCTCGACCGCCGCGACGATGCCGCGATTGTCGATTCCGTAGGCGGCGGGCTGCACGACAATCGCGCGCGTGGTGCCGAGGCGCTGCTGCAGCAGCCGGTAGTCGGCAACCGACGCATCCGGCGTGCCGCGCGACTGCGGCCACGTCATCGGGAACCGAGGATCATAGACATGCAGGTGCGAATCGCAGCTTCGGGCGGGCACCTTGAAGCGCGGCGTGGAGGTGCCGCTCGAATTGGGGACCGCTTGCATCAGTCTTGCGCCCCTGTATTCGCGCGACCCTCCTCGTAGACCGCCCCGCCCGCGAGCAGCTCGGCGTACTTCGCCTCGTCCACGCCCACTTCCGCCAGCAGCGACCGGTTGTGCTGGCCCAGGCGCGGCGCGGCGGTCTTGATGAGCCCGGGCGTCGCGCTCAGCCGCGGGACCACGTGGTGCATCGGGAAGGCGCCCATCTCGGCGTCGGGATAGTCGGTGATCAGGTCGCGATCGATGAAGTGCGGGTCCTGCATGATCTGAGAGATGTCGTAGATCGGACCGATGGTGACTTCGGCCTTCTCGAAGAACGCGACGTTTTCCGCCTGCGTCTTCTGCGCGACGAATTCTCCAATGATGGCGTCCAGCTCCGCGGCGTTTTTCACGCGCATGTTGTTGGTGCTGTAGCGCGCATCCTCGATCAGTTCCGGACGTCCGATCGAGCTGAATACGCGCGCGGCCATCTTCTGCGTCGAGGCGGAAAGCGCGACGTAGCGCGCGTCCTTCGTCTTGTAGGCGTTGCGCGGCCCCGAGTTGGTGGAGCGGCTGCCGCTACGCGGCTTCACCTTGCCGGTGAGCCGATAGTTGGCGGCTTGCGGCCCGAGCATGTGGAACAACGGGTCGAGCAGCGGCAGGTCGATGACCTGGCCCTTGCCGCCATTCACTTCCACTTCGCGCAGCGCGATCATCGCGCCGATGGCGCCGTAGAGGCCGGCGTAGGAATCGGCCATGTACATCGGCGGCAGCACCGGCTCGCGATCGGCGAAACCGTTGAACGACGCGAAGCCGGAGATGCCTTCCACCAGCGTGCCGAATCCGGGGCGGCGGCGGTAGGGTCCTGTCTGCCCCCAGCCGGAAATGCGCACCACGATCAGCTTGGGATTGGCCTCGAGCAGCTTGTCCGGGCCGAGGCCCATGTTTTCGAGCGTATCGGGACGGAAGCTTTCCACCAGCATGTCCGCCTTGGCGACCATCTTCAGCAGCAGCGCGCGCGCTTCCGGATTGCGCAACTCGAGCGCCACGCTTTTCTTGTTGCGCGCGTAGAGCTTCCAGTTGGTCTGCACGTCGGCGACACTCCAGGCGCGCAGCGTGTCGCCCGCAGCCGGCTCGACCTTGATCACCTCGGCGCCGAAGTCGGCGAGCGAGCCGGTGAGGATGTTGCCCGCGACCAGCCGCGAAAGGTCCAGCACGCGCACGCCATCGAGTGCGCCCGCGCCGCCTCCCGTGTAGTCGCGTTGCCTGAAGGTCATTCCGGCTTGATGTTCGCGGACTTCGCGACCTTCTTCCAGCCTTCGATCTCGTCCTTGATCGTCTTCGCGAAGTTCGCGGCGGACATCGGCATGGGTTCGGCTCCTTCGCGCAGGAACACTTCCTTCATCTCCGGCGTGGTGAGGATCCTGTTCATGTCGGCGTTGATCTTCTCGACGATCTCGGCCGGAACCTTCGCCGGGGCGATCACGCCCCACCACAGCTCGAAGCTGTAGTTCGGCACGCCCATCGACGCGATCGCGGGCAGGTCGGGCACCACGGTGGAAGCCGCCTTGCTGGTGACGCCGATGCCGCGCAGCTTGCCCGCCTTCACCTGCTGGTAGATCGACGGCGCGCTGGCAACCAGCACGTCGACGTGCCCGGCGATGGTGTCCGCAACTGCCGGGCCCATGCCTTTGTAGGGAACGTGCGTCATCTGGATGTTGGCGGCATCCATGAGCAATTCAGTGGCGAAGTGATTGGTGCTGCCCTGGCCGGAGCTGGCGTAGTTGAGCTTGCCCGGGTTCCTGCGAGCGTAGTCGAACAGCTCCAGTGTCGTCTTGATCGGCAGCTTCGGGTTCACCGTGAGCAGCATCGGTCCCTTCGAGACCATGCCGATGGCGGTGAAGCTGTTCACCGGATCGAACGGCAGGTTGGGCTGGATCGCGGCGTTGGTGGTGAACGAGGAGGACAGCAGGCACAGCGTGTAGCCGTCCGGCGCCGCCTTCGAGACGATGGTCGCGCCAATGGAGCCGCCCGCGCCCGGCTTGTTCTCGATGATGACCGGCACCTTCCAGGTGTCCGAGAGGCGCTTGCCCAGTTCGCGCGCGAAGGTGTCGTTGGATCCGCCGGGGGGATAAGGCACCACGATGGTGACCGGCTTGTTGGGAAATTTCTGCTGCGCTGAAACCGGCATCACCGCCAGCAAGCCCACCAGCACCGCGACCATCCAACTCATTCCAGACTTCCTTCCTGCGCGATCAATCCGAGTTTCCTGGCGAGCGCCAGGATCGACTCCGCGCGCTTGACGAACGGCCCGTCCACCATGCGGCCGTCGACCGTGTATGCGCCGACGCCCTTCTCCTTCGCAACGGCCGCGGCTTCGACAACCTTCAGCGAATGCGCGATCTCCGAATCCGTCGGGCGGAAAACCGAATTGGCGATCGGCACCTGCGATGGGTGAATGGCGCTTTTGCCGATGAAGCCCAGGCGGCGGGCGGCTTGCGCCTCGCGCCTGAACCCCTCGGGATCCATGATGTTGGCATAGGCGCCGTCGAAGGCCCAGATGCCCGCCTCGCCCGCGGCCATGCGGATCTGCAATTGCAGCGCCTGGATCATCACGGGATTGGAGCGGTCGATGTCGAGCGGTTCGATGAGGTCACCGAAACCCGCCTGCAGGCCCACCACGCGCGGGCTGGAGATCGCGATCTCGGCCGCCAGCCGCAGTGCTCGCGGCGATTCGATGTTCGGCATGATGTCGACGGGATCCACGCCTGCCTTGCGCTCGACCTTCGTGAGCGCCGCGGCGCAGGCGTGGATGTCTTCCGGCCCCTCGGGTTTGGGCAGGTTGATGATGTCCAGGCCCGGGCCCACGATCGCCTCGATGTCACGCTCGAAGTGCGCCGTCTCCAGCGCGTTCACGCGCACGATGATGACCTTGCCCGTATTCGGCGGCAGCGAGCGCAGGAACTTGCCGAGCTCCCTGCGCGCCGCATCCTTGCGCTGCTCATCGACCGAATCCTCGAGGTCGAAAGACAGCGCGTCCGCTTCTCCCGCCATCGCCTTGGCGAACAGTTCGGGACGGCTTGCGGGGACGAAGAGCTTGGAGCGCATGGTTTCTCTGCTTTGGAAAATTAGGGCGGGTCCGCAGATGAACGCAGGTGAAAATGAAGTGTGGGGCAAAAGCGCTGCAGTGAAATCCTCAATGACCGTGGCTGCGGCGAGCCTTTGATAAAGACGGATGCGTTGCTCAGCCGTTGCGGCGCGTCTGCGTTTATCGAAACCCGCCGCAGCCACATCGACTTCAGTCGCCCCGCTGCGCCTTTGACCCACACTCTCTTTACATCTGCGTTCACCGGCGTAACCGCTTTAGTCTTCCAGGAAAAATCCGTCATTTGAGCCGCGAGACGATGGCCTGGGTGAACTGCCTGGTGTTGGCCTTGCCCTTGAGGTCGCCGGTGCGCACCTTGTCCTTCAGCAGCACGTCGTCGATGGCCTTGCGCAGCCGCTTGCCTTCTTCGTGCAAGCCGACGTGGTCGAGCATCATCGCGGCAGAAAGCATCAGCGCCAGCGGGTTGGCGATGCCCTTGCCCGCGATGTCGGGCGCCGAGCCGTGCACCGCTTCGAAGATGGCGGCGTCGGCGCCGATGTTGCCGGCGGGCGCCATGCCCAGGCCACCCACGAGGCCGGCGTTGAGGTCCGAGAGGATGTCGCCGAAGAGATTGGTGGTCACGATGACGTCGAACTGGTATGGGTCCATCACCAGCTGCATCGCGCAGGCGTCGATGATGCGCTCGTCACACTCCACGCGACCCTTGTACTTCTGCGCGATCTCGCGGCCGGCTTCAAGGAAGAGGCCGGTGAGCGCCTTCAGCACGTTGGCCTTGTGCACCAGCGTGATTTTCTTGCGGCCATGCGTGGCAGCGTAGTCGAAGGCGAATTCGCAGATGCGCCTGCCACCGACGCGAGTGTTCACGCCCGAGGCGAGCGCCACGGCGCGTGGGTCATCGCCGATCGGGATGTAGTGCTCGAAGCCGACGTACAGTCCTTCGAGGTTCTCGCGCACCAGCACGAGGTCGATGTTTTCGTAGCGCCCGCCCGGGATCAGCGTGCGCGCGGGACGCAGGTTGGCGTAGAGCTGGAACTCTTCGCGCAGGCGCACGTTGGAGGAGCGGAAGCCGCCGCCCACCGGGGTCGCGAGCGGACCTTTGAGCGCCAGTCGGGTCTTGCGGATGCTGTCCAGCGTAGCCTTCGGCAAGGGATCGCCGGCCTCCTTCACGCCGGTGATTCCCGCCACCTGCCAGTCGTATTCGAAGGGGGCGCCCACCGCTTCCAGCACCGCGAGCGTGGCCTCGGTGACTTCCGTGCCGATGCCGTCGCCGGGGATCAGCGTGACAGGGATGGATTTCCTGCCGCCTTTGGCGGCAGTTTTGTCCTGCGACTTCCTGGCCATGGTGCCCCCTGGGTTGGAGGGCAATTATACGGCCCGCCTATCTCTCGTCAGAAAGGAACCGGTAGAAGTACGCCGCGTCGAGAAAGGGATGCTCGTCGACCACGTGGTGCAAAAGGCCCAGCTCGATCATGCGCTGGCCCAGGTCCTGCGCCGCACCCACGCCCAACCCGCAGCGCGCGCGCAGCCAGTCGATCGCCTCCCTCCCCACGAAGGTGCGCGGATAGGGCTTGCCGAGATAGCGGCGATCGCGGATGCCCACGCCATCGTTGCCGCGCATCTCGCGCAGCAGCCGCGTGAGCGACAGGCGGCCCAGCACTTCATCACCCGTGCTGAAGCGGAAAAACAGGTTGTCGTTGGCGAAAGGTTGCTCGAGCGCGACGTGATGCAGCAGGCCAAGGGATTGCAACGCCCGGCCGGCAATAATCGCCACGCCATAGTCAACGCCGAGGAGCCGCTCCATCGTCTCCACCGCCTCCGACGCAACGAAGCATTCGCGGTAGGTCGTGCCGCGCCAGATGCGATCGTCCAACTGCACGCCCCCCGCGCCGCGAATCTGCGACATCACCACGATTGGATCGAGGCCCACGCGCTCCAGCTGGTCCAGGTCCGCGAGTTCGCGTGAGCTGGTGGACGCCCCGCTGGTTGCGCCCTCGATGGAAAGCGCACGCAGCAATGCGGCGACCGGCGCCTCCGAGAACCTGTGCGCGGCTGCGGGCGGCGTGCCCGCCAGCACCGCATCAACGCCCCACTCCGCCGCCCATTGCTGCTCGGCCGGGGAGACATGCACGCGGCCGGGAATGCGCAGCAGCAGGCGCGTATTGGGGAAGGAACCGCGCAGCTCGGCGAGTTCGCGCGGGGATTCGCAGCTGCTGGTGGCGAAAAACGACGTGTCGATGATGGCCGCGTCCACGCGCCGCTCCTTCAGCAGCGAGCGCAACGCGAGCAGGGGATCGCGCTTGCCGGGGTCGAATCCATACCCGCCCAACCCGTTCAAGGAAAGCGCCTCGCGCCAGGCCTGGGTGGCCTCGGCCGAGGAGAGCAGAAGGGCGACGGAAGTTTTCATGCAGTCGGTACGGTTCAAACCACCATGCGGATGCGGATGCGTGATTTTCAGGTTACCTTGCAACCCTTCACTTTCCACGCGGCGCGGCCAGATTCGACATGACAAACAAGGACAAGGGCCTCGAAAAGGGCCTCACCAGCTACGGCGATCGCGGGTTCTCGCTGTTCCTTCGCAAGGCATTCATCAAGGGCGCGGGCTACACCGATGACGCCTTGTCGCGCCCGGTGGTGGGCATCGCCAATACCGGCAGCGCCTACAACCCGTGCCATGGCAACGCGCCGCAACTGGTGGAAGCCATCAAGCGCGGTGTGATGATGGCCGGCGGCTTGCCGATGGAGTTCCCCACCATCTCGGTGCACGAGAGCTTCGCCCATCCCACCTCGATGTACCTGCGCAACCTCATGTCGATCGACACCGAGGAGATGATCCGTGCGCAGCCGATGGACGCGGTAGTGCTCATCGGCGGCTGCGACAAGACCGTGCCTGCGCAACTGATGGGCGCCGCCTCCGCCAACGTGCCGTGCGTGCAACTGGTCACCGGCTCGATGCTCACCGGCTCGCACGATGGCGAGCGCGTTGGCGCGTGCACCGATTGCCGACGCTACTGGGGCAAGTACCGCGCCGAAGAAATCGACGATGCCGAGATCGCGCGCATCAACAACCAGCTGGTCGCCTCCGTCGGCACGTGTTCGGTGATGGGCACGGCTTCCACCATGGCGTGTGTTGCCGAAGCACTCGGCATCTCCATTCCCGGCAGTGCCTCGCCGCCGGCGGTGACGGCAGACCGAATTCGTGCCGCGGAACGCTCGGGGCAGGTCGCCGTGCAGCTCGCGAAATCGAACCTCACGCCGGACAAGATCCTCACCGCGAACGCGTTCGAGAATGCATTGCGCGTATTGCTCGCCATTGGGGGCTCGACCAACGGCGTCATTCACCTGACCGCGATCGCCGGCCGCCTCGGCATCCCGATCGAGCTCGAGCGCCTGCATGCGTTGGGGCAGGAGACGCCGGTGCTGCTCGACCTCAAGCCCTCGGGCCAGCACTACATGGAGGACCTGCATCACGCCGGCGGCCTGGTCACGCTGCTGCGCGAGCTCAAGCCCCTGCTGCACCTCGACGCGATGACCGTCACCGGGCGCACGCTTGGCGAGGAAATCGACGCCGCGCCCGCACCCTTCAAGCAGGCGGTCGTGCGCCCTTTCTCGAACCCGCTCTATCCGAAGGGCGGCATCGCGGTGCTGCTCGGCAACCTCGCCCCCGGCGGCGCGATCATCAAGCAGTCAGCGGCAGATGCGAAATTGATGAAGCACGAAGGCCGTGCGGTGGTGTTCGAGAATGCGGCGGACCTCGCGGCGCGCATCGATTCACCCGACCTCGACGTCAACGCCGACGACATCCTGGTACTGAAGAACATCGGCCCCAAGGGCGCACCGGGCATGCCGGAAGCCGGTTACCTGCCGATCCCGAAGAAACTCGCGCGCGCCGGCGTGAAGGACATGGTGCGCATCTCCGATGGACGCATGAGCGGCACGGCCGCCGGGACCATCGTGTTGCACGTCACTCCGGAATCGGCGATCGGCGGGCCACTCGCGTGGGTGCAGAGCGGAGACCGCATCCGCCTCGACGTCGAGAAGCGCGAGCTGCTGCTGCTGGTCTCCGACGAGGAGATGGCGAAACGCAAGGCCGCGCATCCGGTGACCGAGCCGCGCGCGGAGCGCGGCTACCTCAAGCTCTTCCTGCAGACCGTGACGCAGGCCGACCAGGGTGTCGACTTCGACTTCCTCAGGCCGCGATAGAAGCGGGGAGCGTGGAGCGCGACCGCCGATTTTTAAACACAGAGGACACAGGGGCAACACAAGAGGAAAGCAAACGCTGCTTATGTTCGAGACGAGGCAGGCACTACCGATCTCCCCGTTTTGGTTTCCCTCTTGTGTTGCCCCTTGTGCCCTCTGTGGTGAAACAGGATCGCAGCCCACCCCGCTGCCCGCCAATGGCGCGACAACCGCGCCACCACGCACCGGATAGACACCGGCTGTCTATTCGGTGAGGCAGCCGCCGTGCGCCGTGGGGAAGCGGCATGCGCCAATCGCGGGCAGCGTCACGCTGTCGATCCACGCGCCATCACTCGCTGATCCGCCGCTGCCCTTCACCAGCCGCCACGACAACGCATGCGTTCCCGAGGACATCGGGAACGACACCGTGGCCCAGGCCGTGTCGCCGTGCCATGAAGCCTGCGCGATGCCATCGATGAGGAAGACCAGCGTATCAGTGCCGGCGAGACTCGAGACCTTGCGCGCGAATCCCACGTTGCCCGCCTGGAAGATCGCGCTGTACGCGACCTCCGAGGCCTGGCCCACCGCGATCGAGGCGCTGGCCTTGAGGCTGAGGCTGCCGGCGTTCGCGGCGTCGTTGGCTACTACCCACGGCGCAGATGAGCCCGCAGGCTGGAACCATCCGTCGGGAATGCTTCCGGGCGGGAAGCTGTCGTCGCCCACGCCGAGCGAAAACGTCACGGTGTTGGATGCGGCTCCATTGCCGGTGTCGAAGCTGGCAGTAGCCGAGCACGTGTACGACACTCCCGCCGCCAGGCCGCCGACGGTAACCGGCGACGACTGCCCCTGCGCGCTGATGGCGCCGGGATTGCAGGTGACCGTGTAGCCGCCGATGGTGGAGGGCGGTGCGTAGGGGGGCGTGAAAGTGAATACCGCTGCACCCGAGCCGAGGGCGGCGGCCAGCGCGCGCGGCGCATCCGGCGGACCCGGTTGGACCGCCTGCCCGCTGTCGGCGAAGACCTGCAGCGGCGCCGTGTCGACCGCCTCGAAATTGGATCCGTCGATGGAGCGCAACTCGCTCACTACGGTGTCGGTCCAGCCCGGGTCGTCGTCACCTTGCAGGAACCAGTCGCCGCCACCGCTCGCCAGCACCAGCCCGTATTTCTTGAATGCGCGCAGGATTACCTGCGTGTGGGGGTCGAAGCCGCCGAGGTTGAAGTCGGCCTTGAGGCGCAAGCGCGCGCCGGCCGGGGGCTGGTTCGGATCGGTGCTCGTGCCCACGCCGTGGCGCGCGGGCCAGAGGTATTTCATCCGCTGCGTCGCGGCATCGATGCCCCAGATGTGCTGCGAGGTGACCCGGATCGCGTGGCCGATGTCGCCGGCGGCCACTTCCTGCCAGCGCAGCAGCCCCGCCATGAACGGCATCCCCGCCTGGTCGCCAGACTGGTGGCCATCGGGCCGCAGCGCGTTGGAGAAGAGGTTCCACTTCGCCGACGCCCCCGCGATCCAGCGCGCGCCGCCGGATTCCGGCGCTCCGTAGAGCTCGTAGAGGATGCAGTTCGTGTTCTCGACGACGACGACCTCGCGATCGTCGGTGGTGGCGAAACGGCCCTGCGCGAGGATCGGAGGAATCGGATATGGGCCCGGGTCGCTCTCAGCCACGGGCACGTTGGGGTAGTAGTCGATCGGCACCAGCGGCTGCGCCGCCGGCACCGCCTGCGGCTCGAACCCATACGGGGAGCCCACAACGTTGCAGCAATCGGGATGCAGGCGTGTCGTGGCGCCCATCGAAGTGATCCAGGCGTCCGAGCTCGGATGCACGGCCAGCTGCTCGATGCGGGTGTTCCAGTAATTGTCAGCGGGAAAGATCTGGCAATTCGCGAAGGATTGTGCGGCGTTCGCGACGGGTGCCGCCGCGGCGAGGGTCGCGAAGGTGCAAGCGATGATCGACCGCGCGGACATGTAAGGCTCCCGAAAGGTTCGGTCCGATCCTTGCTGGACCTGCGGCATGAGAATACTCTCCGAGGCGAAGATATCAACGGAAATCACCAAGCACAAGAAAGGGAACGCCGTGCCGCCCGTTTCTTCCTTGCGCGGCTTCCTGGCCGCCGTTTTGCCGGTCGGGCTACTGTGCGCCTCGACGCCTGGCTGGTGCGATGCATCCGATGCCGTGGCGCGTGGACGCGCGCTCATCACCGAGCGCCAGGGCGCGGCAGCCTACGCGTTGCTCGAGCCGCTCGAAACCGCCAACGCCGGCAATGCGGAATTCGACTACTGGTTCGGCGTGGCCGCGCTCGACGCGGGCCACCTCGATCGCTCGCTCGCCGCCTTCGAGCGCGTGTTGCTGCGCCAGCCTGCAAACGACGCCGCGCGCCTCGAGCTGGCGCGTGTGTACCTGCGAATGGGAACTCTCGACCTCGCGGCGCAGGAGTTCACGGTGGTGCGCGATCGCGTGACCGACGCCCAGGCGCGGCAGATGATCGATCGCTCGCTCGAGGACATCCGCCAGGCCAAGGTCCGGCAACGCCGCGCGTTCACCGCCTACGTCGAGGTCGGTGGCGGGCGCGACAACAACGTCTCCAGCACGACGCGCGATTTTCCAGGCGCGATCCTGAGCTCGTTCGGATTGCCCGGCATCGAGCCCACCGGCAACTCGATCCGGCGTTCCGACAATTTCGGCGCAGCCAGCGTCGGCGGCGACTTCGCGTGGCGCACCGCGGGCGACGGCGTTGCATTCGCCGCCTCGGACCTGCGCTGGCGCGGCTACCGCAGCTTCCACGAATTCAATTCACTGCTGGGCGATGTGATCGTCGGCTACCAGGACCGCCGCGGCGAGCTGCAATACACCGCGACGGTTTTCGCGCAGGGCTATCGCCAGGATGGCGCCGCGCTCGATCTCGACGGCTCGCGCATCCGCAGCGATCGCGACGCGTTCGGCGTGGGCATCGAGGCACGGCACCCGGTCGGCACGACCTGGAACCTTGCGGCCGCGCTGCAACTCGCGGGAACGCGCTATCCCGACAACAACACGCAGGACACGCGCCAGGTGACGGTCTCCGTGGCGGCGGAGAATCGCCCGGCGTGGTGGCCCGAGGGCCTGCTGGTCGCGAAGGCGTTCTACGCCAACGACGATGCGCGCCAGGCGCTGGGACCGTTCACCGAGGCGACCGCGTCGCGACGCACCGGCGGCGTAAGGCTGCTCGCGTTCTCGGATGCGCGCGCCAGCACTGGATGGCAGGGAGCGCTCGGCTGGTCGCGGCGGGTCGACACAGACGACTTCTCGCGCGCGACGCTCGTAGCCAGCGGCCGCGACGACCTGTTCGAGGCCTACGTGCAGGGGCGCTTCGGGCTTGCCGGCGGCTGGTCGCTGCAGCCGTACCTGAGCCACACCTCCAATCATTCGAACATCGCGCTGTACTCGTTCCGCAAGACCGAAGGCGGACTCGTCGTGCGCTACGACTACCGTTGAGGAACTTCGCCATGGCCCTGACGACTCGTTGTCTTGCGGCGCTCCTGCTCATGCTGGGCGCCGCGTATTCCTTCGCCCAGGATGTCGGGCGCGTCCAATTCACTTCCGGCACCGTGCAGGTCGAGCGCGACGGCCAGCGGCTCACCCTGCGAGCAGCCGATGGGGTGCGTCGCGGCGACGTGCTCGTGACCGGCGCCGACGGCCTGGTGCAGCTGTCCATGGTGGATCACGCCCACATCTCGCTGCGCCCGGGCTCGCGCATGCGCATCGACGAGTACAGCTACGATGTCGCGCGCCCCGCCGAGGGTGAATCGCTGGTCTCGCTCCTGGTAGGAGCGATGCGCACATTCACGGGCGAGATCGTGACCCGCCGCAAGGACCGGGCGCACATGAAGACGCCGCTTGCGAGCGTCGGCATTCGCGGCTCCGGCAACATCCTCGCGCACTCGGATGAGACCGGCACCATCAACCACACGCTCACCGGCGCTCACAGCGTGACCTCGCTCGTCAACGGCTATGAGCGCACCCTGGTTTCGTATCCGGGACAGACGATCCAGGTGCTGCCCGGCCAGGCACCGCGTTTCATCCCGACACCGCCGGCCATCCTCGCTGCCGCGGCGCCGGTGTCACGCTCGGCGAGTTCGGGAGGCGGTAGCAGCTCCGATTCCACTTCCACTGCCGCTGCGGCATCCAGTGGCGGCACGGCGGGTGACCCATCGGGCACCGCCGCCGGCACGGGGAGCGGCGCGGGCGGATCGTCCGGCTCCGGAACCGGAACCGGTACAGGCACGGAACCCACGGCGGCTGCGAATGCCGCCGCCGCAACCTCGCCACCCACCTCTCCCACCAACACCTCGGGCACGTCGGCGGCGCTGACCGGGCCGTCGACCACGGGCAACGCGAACACGAGTGGCTCGCAGGCCTCAACTGCAGCCACGACGAATCCCGCCACCACGCTCGCCGACTATGAGACCGTGCTGCGCTTCTACACTCCCCTGTCCGGTGGATACGCGGGCGTGCTCGGCAACGCGGCTGCGCTCGACGGAGGCACTGCGGTGTTCGATTCGGCAGGCCGCCTCACGCGACTCGATGGCGCAACAGTCGGCACCTTCGTCTCCGGCCCGGGTGGTACGCCTCCGGGCTACTCCGACGCGACCTACAACGGCACCGTCACATTCACCGGTGGACAGCACGCCGACGCGTTCCGATCGAGCGATGGCAGCGTAACCCTCGGCCGCTGGACCGGAGGGCAGGTCGCCATCGACAACGGCGCCGGAAACCAGGCGAGCTTCGATCTCGGGCCGCGCAGCCTCGCGTACGCGGTGACGGTGCTCGCGCCGTCCTCGGCGCTGGGCGCATTTACCGGCACCTCGACGTATACGCTCGCCGCCGCCACGGCTCCCACCGACGCGGCCGGCCATCTCGGCACCGTCACTTCGGCCACGATGACCGCGAACTTCGGCGCGCACACGATCGCCGGCAACATCGCGCTCTCGATCAACGGCGGCAACTACTCGCTCGCCGGCACCAGTGGCCTGGAGCCCGGCAGCCCCCACTTCACGTTCGCCTCGTCGACTTCGACACTGGTGATCAACTGCAGCGGGTCCTGCTCGAGCAATGGATATCTCGGCACGGTGAATGGCGCCTTCGGCGGACCTGCGGGCCAGTGGATGGGCATCAACTACCGCATCAATCCGAATCGCGCCAACAACGCGCCGTACTCGGACTTCGTCATCGGAGCGCTCGCGCTCACGGCGCCGCAGCCTCCGAAGGCGTTGCGCATCACGGGCGCGTTCTACATGCCGCCGCGCCCCGCGGCGCTGATGCCGCCGATGGCGCTCGCCGGCCCGCGCGCCGACATCCGCCGCGTGCGCTGACGAACGGCGGTGGCATCATGTAGGTCATGAAGACCTACAATATCGCGGCAGTGGGCGGGGACGGCATCGGGCCGGAAGTGATCGGCGCGGGTGTCGAGGTACTGCAGGCGCTGGGCAAGGTCGAGGGTTTCGCACTCGATGTCGAGGAATACGACTGGAGCAGCGAGCGCTATCTCGAGCATGGCGCCTACATTCCGCAGGGTGGCCTCGAGAAGCTGAGGAAGGTCGATGCGATTTTCTTCGGCGCGGTCGGCAGCCAGAAGGTGCCCGACCACGTCTCGCTCTGGGGCCTGCGCCTGCCGATCTGCCAGGGCTTCGACCAGTACGCCAACGTGCGCCCCGCGCGCGTGCTGCCGGGCGTGAAGAGCCCGCTGGTGAACGGCAAGGACATCGACTGGGTCGTGATCCGCGAGAACACCGAGGGTGAATACGCCGGCATGGGCGGGCGCGCGCATCGCGGCCTGCCGATCGAGACCGCAACCGACGTCTCCGTCTACACGCGCGTGGGCGTCGAGCGCATCCAGCGCTTCGCCTTCGAGCTCGCGCGCAAGCGCCCGCGCAGGAAACTCACGTTGGTCACCAAATCCAACGCGCAGCGCCACGGCATGGTGATGTGGGACGACATCTTCTTCGAGGTGGCGAAGGACTATCCCGATGTGCAATGGGACCGCGAACTGGTCGACGCGATGACCACACGCATGGTGCTCAAGCCGGCGACCATCGACGTGATGGTGGCGAGCAACCTGCACGCGGACATCCTCTCTGATCTCGCCGCGGCGCTTTCCGGCAGCCTGGGCATTGCGCCCACGGCCAACCTCAATCCGGAACGAAAGTTTCCCTCGATGTTCGAGCCGATCCACGGCTCCGCATTCGACATCACCGGCAAGGGCGTCGCCAACCCGATCGCCACGTTCTGGACCGCGGCGATGATGCTCGAGCACCTGGGCGAGGCGCGGGCCGCGGCACGCCTCATGGCCGCCATCGAGAAATCCACCGGGAGCGGCGTGCATACGCCGGATCTCGGCGGCACCGCCAAAACGCGCGACGTGACACGGGCCGTGATCGCCGCGCTTTGAGGCCGTGCCGGCGCGCTCGACCTCCAGGAGACCCCGCGATGCAACGCAAGCAGGCCGGTGATTTTCCGCCCGAGGTGCTGAAGCTCTTCGACGGCTGCGTGCACGGCGGCATCACACGCCGCGCTACGACGACGCCGCGGCGAAGCTCTCGTGGCGGCGCACGCTCGCGTTCTTCGGGCGACATCTGAAGTAATCTTCGTTCCTACGATGTCCGCCACGCCCTTCGACGCCATCCTCGACCGGAGCCGCAGCCTTCTGAGCGAGCGGCTGGGCGAGGCCGTGGCCGCGATGCTCGAGCGCGCCGACGCCACGCTGGCGGAGCTGATCGACAAGACCCAGGATGCCGAGGCCCAGGGCACGCTGATGGCGGGGCGAGACGTCGCGCTAAGGCAGCGCGAGGCGATCGAGCGCGAATTCCAGGAGCGCTATTCCAAAGCGTTCGCCAAGCACGTGCGCAAGATCAAGCGCGGCCTCAACACCCGGCAGATCGCCGGGGATGCCACCGGCGCGTTCGAGATCGAGCTGGAGCTCGTCGGCGAGCAGGACCTGGAGGAGACCCTGCGCTACAACAAGCTCGCCACCCGGATCCGGCAGCACTGCGCCGAGGGGCTGGGGGCCCTCGACCAGCGCGCCGCCGTGATGCTGGGCGACGGCAACCTGCAGGCCGACGACAATCCCTTCGGCACGCAGGTCCTGTGCGATGCCTTCAAGCAAGCCTGCCGTGAAGTCGAGGCCGACGCCGGGGTGCGCGCCACGCTGATGCACCTTTTCGACGAGCAGATGCTCGACGACCTGCACGCGGGCTACGACGACGTGAACGAGCTGCTGGTGGAGAACTCGATCCTGCCCAGGATCCGCTACACGGTGGTGAAGAAGGAACGCGGATCGAGGAAGGGCGCAGACGGCGACGATGCGGCCGAGGAAAGCGCGGGGCCGGCCGAGCCCGCGCTCCCGGACGACCTCTTCGGCGCCCTGCAGAAGATGCTGGGCGGCACCGTCATGCCCGGCGCCGCGGGCCTGGGCGTGGGCGGAGTGCCCATGGTCCAGGGCGCGGAGCTGCTGAGCTCGCTTACGCAGATCCAGCTGGGCAACCTCGCCGCGATGGCGAGCGGCGCCACCAACGTGCTGCACGGGCTCAAGCAGACCAGCGTCGGCGCGAGCATGGGGCAGATGGATGCGATGACGCTCAACGTCGTGTCCCTGCTCTTCGACCAGCTGTTCGACGACCCCAAGGTCCCGGCAGGGGTCAAGGCGCTCGCGGCCAGGCTGCAGATTCCGATCCTCAAGGTCGCCATCGCCGACAAGACGCTCTTCTCCGACAAGGCGCACCCGGCGCGCGAGCACCTCGACCTCCTCGGCGAGTTCGCCGTTCGCCTGCCGGGCGACTTCGACGAGAAGCATCCCCTATACCCCAAGCTCGAGCCGATCGAGCTCGAGATCGTCGAGAAGTTCAGGGACAAGGTCGACGTCTTCGCCGCCGCCAACGAAAAGCTGCGCGCCCTCGTGGCCGAGGAAGACCAGCGCGCGGCCCAGGCCACGCAGCTCGAGGCGAAGCGGCTCGAGCAGCTGGAAAACCTGTCGGCCGGCCGCAGCGCGGCGCAGGAGGAGATCCGCGCGCGGCTGCGCGAGCACCACCCGGGACAGGCGGTGCGCGATTTCCTCGTGCAGCAGTGGATCAAGGTACTCCTCGTCGTGCACGCCCAGGCCGGCAAGGAGACCCCGGCCTGGACGCAAACGCTCGGGACCATGGACCTGCTCCTCTGGAGCGTGGAGCCCAAGCCCTCGACCGCCGAGCAGCGCAAGCTTTCCTCGCAGGTGCCCGCGCTGCTCAAGGCGCTCACCACCGGGCTCAACAGCGTCGGTGTCGAGGACTCGGTGCGCACCGCGTTCTATTCGGAGCTGATGAAGTTGCACACCAAGATGATCGCCTTCGAGGCCAGGCCCAGGGCGGCGTCCGACGGCTCGGGCACCCATCTGCAGGCGCCGGCGAGCCCCACGACCAGCATGACGCGCGTGCCCGGCACCATCACGGCCACCCGGTCGCCGGTCGCCGCCGATGCGAAGCCCGGTGCGGCGGGCGTGGCGGCGAAGGAGACCGACGACGCGCTCGACTTCACCGCCGAGATCACCGTGAAGAACCCCTTCGGCGGCGGCGAGGTGAAAGTCGACGAATTCGATTTCACCGATGCCCCCGCGGCGCAAGCCCAGGCCGCGGCGCCCAGGGCGGCCGCGACCGGGGCCGGGCCCGCGCCGAAGAAGCCCGCGAAGGACACCGCGCTGCCGAGCAAGCTCAAGGAAGGCGCGTGGGTCGGGATCCGCGCGCCGGGCCCCGACGAGCCGCGCCAGCCCGCGAAGCTGCTCTACATGAGCCCGCTCAAGACGCGCTTCCTCTTCTGCGACCGCGCCGGCAAGACCGTCCTCGAATGCAATCGAACCGAACTCGCGCGCCGTTTCCGGCTGCGGGACCTCGTGATCCTCAAGGGCTCGCCCGACGCTTCGCTCTTCGAGCGGATCTTCCGCGGCGTAATGTCGAAGCTCGGCGCTGCGTAGGAACCCATGCCCCACCTCCCCGCCTCTCAGGCCTTGTCCCGTTTTCGCGTCCTCGATCTCACCCAGGTGCGCGCCGGCCCCACGGCCGCCCGCCAGCTCGCCGACTGGGGTGCCGACGTGATCCAACTGCAGATGCCTGAGAGCATGCGCGGCGACGATACCCTCGGCGGGCAGGAGGGCAGCGACTACCAATACACGCATCGCAACAAGCGCTCCATCACCCTCAACCTCAAGGAGCCGGAAGGCATCGAGGTCCTGAAGAAGCTGGTCGAGAAAGCCGACGTGCTGCTGGAGAATTTCCGCCCGGACGTGAAGATGCGCCTGGGCATCGACTACGAATCGCTTTCGAAGGTGAATCCGCGCCTGGTGTACGCGAGCATTTCGGGCTTCGGCCAGACCGGTCCCTATGCGACGCGTCCCGGTTTCGACCATATCGCGCAGGGCATGGGCGGACTCATGTCGGTGACGGGCCTTCCGGGCCAGGGACCCGTGCGCGTGGGCCTTCCGATCGCGGATGTCTCCGCCGGCATCTTCGCCGCCTACGGCGTCACCGTTGCCCTGCTGGAACGAGAAGCCTCCGGCAAGGGGCAGTGGCTGCACACCTCGCTGCTCGAATCGCTCATCTACATGATGGATTTCCAGACTGCGCGCTGGACCGTCGATGGCGAAGTGCCGGGCCAGGCGGGCAATAACCACCCAACCAGCATCCCCACCGGCGTCTTCAGGACGAACGACGGCTTCATCAACATCGCCGTCTTCGGCGGCAAGATCTGGGAGCGTTTCGCCGAGGCGATGGGTGCGCCCGAGTGGATCACCGACGAGCGCTCGAAGGCGAAGGCCAGCCGTTCGGTACACCGCGACTGGCTCAATGCCGAAATCGAGAAGCGCCTGCAGGGCAACACCAGCGACTACTGGATCGAGAAACTCAACGCGGCCGGCGTGGCTTGCGGGCGCATCAACAACATCAAGGAGGCCTTCGCGGAGCCGCAGGTGCAGCACCTCGGCATGCTGCGCAAGGTGGTCTCGAAACACCTCGGCGAGCAGACGCTGATGGGCCAGCCGATCACGCTTACGCGAACACCGCACACCATCGCGCGTTCCGCACCCAGGCGCGGCGAACATAGCGAGGAGATCCTGGCCGAGGCCGGTTATTCCAGCGAAGATCTCGCACGCATGAAATCCAAAGGCGTGTTTTAGGGAGCGTTGTGATGAACAACATGGTCACCTGCGTGTCCCCCACCGAACGCGTCAAGGCCTGGGCCGAAGGCGGCGTGCTCCACATCCGCTTCAACAACCCGGCAAAACACAACGCGCTTTCCATCGACATGTGGGAAGCAGTACCGGCGCTGCTGGGCCAGGCCGAGAAGGACGACAACATCCGCATGGTGGTTTTCTCCGGCGAAGGCACCAGGTCGTTTGTCTCCGGCGCCGACATCTCGCAGTTCGAGGACATGCGCGCGCAGAAGGAAGCGGTGAAGAAATACGAGGCGTTGGCGGAAGCTGCTCTCGAGGGAATCTACGAATTCTCCAAGCCGACGATCGCATGCATCCAGGGCTACTGCATCGGTGGCGGCGTGAACGTCGCCATCAGCTGCGACATTCGCGTCGCAGCCACCAACTCCACCTTCTCGATCCCGGCCTCGCGCCTGGGCCTGGGCTACCGCTACTCGGCGATGCGCAACCTCACCAACCTCATCGGGCCGGGGTTCGCCAAGGACGTGTTCTTCACCGGCCGCCGTTTCGACGCCGCGGAAGCGCTGCGCATGGGCCTCATCAACCGCACCGCGGAAGTGGAAAAGCTGCCGGAGTTGCTGAATGAATACACCGACGCCATCACCACCGGCGCCCCCCTCACGATCAAGGCGGGCAAGCGCATCATCCAGGAAGTGTTGAAGGCCGACCGCGACCTCGACGTGGACCTGTGCAAGCACCTGATCCTCGACTGTTTCGAAAGCGAGGATTACGCGGAGGGACGCAAGGCCTTCATGGAGAAGCGCAGGCCGGTGTTCAAAGGCAAGTAGATGTTCCCGCGCAAATAGATTGTCATTCCCGCGAAGGCGGGAACCCAGACAACGGAAAACAGGAGACACCATGTATCGCATCATCGCAGCCGCCTTCCTGGCGATCGCCGTCCCCGCGCTCGCCGCGTGGCCCGAGAAGCCGATCAAGCTCTACATCGGATACGCCCCCGGCGGCTCCACCGACGTGGTCGCCCGCGTGATCTCGCCGAAGCTCGGCGAGAAGCTCGGCCAACCGATCATCATCGAGAACAAGCCCGGTGGCGCCGGCGACTTCGCCGCGGAGCTGATGCTGCAGACCCCACCCGATGGCTACACCCTGATGATGAGCACGGTTGCAGTGCACGCGATCAACCCGGGGCTGTTGAAGCAGCGGTTCAACCCGCTCGACGACTTCACGCCGATCGCCTTCGTCTGCTCGTACCCGATGATCATGATCGCCTCGACCCAGACCACGTTCAAGACCATCGCCGAGCTCAAGGCGACGGCGGAGAAGACGCCACTGTTCTATTCGTCGTCGGGTGTCGGCTCTCCCGGCCATCTCTCCGCGGAATTGCTGCGCGGGCGGACCGGCGCCAACCTCACCCACGTGCCCTACAAGGGCGGCGCGCCTTCGGTGATGGCGATCCTCTCGAGCGAAGCGCAGGTGAACTTCGCCACACTCCCCGCGGTGGTGCCGCAGATCCGCGCGGGCAAGGTTCGCGCGATCGGGCTCGCCTCCAAGGAGCGCAACCCCGCGGTGCCCGAAGTGCCGACGATGGCCGAGCTCGGCATGGCGGATTTCGAAGTGGGCACCTGGAGCGGCATCATCGCGCCGAAGGGCCTGCCGCCGGAAATCGCGAAGAAGATCAACGACGCCGTCGCGGAAGTGCTGGCCGACCCGGTTGTGCGCAAGCGCCTGATGGACGAGGGCTCGGAGCTCAGGGCAATGACCGCGGCGGAGTTCGGCGCCTTCATGCGTAGCGAGAACACGCGCTGGGTCAAGGTGGTGAAGGACGCGGGGATTACCCCGCAGTGAATTTGTAACACCGGGGACAGACCCGGAGGTTACAAACCCGGCGGGTTTGTTGCACTCGGGTCTGTCCCCGGTGTTACAAATTCACTCCCACCAGAGCTTGGCGCCCTCCGCCGGGAGATCGGCCTCGAGGATCGAGCCGGTCTCCGATTCCGTCATGACGATGGTGGAAGTCCCGGGGCGATAGGCCACGTTCGTCACGATCGAGCCCACCGGTGATTTCACGAAGTGAGTGATTTCGCCGCGCGAACTGATCACGAAGACGCCGCCGAGGCTCGCGTGTGCGACCAGCAGGCGATTCTCCGAATCCACCGCCATGCCATCCGGCCCGCTCGCACCGAAGAACGTTCGGAATGCGCCGATCTTCGAAACGTGACCGCCCGGAAGGATCGGGCCGCGCCAGACCTGGTTGGCGCGCGTCACTGCGACGAACAACACCTTCCCCGTCGTATCGAGCGCGATGCCGTTGGGGCTGGGAATGCCCGAGATCACCATCTCCAGGCGCCCGTCGGCCATGTAGCGATACACGCGTCCGGTGGGATCGTGCAGGCCCGTCTGCCCCTGGTCGGTAAAGTAGCAGTTGCCGGTGGCGTCGAACGTGAGGTCGTTCACCCCCTTGAAGGATTCGCTCGCGCGGTGGCCAACGACTACTGCCGGATCCGCGCTCGTTGCGTTGCCACGCGTCGGGGTTGCCAGATCCAGCCGCAGGATTCCGCGGCGATAATCCGTGATCCACAACGAGCCGTCGCGATGCAGCGCCGTGCCGTTGGGCCAGCCATCGTATTGCGCGACCAGTGTCCAGGCGAGCGTGGGCGAGATTCGGAAAATGCGCCCATTCGGAATGTCGGTGACGTAGAGGTTGCCCGCGCCGTCGAACGTGGGCCCCTCGATGAAGCACTCGACCTCGGAGCCGGGTTTGTTGGCGTCGGCCCACTCGGTGCGCTGCTTCTTGCGAAACGAATCCGGTACGCGTGTGATGACGCGCGCTTCGATCACCTGCGGTGGGGTGTTGGCGAGATTCCACATGGTCTTCGCGCTCCCGTGGTTGAGATGCGCCGGCAGCTAGGGCCGCGCGGCCTCGAGGTTGTCGATGAGGCGCGTCTTGCCGAGCCAGGCGGCGGCAACGATGACCAGCTCACGCTCATTCGCTTCCGGCGCCTGCAGGCGCGAGCGTCCGCGCACGCTGATGTAGTCGACCTTCCAGCCGTGCGCCGCAAGGTCGGCGGTCGCGCCGCGAGCGAGCGCTTCGAAATCCTGCTCGCCTGCCGCGATTCGTTCGCGCATGCGCTTGAGGTTCTGGCCCAGGCGCACGGCCTCCAGGCGTTCCGCGCCGGATAGGTAGCCGTTGCGCGACGACATCGCCAGGCCATCGGCTTCGCGTACCGTGTCGACACCGACAATCTCGATCGGGAAGTTGAGCTGCCTCACCAGGGCGCGAACGACCTGCAGCTGCTGGTAGTCCTTCTTGCCGAACATCGCCGCCTGCGGCGAGACGATGTTGAAGAGTTTCGAGACCACGGTGGCCACGCCCTGGAAATGTCCCGGACGGAATTCACCTTCGAGCATGCCTGCGATGACCGGGGGCGAAACCACCATCTCCTGCTCGACGGGATACATCTCGCGCTCGTCGGGAGCGAACACGACGTTGCAGCCGGCGCGCTCCAGCAACTTGCAGTCATTGTCGAGCGTGCGCGGGTAGCGATCGAAGTCGCCGTTGGGATCGAACTGCAGGCGGTTCACGAAGATCGAGGCGACCACGCACTTTCCATGCTTGCGCGCCGCCTCCACCAGCGCGAGGTGGCCGGCGTGCAGGTTGCCCATGGTGGGGACGAGGGCGACGGAACGCTCGTTGCCGAGGCGGGCGCGAAGGTCGTTGGCGGTGCGAAAGAGGTCCATGTGGTCGGGCTGGGTTCCCGCCTACGCGGGAATGACGTCAGCGCGTGGGAAAGACGTCAGCGCGCGGGAATAAGGTCAACGCGTGGAATGAAGTCAGCGCGCGGGAATGAAACTAGAAACAATGCTCGGGGCCCGGGAAAGTCCTGTCCTTCACGGCTTTCACGTACGCCTCGATCGCGGCCTTGACCGAGGGCGCGCCAGCCATGAAGTTCTTCACGAATCGCGCCTTGCGGCCGGGATAGATGTCGAGCATGTCGTAGACTACCAGCACCTGCCCGGAGACGTCGGGCCCCGCGCCGATGCCAATGGTGGGCACCGTGAGCGCTTCCGTGACACGCTTGGCGACCGCCGCAGGCATCGCCTCCATCAGCACAATCGCTGCACCGGCGGCTTCCAGCAGCTTCGCATCGGCGACAAGTTTGTCCGCGCCACCATCGGTACGGCCCTGGACCTTGTAGCCGCCGATTGTGTTCACCGACTGGGGCGTGAGACCGATGTGCGCGCAGACCGGAATGCCGCGATCAACGAGGAAACGAGTGGTCTCCACCATCGTGGCGCCGCCTTCGATCTTGATCATGCCGGCGCCGGCGGCCATCAAGCGCGCGCCGCTGGCGAACGCCTGCGAGGGCGACTCCTGGTACGAGCCAAACGGCAGGTCGGCGATGACCATCGCCTTCGAGCTGCCACGCGCCACGCAGCGCACGTGGTACTCCACCTGCTCGAGGCTCACCGGGAGCGTTGATTGGTGACCCTGCACCACCATGCCGAGCGAGTCGCCGATCAGCAGCATTTCCACGCCGGCTTCTTCCGAAATCGCGGCAAAGCTCGAGTCGTAGGCGGTGAGCATCACCACCTTCTCGGAGCGCGCTCTCTCGTGCAACTGGGGAATCGTGAGTCTCATTGGGTTTCGCTTTGTTACGGCGGGTCCGGGACGCGGAATTCTGCCTCAAAATCGGCGCCCATGATCGCGCGTGCCTTATTTGTTTTTCTGGTGGTGGTCATGGCCGGGAACGCCGGGGCCGAAGCGGTGGAATGGCGCAACGGCCTCTGGTTCGACGGTTCGCGCTTCGCCGCCGGTAACCGCTACTCGGTCGACGGGGTATTTTCGCGCGAAAAGCCCGCGGCCGTGGACCGCATTGTCGAGCTCGAAGAACGCCACGTGGTCCCCGCCTACGGCGATGCGCACCACCATGGCATCGACTCCGCCGACGGCATCGACGACAAGATCACGGTGTTCCTGGAAGCCGGGATCTTCTACGTGAAGAACCCGAATTCGATCGCGCAGCTGCTCACGCCGGCGGTGCGCGCAAAACTCAATCGCCCCCAGTCGGTGGACGTGGTGTTTGCCAATGGCGGGCTGACCTCGCACGGCGGGCATCCGGCGCCGCTGCACAACTACCTCGCTTCGCTCGGTGTCTTCGGCCCGCTGGCGCCCGGCCAGATGGAGGATCGCGCCTATTTCCTCATCGCCGACCAGGAGGAGCTCGAGCGCAAGTGGCCACGCATCCTCGCGGGCAAGCCCGACTTCATCAAGACCTTCCTGCTGTTCTCCGAGGAGTACGACGGCCGCGAGCCGCTGCTGCGCGAGACCGACGGCAAGCCGAACAAGGGCCTCGATCCGAAAGTGCTGGGCACCGTGGTCCGAAAGGCACATGCCGCGGGCCTGCGCGTCTCCACGCACATCGACACCGCGCGCGACTTCGAAAATGCGGTCGCGGCAGGCGTCGACGAAATCAACCACACGCCGCAACCGGACCAGCGCTTCAGCCCCGACCTCTCGGCCTACGTGATCGCGCCGGCGGTGGCACGGCTCGCAGCCTCCAAGGGTATCTCGGTAGTCACCACCTGCAGCACCACGGAGCGCCTGTCCCCAAGCCTGCCGGCGCAATGGCTGCCCGGAATGCGGGCGATGCAAACGGCCAACCTCGCGACACTGGAGGCCGCCGGGGTTCACGTGGCCATCGGCAGTGACGCGATCAGCGGCGAGCGGCGCTTCGTAACCGCTCGTGACGAGGTCAACTTCCTCATTCGCCACCACATGCTCACGCCGCTGCAGCTTTTGCGAGCCTGGGCCGTTGATACGCCGCAGACGATTTTCCCGGCAAGGAAGCTGGGCGAACTGCGCGACGGCTACGAGGCGAACTTCCTGGTGCTCAACGGCGATCCGCTCGAGGATCCCGCCAATCTTCACCGCATCGGAATGCGGGTCAAGGCAGGGCTGGTGCTTCCATCAATGCCAGCGATTGTCCTCGGCCGCTGAGTAGGGGTTGGGACGCCGTCCCATCAAGCGCGGTTGAAGAACTCGCGCCCGCCCCGCATGGCGTTGATCCGCTCCAGCAGCAGGTCAAAATGCTCGGGGTTGTCGACGAAATTCAGGCGCTCGCTGTTCACGATCAGCAGCGGGCTTTCGTCGTAGCTGTGGAAATAACGCGTGTAGGCATCGGAAAGCGCGCGCAGGTAATCCTCGTCGATGTTCGATTCCATCGCAATGCCGCGCTTCTTCACCCGGTAAACCAGCGTGTCGAGGGATGCCTGCAGGTAGATCACCAGGTCCGGCACCGGTGCCTGCGGCTTCACGTGTTCGTAGATGCGAGTGTAGAGCTGGTATTCCGCGTCGTCGAGCGTGAGGCGGGCGAACAACGGGTCTTTCGCGAGCGTGAAGTCGGCCACGATCGGCTTGGCGAACATGTCGGGCTGCCGGATACCCTCCAGCTGCTGCACGCGCTGGAACAGGAAGAAAAGCTGCGTCGAGAGCGCGTAGCGCCGCATGTCGCGATAGAAGTTCGGCAGGAAGGGATTGCTCGCTGCATCCTCCAGCAGCGCGTCGGCGTTGAGCTTCTGCGCCAGGCGCATCGCGAGGCTCGTCTTGCCGCAGCCGATCGGACCTTCGACCACGATATGGCGGTGCTTCACGCGTCCTCCCCGCACGCATCAAGGAGCGCGGCCGCAAGCCCCTTCCCCGGAATCACCGCATCCGGCCAAACATCCACCAGGGGCGCGAGCACAAACGCTCTCTCATGCGCGCGCGGGTGCGGCACCCTGAGGCCGGGCTCGTCGACCATCTGGCTGCCGTACAGCACGATGTCGAGGTCGAGCGTGCGCGGACCGTTCGGGATGTCACGTACGCGTCCGTGGCGCTTCTCCACGGCAAACAGTGCGTCGAGCAGCGCGCGGGGTGCGAGCTGCGTTTCCACCAGCGCGCAGGCATTCACGAAATCCGGCTGGTCGACGTAACCCACCGGCGCGGTGCGAAAGAGCCGCGAACGGCCCAGCAGCTGCGTGCCCGGCATGGCTGCGATCTCGTCGAAACCCTTCATCACCTGCGCCTCGGGATCCTGGAGGTTCGATCCGAGAGCGACGGCTGCGCGCGTCATTGATCCTCGCCTGTTTCGGGAACGGAATCCGGCAGCGCCGAACCATCCTCGGCCTTCTTGCCGCTGCGCCTGCGGCGGCGCTTCTTCTTCGGGCCCGAGTCCTCGCCGGTCAGCATCTTCTCGCGCTCGTCCGGATGCGCGGCCTGGAATTTCTCCCACCACCTGGCGACTTCCTGTGGCGCGTTGGCCGAAGCGGCGCGCAGCTCGAAGAAATCGTACGCGGCGCGGAAGCGCGGATGCTCGAGCAAACGGAACGGACGGTGGCCGCTGCGCTGCAGGAAGCGCGGCTGCATCAGCCAGAGCTCCTTCATGGTGGCGTCGAAGCGGCGCGGAATCGCGAGAGTTTCGCGCTGGGCATCGAGCGCCTCGTGCATGGCGGAGTGCAGCGCGGGGACCATCGGCTGGCCCTTGGCCTCGAATTTCTTCAGGTTCCTTTCCACCTGGCCCCAGAGCAGCGCCGCCAGCAGGAATGCGGGCGACACCGGCTTGTCCTGGCCCAGCCGCTCGTCAGTGGCACGCAGGGCGGCCATCGCGAAGGGACCCGCCACGGGATCTTCCAGCCCGGTATCGAGCAGCGGCAGCAGGCCGTGGTGCAGCTCCAGCTCGCGCAATACGCGCACGCATTCCACCGCGTTGCCGGAGAGCAGCAGCTTGAGGATCTCTTCGAAAAGGCGCGCCTGGGGCACGTTCTCCAGCAGGTGCTTGAGGCCGGCGATCGGCTCCTTCGTCTTTGTATCGATGCTGAGCCCGAGCTTCGCGCCCAGGCGCGCGACACGCAGCATGCGCACCGGGTCTTCGCGATAACGCGTCGCGGGATCGCCGATCATCACCATCTTGCGGGCCTTCACGTCCTTCATGCCGTGGACGTAATCCCAGACCTCTTCCTTCACCGGGTCGTAGAAGAGGGCATTGACGGTGAAGTCGCGGCGCATCGCGTCCTCGGCCTGCGTGCCGAAGACGTTGTCGGAGAGCATGCGACCGTGTTCGTCCTTGTTGTCTTCATCCGCCTCGCGCGTGAAGTGTGCGCGAAACGTGGAGACTTCCACCATCTCGGCGCCGCACAACACGTGGACGATCTGGAAGCGCCGCCCGATGATGCGCGAGCGACGGAACACCGCCCTCACCTGTTCCGGCGTGGCGTTGGTGGCAATGTCGAAGTCCTTGGGCTTGCGGCCCAGCAGCAGGTCGCGCACGGCGCCACCCACGACGAAGGTGGGATATCCCGCCTTCTGCAGATCCTCGCAGGTGCGCTTTGCGCAGCGGCTGATGAGCTCCTTGCGGATCTCGTGCTTGTCGCTGCCGTAGATGACGGGCTTGGCGTCCTTGTGCGTGACGCGTTCGCGGCGGCCGAACCACTTCTCGATGTATTTTTTTATCATGTCTTCAGCGAAATGATGGGCCAGCCGTGGGTCGTGGCGTGCACGCGCAGGGTGTCGTCGGGGTCGACGGCGACCGGGTGGTCGACCAGTTGCAGTAACGGCAGGTCGTTGAGCGAGTCGCTGTAGAACCAGCTCTCGTAGTCCTCGAGTTTTTCACCCCGGCCTGCCAGCCATTCCCGCACGCAGTGGATCTTGCCTTCGCGAAACGATGGCGTGCCGCGCGGTTTGCCGGTGAAGCGTCCATCGACCTCCTCGATGTCCGTGGCGATGAGGTTGTTGATGCCCAGCTCGGCGGCGATCGGCGCGGTGATGAAGCGGTTGGTCGCGGTGACAAGCGCCAGCAGCGCGCCCTCATGCTCCGCGATCGTTTCGGCCGCGCGCTCATGGATGATGGGGCGAATCTTGCGATCCATGAAATCCGCATGCCACGCGTCAAGCTGCGCGCGGTCGCGATTGGCGATCGGCGTGAGCTGGAAATCGAGGAACTGCCCGATGTCGAGCGTGCCGTCCTTGTAGCGATCCGCGAACCACATGTTCCTCTTGTTGTATTCCACCGGCTCGAGCACGCCTTCCTCGATCAGGAATTGCGCCCACTGGACGTCACTGTCCCCGTTGAGCAGCGTGTTGTCGAGATCGAACATCGCGAGCTTCTTTTTCAATGGCGGTCCATCAGTTGTGGCGACTGCATCGCCGCCTTGAGCAGCGGCACAGTGATCGGGCGGCCGGTCTCGAGCGAATGGCGGTCCAGTGAATCGAGTGCGGCGATGAGCGAGCCCATGTCGCGCCGCGCGTGGGTGAGGAGATAGCCGGAGACTTCGTCAGAAAGGTCGAAGCCGCGCGATTTCGCATGCGCCGCGAGCGCGTCGCGTTTCTCCGGATCCGTGAGCGGCAGTACCCGGTAGGTGAGCCCCGTGGCCAGGCGCGTGGAGAGGTCGCGGCGGATGGGCACCTCGCGCGGCGCCGAGCCCGCGGTCACCAGCAGGAAATCGAACGCGCGTTCGTTGAAGTCGTTGAAGAGCCCGATCTGCTCGGGTTCGCCAAGGCGCTCTATGCCATCGATCACCCGGAACCCCGCTCGTTCGCAGACTGCCGCTTCGAATGCCCTGGCGAGATGGCTCTTGCCCGAGCCCGGTTCGCCCCACACGTAGAAAACGCGTTCCGGCGACTCTCCGCGTGCCGCCGACTCGAGCGCATGGAACAACTCCGCGTTACCGCCGTGAACGAAGTTCGCGAACGTCGGCGCAGGAGCCTGCGTGAAGTCGAGGAGGAGCTGCCGCATGCGGAAATACATGAATTTTAACCTACAATTCCCCATGGCTACCGCGCACCCGATCCAGATTCGATTCGAGCAATTCAATGGCGACATCGGCATTGCACCTGCCAAGCCGCCGCGTTTCGCCTCGCCGGAAGACAAGCCCGCCCTGCTCGAGCGCATCAAGCGCCTGCTGAAGGAGCGCGACGCCGTCCTGGTGGCGCATTACTACGTCCATCCAGACCTCCAGGACCTGGCCCAGTCCAGCGGCGGGACCGTTTCCGATTCGCTCGAGATGGCGCGCTTCGGCCACGAGCATCCCGGCAAAACCGTGATTGTCGCCGGCGTGCGCTTCATGGGCGAAACCGCAAAGATCCTGAACCCCGAGAAGACGGTGCTGATGCCGGACCTCGAGGCGGAATGCTCGCTGGACCTCGCGACACCCGTCGACCGGTTCTCGGCGTTCTGCGATGAGCATCCGGACCGCGTGGTGGTGGTTTACGCGAACACGAGCGCCGGGGTGAAGGCGCGCGCGGACTGGATGGTCACCTCTTCCATCGCGGAGAAAATCGTGGCGCACCTGCATCACCAGGGAAAGAAGATCCTCTGGGCGCCGGACAAGCACCTCGGCGACTACGTGCAGCGCATCACCGGCGCCGACATGCTGATGTGGAATGCCGCGTGCGTGGTCCATGACGAATTCAAGGCGCAGCAGCTGGAAGAACTCAAGCTCAAGCATCCGGATGCCAAGGTGCTGGTGCACCCGGAATCTCCGCGAGGCGTGATCGCGCTGGCCGACGCGGTGGGCTCCACCACGGGGATCATCCAGGCGGCGGAGCGGCTCGGCGCGAAGGAATACATCGTCGCCACCGACGGCGGCATCATCCACCAGATGCGTAAACGCCTGCCGGGCGTGACCTTCATCGAGGCTCCCACCGCCGGCAAGGGTGCTACTTGCCAGAGCTGCGCGCATTGCCCGTGGATGGCGATGAACGGACTGCACAACCTGCTCGATACCCTCGAAGGCGCGTCCGGCCACGAGGTGTTTGTCGATCGCGAGATCGGGCGCAAGGCGAAGATCCCGATCGAACGCATGCTCGCTTTCGCCAAGCGCGTGTTGCCGGCGATGCAGGGCAGCGGGGACGCCTGAAGGCCTTCGCGCTCACGCTCGCCCTCCTGCTGGCGCTGCCGGCCGGGGCACAGCAGGAAGACGCCGCACGCCTCGAAGCCGAGCTCACCTCCGGCAAAGCGCAGGTCGGAATTCCCTTCACCCTCACCGACCCACAGGGGCGCAAGCGCAGCCTTGCGGGCTTCAAGGGCAAGGTCGTGGTGCTCTACTTCGGCTTCACGTATTGCCCCGATGTCTGCCCCACGGACCTGCTGCAGATCGCGCGCGCGCTCCAGTCCCTCGGTCCGAAGGCGCGTGACGTGCAGGTGTTGTTCGTGACGCTTGATCCCGATCGCGACACGCCGAAACTCCTGGCGCAATACGTCCGCGCCTTCGACAAACGCATCCTCGCGTTGCGCGGCAGCGAAGCCGAGGCTCGCAGGATCGCGCGTGCCTACAAGATCTACTCCGCCCGCGCGCCGCAACCCGGCGGCAACTACACCATCGATCATTCGGCCTACACCCTGTTGCTAGACCGCGACGGCCGTTTCCACGACTACATGCCACCCGGCACCCCGAGCGGCCGCATGGCCGTGATGATCGAGGAACTGGTCACCGCAACCCAAGAAACAGGGACAGACCCTCTTTTCCGCTAACGGCGGAAAAGAGGGTCTGTCCCTGTTTCTTGGGGCGACTGCAGTTCTCGGGTAAAATTTCGCCTCGAAATCAACAGGATTCCACCGTGAGCGGCAAGCACCATTCCCTGACGTATCGCGATGCCGGCGTGGACATCGAAGCGGGCGACGAGTTGGTCGAGCGCATCAAGCCGTTCGCGAAGAAAACCATGCGCCCCGAAGTGCTGGCGGGCATCGGCGGATTTGGCGCCCTCTTCGAAGTTTCGAAGAAATACAGGAACCCTGTGATGGTCGCCGGCACCGACGGCGTGGGCACCAAGCTCAAGCTGGCCTTCCGCATGAAGAAACACGACACCATCGGCCAGGACCTGGTGGCGATGAGTGTCAACGACATCCTCGTCTCGGGCGCGGAACCGGCCTTCTTCCTCGACTACTTCGCCTGCGGCAAGCTCGATGTCGACGTCGCCGCCGACGTGGTGAAGGGCATCGCCTACGGCTGCGAACTCGCCGGATGCGCACTCATCGGCGGCGAAACCGCCGAGATGCCGGGCATGTACGATCCGAACGAATACGACCTCGCCGGTTTCGCGGTGGGCCTGGTCGACAAGGAAGCGATCATCGACGGCAGCAAGATCGCCGGCGGCGACGTCGTCATCGGCCTGGCCTCCAGCGGCGTGCATTCCAACGGCTACACGCTGGTGCGCAAGGTGATCGCCGTAAGTGGCGCGGACCTGTTCGAGGATTTCGAGGGACGCCGCCTGGGTGATGTGCTGCTGGAGCCGACGCGCATCTACGTGAAGCCAGTGCTCGCCACGATGGCGAAGGTCGAGGTGAAGGGCCTCGCGCACATCACCGGAGGTGGCCTCACCGAGAACATTCCGCGAGTGCTGCGTGAGGGCCTCATGGCGCGCCTCGACAGCTCGAAGTGGCCCATGCCGCCGGTATTCCGCTGGCTGATGAAAAACGGCAACATCGATTCCGCCGAGATGCACCGCACTTTCAACTGCGGCATCGGCATGGTCGTGATTGTTTCCCGCGCCGATGCCAGGGCGGCGATGGAAACGCTTGCCGCCCACGGCGTCGAGGCTTTCGAGATCGGCCTGATCGCCGAGCGCTTCGACGGACCGCAGACGGTGGTTACCTGAAATCCGCGGTCATCCTCATCTCCGGCCGTGGCAGCAACATGCGGGCGATCGTCGAGGCGCGGACCGGACTGCAGGTGAAGGCGGTGATCTCCAATCGGCCCGATGCGGGCGGGCTCGAGTGGGCTGAGTCGCAGGGCATCGAGACGCGCGTTGTCGACCACAAGGCGTTCGCGACGCGCGATGCTTTCGACGCGGCGATTGCGGAGGCGATCACCTGCTACGAACCGGACCTCGTGCTGCTGGCGGGTTTCATGCGCATCTTCACGCCCGCCTTCATCGCGCGTTTTCCGCGCCGCATACTCAACATCCATCCGTCGTTGCTGCCTTCGTTTCCGGGGCTGCACACGCATGCGCAGGCGCTTGCCGCGGGTGTGAAACTGCACGGCTGCACCGTGCATGTCGTTACGCCTTCACTCGACAGCGGCCCGATCATCATCCAAGCCGCGGTGCCGGTCCTGCCCGGCGACGACGAAGAATCGCTTTCCGCGCGCGTGCTCCAGGCGGAGCATCGAATCTATCCCCAGGCGGTCCAATGGTTCCTGGAAGGCCGCGTCGAATTCTCCGCGGACGACGTCGTCCGGATAAGCGGTTCGGGCGTTTCCACGGATTGCGTGATCTCGCCCCGGGACCTCCAGTGAAAAAATGCTTCGCGGCAATGCTGCTCTTCTCGTCCGCCGCTTTCGCGGCCATTCCCACGGAAATCACGGCGGAATACCAGCTCGTCGCCTCCGGCATTACGGTGGGTCGCGTGAAGGAAAGCTTCACCCGCAAGGGCGACACTTACGTGATCCGCAGCGTCACCCACCCGGAGGGCATGCTCAAGCTGCTGATGGACGACCAGCTGGAAGTCGCCAGTTCCGGGCGCATCGTGCCCTCGGGCCTGCAGCCGCTCACCTTCACGCAGCACCGCCTCAAGGACGGCAAGCGCGACATCGATGCCACCTTCGACTGGGGTCGCAACGTGATGCTCTCCAGCTACCAGGGCCAGCAGACCGAGGTGCCGGTGCCCAGGTTCACGCAGGACCGCATCTCGGTCATGTACCAGTTCATGAACCTGGGGCGCCCCGCGGAAATCGTGGAGTTCTCCATGGCCAACGGCCGCAGGGTGGAGACGTACACCTACAGGTTCGTGAAGGAAGAACGCCTCGAGACCCCCGCGGGCGCCTTCGAGACACTGCATTACCAGCGCGTCGTCGCGGACCCGAAGGATCGCAAGGCGGAGGTGTGGCTCGCGAAGGACCGCTACAACTTCCCGGTGCGCATCCTGTTCGACGATCCCAAGGGCCTGCGGCTCGAGCAGACCGTCATCGCGCTGCAGTCGCGCTGACGCGGGGACGATGAACAAAGCCGGCCAATTCTTCCGTCGCTACCGCGTCACTTTCCTGGCGCTGGCGGTATCGGCCTCGATCCACGCGGCGATGTTCATTTCGCTTCCGCAGCAGCTCGCGCGCGAAGATTCAGATGCGGGGCCGTCGTACACCGCAACGCTCGATCCCGCCGCCCCAACCGTCGCCACGGATGCACCGCCCGCCCCCCGGACCACGCCACGCCCGCGACGCGCGCCCTCTTCGGCCACCAGGTCGCGCATCGCGCCGCCCACGCCGCCCATCGCCGAGATACCGCCGGAGCTCGAACCCATCGAAGCGCCGAAGCTCGCGCAACTCGCTCCCGAACCGGAACTGCCGGCGGAAGCACCGAAGGAGCGGGCCCCCGAGCCGGCGCTCGAGAAACTCGCATTGGCGCAACCCGCCACGCCGGTGAAGGCGCTGGAGCCGCCGGCATTCCCTGCGGAATCGTTTCCCGCCAGCGTCTCCATCGACTATCAACTCACCTCGGCCTTCGCCGACGGGCGCGCGTCCTATCAGTGGACCCGCGATGGCGACAACTACGTGATCACTGCCGAGGCCGCCGCGGAAGGTTTCTTCACGCTGTTCCTCGAGGGACGCATCCTGCAGGAGAGCCGCGGCACCGTCACGAAATCGGGGCTCAAGCCCACCACGTTTACGGAGCGCAAGCCGGGCGGGCCTGCCGAGGGCCTGGAGTTCGACTGGCCGGCGCGCCAGGTCACGTTCGATCGCCACGGCGAGAAAAAGACCTCGCCGCTGACGGAGAACGCCGTAGACTGGCTGTCGATGATCTTCCAGCTCGCGCACGCGCCCCCGAAGGGCGAGAGCTTCGAAATGCAGGTCTTCACGCAACGCCGGCTGTATTCGTTCCACCTCAAGGTCCTGGGCGAGGAGTTGATCGAGATTCCCCTGGGGCGCGTGAGGGCGCTGCACCTCAACCACACCGATCCCGCCAATCCCAAGGAAGTCGTGGATGTCTGGCTCGGAGTGGACCAGCACTATCTTCCCGTGAAGCTGCGTTTCCCCGCGGCCCGCAATCGCCTCGTGGTCGAGCAAGTGGCCACGCGTGTTTCCATGAGCGAGGTCCCTGCCCGATGAACCTGAGCCGAGCCCAGCTCGAATCGATAGTTGAAGTCCTGGCGCTGGTGCTGCCCGCCAAGGCTCCGGCCGACTCTGTCCTGCGCGATTACTTCCGCCTCAACAAGAACCTCGGGGTTCGCGATCGCGGGTTGATCGCCGATACGGTCTACCTCGCGCTGCGCCGCCGCCGCGCGCTCGAACACGTCACGCCCAATTCAACGCCACGCCAGATCGCGCTGGCCACGCTCATGAAGCTGCAAGGCATCAGCTTGAGCCAGATCGAATCGGTGCTCGATCCCGACGAGCGCGCCTGGCTCGCGAAGCTCAAGGCCACCGATCTCGACACGCTGCCCTATGGCATCCGCGCCGACTTGCCCGACTGGGTGATCGAACGCCTGCGCCGCACGCTCTCGGAAGAAGAAGTGCTGCAGCTCGGCCGCGGCTTCCAGCAGGCCGCGCCGCTGGACCTGCGCGTCAACACGATGAAGGCGCCGCGCCAGGCGGTGATCGACCGGCTCGAGTTCGACCAGATGGAAGCGCGTCCCACGCCGCTGTCACCCATCGGCGTGCGCCTGAAGGACAAGCCTTCGCTCAACCGCCACCCGATGTTCCTCGACGGCGCGGTGGAAGTGCAGGACGAAGGCAGCCAGCTGCTCGGAATGCTGGTGGAGCCCAAGCGCGGAGAAATGGTGGTCGACTTCTGCGCCGGCGCCGGCGGCAAGACCCTGCAGATGGGCGCCGCGATGAATTCCAGCGGGCGCCTGTATGCGTTCGACGTCTCCGACAAGCGCCTGGCCAACCTCGCCCCGCGCCTCAAGCGATCGGGCCTGTCGAACGTCTTCCCGCAGCGCATCACCAACGAAAACGACGCCAAGGTGAAGCGCCTTCGCGGCAAGATCGATCGCGTGCTGGTGGATGCGCCCTGCACCGGCCTGGGCACGCTGCGCCGCAACCCCGATCTCAAGATGCGCCAGACGGTTGAAGGCCTGGCGGAGCTGAACGAAAAGCAGCGCAACATCCTCGCCGCCGCGGGCGCGCTGGTGAAACCTGGCGGGCGCCTCGTCTACGGCACCTGCAGCCTGCTCTCGGAGGAGAACGAGGACATCGTCACCGAATTCCTCGCCGCCAATCCGGATTTCAAGCTGATTTCCGCGAAAGATATCCTCGCCAAACAAGGCATCGCGCCCAAGGACATCGGCGAATATCTGCACCTCTACCCGCATGTGCACAACACCGATGGCTTTTTCGCCGCCGTGATGGAGCGCGAAAAGAACTAAGGCAGGGAACGCCGATGAACGCCGATGCCACGCCGATGGCCGCCGATGGCCGCCGATAAAAGCAAATGCTGAATGCTTTCCGGGCGTCGGTAGCTGCCTCCATACCCCGCGCAATTCTATCGGCGGCCATCGGCGTGGCATCGGCGTTCATCGGCGTTCCTGCTGTAGCAGCGCAGCAAGCAGAAATCGAAGTCGCCTTCACCCCCGGCGACGACATCGCCGCGCTGCTGGTGAAACGCATTGGTGAAGCGAAGGAAACCGTGCAGGTGCAGGCCTATCTCTTCACCGACCGCCGCATCGCCAATGCACTTGTCGCGGCGCGCAAGCGCGGCCTCGAAGTGGAATTCATCGGCGACGCGAAGCAGAATCAAACCGGCGGCCTCATGCACCTGAAGGCGTTGCGCCGCGCCGGAGTGAATGTGTACCTCAACGCCGGCTTCGCCTCGTCGCACAACAAGGTGCTGATCCTGGATGGCGCCACCGAAAACGCCGCGGTAGTTACCGGAAGCTACAACTTCACCCACGCGGCACAGTCCAGGAATGCGGAGAATGTGGTCGTGATCTCGGGCAATCACCTGGTCACGGATCGTTTCGTGGCAAATTTCGAGAAACATCGCAGCCAATCGACACCATGGCCATCGACTACTCACCGCTGAAGAAATTCGTTGAAGGCATCGCAGGCGATCCTTCGCCCCGGATCATCCTGTGGCAGCTGGGCGTGGTCGCGGTGACGCTGGCGCTCGGGTACTACGCCGCGCGCGTCATCTCCGCGCGGGTCAAGCCCAACCCCCGATGGCAATTCGGCGCCGGCGATTTCGAACACGTTGCCTACCCGCTGTTCGCACTGGCATTCATGTTCGCCGGACGCATCGTGCTGCAGCAGTTCCAGCGCGTGACCCTGCTGGAGATCGTCCAGACACTGATCGTCGCGTGGTTGGCCATCCGCATCGCGGTCTACGTCCTCGGGCACGTGCTGCCGCCCGGCGGGTTCCTGCGCGCCTCCATCCGCACCATTGCGTGGATCGCGTGGATCGGCGTGGCGCTGCACCTCACGGGCCTGCTGCCCGAGGTCATCGACGCGCTGGACAACGTCGGGTTCAGCACCGGCAGGAACAAGGTCCGCGTGACGCTGTGGCTGGTGATGCAGGCCCTGGCCGCCCTCGCGCTCACGCTCACGATCGCCGCCTGGATCTCGCGCGTGACGGAAAGCCGGGTCCTCGCCGCCGATGCCATGGAGATGTCCACGCGCGTTGTGATCACCAAGCTCGTGCGCGTGGCCACGATGTTCCTCGCCATCATGGTGGCGCTGCCGATGGTGGGCATCGACATCACCACGCTGTCGATCTTCGGCGGTGCGCTCGGCGTGGGCCTGGGCTTCGGCCTGCAGAAGATCGCCAGCAACTACGTGAGTGGTTTCATCGTCCTCATCGACCGCAGCCTGCGGCTGGGCGACCTCATCACGGTTGATGGCCGCAAGGGCAAGGTGATGGCGATCGAGTCGCGCTACACCGTCATCAAGGCGGCCGACGGCACCGAGTCGATCATCCCGAACGAGAAGCTGATCACGGAGAGCGTCTACCACCACACCTTCACCGACACCAAGGCGGCGTCCAAGGTGGCGGTGTCTGTTGCCTACGACAGCAATGTGGAGGAGGCCCTGCGGCTGATGGCGCAGCTCGCCCGGGCGCAGCCGCGGGTGATCGAGGAGCCGGCCCCGGTTTCCCGCGTCACCCTGCTCAACGAAAGCGGAATCGACCTCGAAGTGGTGTTCTGGATCGCGGACGCCGGCGCCGGCGACGCAGACCTCAAAAGCGACCTTTTCCTGGCCATCCTGGCCGCCTTCCGCGAGGCTGCGATCGACATCCCCTATCCCCGCCGGGACGTGAGGGTTTTGGCTACGGCTGAAACAACCCAAAGCCCCTTGAATTCAGGGGTTTAGGCTCCAATTGTCGTAATTCATCACCCCCGGCTCGGGCCTGCGGGTAGAATACTGGACATCCCCGCTGTCTCCTGGCGGAAACACAGAAAAAAGGCGCACAACCCATGACCATGTTCCATGGCCTCCTGAACCTCCCCTGGTGGGGCGACGTGATCGCGGCACTGATCCTGGTGCAGATCACCATCGCGGGTGTCACGCTTTACCTGCACCGCTGCCAGGCACACCGGGCCCTGGACCTGCATCCCGTCGTGAGCCATTTCTTCCGTTTCTGGCTCTGGATGACCACTGGGATGATCACCAAGGAGTGGGCCGCGATCCATCGCAAGCACCACGCCAAGTGCGAAACCGAGGAAGACCCGCACAGCCCCCGCATCCACGGCATCAACAAGATCCTCTTCGCCGGTGTGGTCCTGTACGTCAGGGAATCCCACAAGAAGGACGTGATGGAGAAGTACGGCCACAGCACGCCGACCGACTGGATGGAACGCAACGTGTACACCCCGCTCAACAAGTGGGGAATCATGCTGCTGCTGACGATTGACGTGGCGCTCTTCGGCGTTGTACCCGGCGTGATCATCTATGGCCTGCAGCTTGGCTGGATCCCGTTCTGGGCCGCCGGCGTGATCAACGGCATCGGCCACTACTTCGGCTACCGCAACTTCCAGACCGACGACGACGCCACGAACATCGGCCCGTGGGGAGTGTGGATCGGTGGCGAGGAGCTGCACAACAACCACCACGCCTACCCGACGTCGGCCAAGTTCTCGATCCGCTGGTACGAATTCGACCTCGGCTGGATGTACGTGAAGATCCTCGAGGCCCTGGGCCTGGCTACCGTGCGCAAGCAGGCGCCAAAGGTGAAGCTTGACCCGTCCAAGTGGGAAGTGGACGCCGCCACGCTGCAGGCGGTGATCATGCATCGCTTCGACGTGATGGCGAACTACACCAAGTCGATCAAGCGTACGAGCAAGCTGGAAATCGCCGCCCTGCGTGCCCGCGGGCAGGATTCCGCCGCCATGGTGGCCGCCCGCAAGTGGCTGCATCGTGACGAAGCGCTGATACCCGCCAAGCAGCGCGAGCATGTCGACGCGCTGTTGGAGAACAGCCCGGCGCTCAAGACCACCTGGTCGATGCGCCAGGACCTGGCCCGCCTGTGGGAGCGTTCCACGCTCAACACCGAGCAGCTGGTCCACCAGCTCAAGGACTGGTGCGAGCGTGCCGAGAAGAGCGGCGTCACGCCGCTGGTGGAGTTTTCGCACCGCCTGCGCCGCTACGCCTAGGTGTAATCGTCAGGCGCCTGGTTGCCATCGTCTCGCGCCTGGTTCGCGAATGCGGCGATCCAGCCCGGCAAAAAGCCCCGCTCCGGCGGGGCTTTTCATTTGCGGGTCAACGGTTAAACTAGCGCCGCGTTTAACCGACGCTGGACCGCCCCCAACTCGACAAGAAGGAAACAAGCAAATGAAGAAGATCACCGCTTTCCTGGTCACCGCCCTGGCTGCGCTCGGCTTTGCGGCCGGCTCCGCCATCGCGCAGAAAGCTGAAGCCCCGAAGGCCGACGCCAAGAAGATGGAAGCTCCGAAGAAAATGGAAGCTCCGAAGGCTGACGCCAAGAAAATGGAGGCCCCCAAGGCCGCCGAGCCGATGGACATCAACTCGGCCTCCGCGAAGGATCTCGCCACGCTCAAGGGCATCGGCGACGTGCGCGCCAAGGCGATCGTGAAGGGCCGCCCCTACAAGGGCAAGGACGATCTGGTGAAGAAGAAAATCGTCCCGCAGAACGTCTACGACGACATCAAGGAAATGATCATCGCCAAGCAAAAATAAATGGCGCCCCGCAAGGGGCGTACAGCGGGAACGTCGTTGGAGCGGTCAAGCCGCTCAACACCGGCGAGCAGGACCCGCCCATAAAAAAGCCCCGCTTCGGCGGGGCTTTTTCCTTAATGATTCCTGCCTGCCGGCGTTGAGCGGCTTGACCGCTCCAACGACGTTCCCGCTACCAGCCTTTATTTGATTTTTGTCTCTTTGTAGGCGACGTGCTTGCGGGCGACGGGATCGTACTTCTTGATCTCCATCTTGTCCGGCATGGTGCGTTTGTTCTTGGTGGTGGTGTAGAAGTGGCCGGTACCGGCGGTCGACTCGAGCTTGATCTTGTCACGGGGCATGGCGTTCTCCTTTAGACCGCTACACCGCGCTCGCGCATTTCCGCGAGGACGACGTCAAGGCCCTTCTTGTCGATGAGGCGCAGGCCGGCGTTGGTCAGGCGCATCTTGACCCAGCGGTTTTCGCTCTCGACCCAGAACTTGCGGTACTGCAGGTTGGGGAGATAACGACGCTTGGTCTTGTTGTTGGCGTGGGACACATGGTGTCCAACAATCGGGCCTTTACCCGTCACTTGGCATACGCGCGACATACGAACCTCTGTTAATTCGGTTGTAAAATCAAAGCACAGCAGAGCCTTGCATTTTAGCACCTTTCGAGAAATACCCGCAACAGGAGGGCCATCACATGCCTCGCACTCGTATACCTCCGCCGATTGCCATTGTTCTAGCTATTTCAATAGTTTGCATGTTAGCGGGCGCTCGCTTTGTGGCGGCCTTCCCGATAAACACTGCGCGACCAACGACCGCTGTCGAGTTCTACAACGCCCACACGGGCCACTATTTCCTTACCGCCAACGGGCCGGAAATGCTGGGAATCGACGCTGGCAACGCCGGCCCGGGATGGGTCCGAACCGGTTACGGCTTCCTGGTCGATGAAAGCCCGGTAACAGCCTTTTGCGGTCGCACATGCCTTGCCGTCGCGCGGTTTTACGCTCCAAGCCCGAGTTCACATTTCTATACGATCAATACCGAGGAACGCGCGATCCTGGAGCAGCCCGGCACTGGTTGGATTTCGGAAGGCTTTGCTTTCTCCGCCTTGCCGGTGGATTCGTCGGGTGGTTGCGGCAGTTACATTTCCGTTTACCGCCTCTACAACAATCGATTCGCCTTCAACGACAGCAACCACCGGTTTGTCACGAGCGCGTCGGAACGTGCGCGCATGGTCTCGCTCGGCTGGCTGGATGAAGGCGTGGCATTTGCGCATTCGGCACAGCCGACGTTTCCATCAAGACGTTCGGCTTCAATCCACAGCTGAACGACGGCAAGATCCAGCCAAGCGCCGTTTGTGAAGACGAATCCCGCAACCTCGGCGCGTGCATGGCGATCAACAACCTCACGCCTCCCACGAAGCACCTCTCCGCGACACTGCCCGGCACCGAATCCGCAGTCTATGCGCAATACACTGGACTGCAGGCAGTCGACACATATATCGCCGATGCATTGACGACTCCGGTCGCGGCAACAACGGTGTTCGTGCAGCAGTCGGGCGTGTTCCAGTACGGAGTCCACGTCGACACCATCCAGCGCGGACCGGCGGTGTTCACGAGCGTGAACCCCCTCTACCAGTTCCGTACGTCGGTTGACTCGAATGGCGTGGACAAACGCATCTTCCCGTTCGCCAACCAGCTGGGTATCGAAACCCAGCTCTCAGTGAGCTTCTACATCGGGGTGAAGAAGGTGGCGACGCGCAATTCAGTTAGCCACGCTTTCGGCCATCCGACGCTCGAGTTCATCGATCAACGGTCAGGACGGCCGGTTTATTTCACGACGCTTGTGTACGGCACGGTGCTGGCCAATGACTATCTCGCACCCGACGTTGCCACCGGGAAAGTCATCGTCGGTACGGCGTTTCGCCCCGGGTCGCAGTACATGCGTAGCGTGGGTCGTGACTACTTTCCCACGCCCAACGGATTCATCTCCCCGAAAACGGAAGGCGAAGGCGGCTACTTCGAATTGCGCATGAACCGCGATGAGTTCCGCAACGTCCTCGCCTCGGCGCGAACCATCTATCCGGACCTTTCGCCCGAGCCCGCCGACTACATGCTCGACAACTATCACTTCAACAACGAGGTGTACGGCGATGGGGAGATCGGCGTGAACATCTCGTACTTCAGGCTCGACCTGCTCCACCGCTAACCGGCAGTGCGAATGACGAATCCTGGCGAGCGCAATTACATCGACGGCCTTGCGCTGTTCCTCCTGCTGGCCTTGCCACCGATCATCCTGGTCAGCGCGCTCTCGTAGTACTTCATGGAGCGGCCGTTCCTGAGGATGAATCGGCAGCGCTAGATCAACCCGCGCTCCGCAAACGAAAGACA
>JBDSMR010000117.1:0-3944 GCA_039915735.1 Usitatibacter sp. | reverse complement strand
GATTCGGTGAAGATCCTGAGGTACTCGGGAGTGTTCAACTTCTCCGCGATCAACAACTTCGCGGTGAAGGAAGCGGGGACGGGCTATTCGCACTACCTTTTCTGCAACAACGACATCGAGGCGATCGCGCCCGGTTGGCTCGAGCGCATGCTGGAAGTGGGGCAGCAGCCCGATGTGGGCATCGTTGGCGCCATGTTGTTCTACCCGGACCGCAAGCACCTGCAGCACGCGGGCGTCTGCGTCGGCATGTATGGCGCGGCGGAACACTACGGCAAATGGGTGCAGTTCCCCGCCCAGCCGATTGAACCCGAATTGATGCGAGTGAACCGGGAGGTCTCGGCCGTCACGGCGGCGCTGCTGCTGATACGGGCCGATGCCTTCCGCGAAGTACGCGGCTTCGACGAATCGATCGCTGTCGGCTTCGGCGACGTGGACCTGTGCCTGCGCGTCGGGCAGCAGGGTTTCCGCGTCATCATGTCGCCGCATGCGCGCCTGGTGCACCATGAGTCGTATACGCGCGGCACCAGCACGGTTGATCCGCACCCCAAGGATTCCGCGCTCTTCCGCCTCAAGTGGCGCGAAGTGCTGGCGGTGGGAGATCCGTTCTACAACCCGGGCTTCTCCAACAATCACACGCACTGGCCGGTGAAGCAGCCGCTCAACCTGGGCTTCGACCTGCGCCGGCGCATCGTGCGGCGAGACCTCGCCACCGGCCGCACCCACGTGACGTTCAGCGCGCCGCCCGCCGCGTGAGCCTGGAACGCGCCGACTTCCTCTGCAACCTGTGCGGCCGCCGCAACCTGGACGTGCCGAGGGATCACGTCGAGAACCGCGAATTCCAGAGCTGTACGAACTGTCACTCTAGCTTGCGCATGCGTTCGCTGATGTTGGCTCTTGGCGTGGAGCTCTTCGGCAGCCCGCGCGCGCTGCCGGCGTTTCCCGTCGACAAGCGCATCCGCGGCATCGGCATGAGCGACTGGGATGGATACGCGCTGCCGCTGGCGGCCAAGTTCGATTACGTGAACACCTTCTATCACGTGGAGCCGAAGCTCGACATCGCCAACGTGCCGGAGGATCGCTTCGGCACCTATGACTTCATCATCTCCAGCGATGTGTTCGAGCACATCCCCGGATTCCTGCTCGATCGCGCTTTCGAGAACACGCGTCGACTGCTGAAGCCGGGCGGTATTTTTCTCTTCACGGTGCCGTTCGAGAAAACCGGCGAGACGCGCGAGCACTTTCCGCGCATGCACGACTTCAGGATCGTGGAGGAGGGCGGCAAGCGCGTGCTGCACAACACCACGAAGGAAGGCGAGCACGAGGTCTTCGAGGATCTCGTCTTCCACGGCGGCGAAGGCATGACGCTCGAGATGCGCATGTTCACGGAGCCGGATTTGTTGCGCCGACTCGCCGCGGCGGGCTTTTCCAGGTCGACGGTACGCATCGACAACGCGCCGCACTTCGGCGTCGTCTGGCCGATCGACTACGCGGTGCCTATCGTCGCGCGCGCCTGAGCGCGGGCGCTCCCAGCGAGATCACCAAACCCAGCAGCGCCACCAGCCACGCGCCCGTGATGTGGCGCGGCGCGTAGTCGAAGCGGATTTCGCTTTTTCCCGCCGGCACCTTCACCGCCTGGTACAGGTCGAGATGCTCCTCGATCACTGTCGAGGCGCCTGAGATCGTCGCAGTCCATCCCGGATAGAAGAGCTCGCGGCGGAAGAGATGGTCCTCCGCCGAGCAATCCACGCTGACTCGATCTCGATCCGGCGCTTCCAGCTTGCAATTGCCCTTGATGGTATCGAAGTAGGGCTTGGCGCCGGGCAACTCATAGATGTCCATGATTTCGTCCTGGTAGACGAGCTTCACGCCATCCTCGGGGCCAAAGGGGCTTGTGTTGCGCGAGGCCAGCACGTAGCGCACGCCGACCTCCTCGTAATTCACGCGATGGCGCTTGAGCATGGCGGCCTGGCTGTCTTCGCCACCACGCACGCCGTTGAACACGACCGAGTCCGCTTGCATGTCGAGCATGTCCTGCACCCACTTGTGCCACTTCCTGCTGTTCGGCAGGACGTTGTAGTTGATCGACGCCACGCGGAAGTAGGCGCCGTAGTTGGGCTGGAACGGCGCGAGCGTATAGAAGCGCTGGAAGCCGAGGTTGTCCTGCAGGAATTTCGCGGCGCGCGTGTCGACCTGCCCGGCGCCCGGATTGGACATCGTCGGGATGGCGAACATCACCATGGCCTCGGCAACCAGCATCGCACCGATGGCGAAAGCGGCCCGCGGACCACGAGCGGCGAGGATGGCCACCGTGAGGGCGCAGAGTCCCGCAACCACCATCGAACCGATGGCCCACCCGGGCATCCGGGTTGGCTCAATCAAGCTCCAGGCGGGAACCGTTACCACGTACACGGTGACGGCCAGCCCGGCGACGAGGGTCCATCCGGCCGCGAGGCGCGCGCTGCGGGGACGCTCATCGCGTGCCCACGCATCGATGCCCCGCGCGGCAAGCAGCACCAGGGCAAGCTCCCAGGACGGACAGGCGTAGCGATAGAACGCCGCCAGCGAAACGCCGGGGATGAGATTCCAGAGGTGCGACATGCCTGGAACTCCGAAAGTACGCAGCAGCGCGAGGACGCACCAACCCATCAGTAGCCAGCCCAATGCGTCGCGCCGGCTGCAGAAGCCTGCGATGGCGGCCGCCAGGAGTGCCAGCGTCACGTAGCCGCCGATTCCACTCCACAGGTAGATCACCGGTTCGTTCTTGCCATCAAGGAACGCGTGGATCGGCCCGAAGAAGTAGGGCGCGATGAGCGATTGCACGAGGTTCAAATGGCTCATGGATTCGTGCGCGAATCGGTGGCCGTGTTCGCCGATATCCGCGTGGCGCAGGTATTCGAGGAACGAATAAACCTGCGGCGCCGCAATGGCGATGCCGGTGAGGCCCCCCGCGACGATTGCAAATGCATACGCTCGCCGCGCCGGGCCCGGAAGCTGTACTGCACGCACCAGCGTCCAGGCCAGTGCCAACAACCCGCTCAGGTATGCCGTCTCCGGGAAACTCGCGAGCAGGCTCATGGCCATGGCCGCGGTCAGCATCGCCCATCCGCCGGGACGCGAGGCGCGCGCATGGATTGCGATGCGCTCGATGCCCAGCAGCATCCAGGGCAGGAACGGGACCGGCGCCGCGGGCGCATGGGCAAACCACGCCAGCGTCCCGTTGAAGGAGTAGAGCAGGCCTCCGATGGTCGAGGCCATTCGGCCAAGACCGAGTTGCCGCAGCAGCATGAAGGTGCCGAGCCCCGCAAGGATCTGCAATGCCACCTGAATCCACGCGAAGCCGTGGGGAAGCAGCAGCAGCATCGTGAGCGGGAAGAAGGAACCGGGTTGGTACTGCGCCGCGAGCGGCAGGCCGATGCCGGTGTAGTGGTTCCACCAAGGCACGCTGCCCTGCGTCCAGAGCCATGCGGACAGGTGGCCGAGGGCCTGCGTGTTATAGCCACTGTTGGGATCGATGTACGGCGCGCCCTTGAGGATTCCAGGTTGCAGGCCGACGGTGAGCCCCGATAGGTACAGCAGCGGATCCGCCATGGTCATGCCTAGCAGGCCCGGGGAGGCGACGATGATCGGCAGCAGGAAAATGAGCAGCAGCGAGCCGCGGTCTTCCCGCCCCGGGGACCAGGGCGTCTGGAGCACGGCGCTCATCGCGATTCGAACTTGCCGGATCGGCCGATGAGCGCGTCTCGAATCGCGCGGGTTGTCATGCGCACATATTCAACACGAGGCGCGATCAACAGCACGGTGGCGGTGAATTTCGCCATCCAGCGAAGCAGGTCCTTGAGCTTCCACTTGAGCGGCATGTAAGGCCGCTTGTAGAGCAGGAAGCGGTTGCGCGTCATGTAGTAGATGCGCTCGGGTGAATGAACCACCAGTTCGAAGGCGTTCAG
>JBDSMR010000093.1:0-9906 GCA_039915735.1 Usitatibacter sp. | reverse complement strand
GAGCCTGCTGCCCGACATCGCCTCGGGAGAGCTGATCGCGGGTCTCGCGTGGCAGGAAGAAGGCTACGAGTTGCCGGGCGCGTACAAGACAACGCTCGCGATCACCGGCAACCAGGCACGCCTTACGGGCCGCAAGCGGTTTGTCGTGCCGGCCTGCGCCGATGGTTATCTCGTCACCGCCAGCTCCGCCGAAGGTCCGGTGATCTGCTGGGTGCCGGCGGGGGACGCAGGCGTCACGCTGCGCAGTGAAGGGCGCGTTGACGGCACCTCGAGCGCAGAAGTGGAGTTCAAGGATGTCGTCGTGAGTCCCGCCCATCGCGCGTCGGGACCGGCGGTCACGACAGAAGCGATCTGCGACGTGGCGGACCGTTGCAACGTCGCGGTCGCCGCGGAGTTGCTGGGCGTGGCCGAATCGATGCTGCGCATGACGCTCGAATACCTGAAAATCCGCGAGCAGTTCGGCAGGTTGATCGGCAGCTTCCAGGCGCTGCAGCATCGCGCGGTGGATCTCTACGTGCAGCAGGAGCTCATGCGCGCCGCGCTCACCGCGGCCCTCGAAGTGTTCAGCGCTCATGATTCCACTCGGCGCGAGCGCTCCATCGCCGCCAGCCGCGCCAAGGCGCGCGCCGCGGATGGCGCGCTGCGCATCGGCCGCGAAGCAGTGCAGATGCATGGCGCAATGGGATTCGCCGACGAAGGCGACGTCGGCCTGCATCTCAAGCGCGCGCTCGTGCTTTCCGCCTGGCTCGGCAACGCGAGCTTCCACCGCCGGCGCATCGAGGCACTGCTCGCCTCCGCGCCCCCGGAGCACGAAGCGGTGACGAAGCAATTCGGACCCACCACGGCGCCGCTCGAATGGGACGCGCTGCCCGACGAGGAATTCCGCCTGCGCGTGCGCGAGATCTTCGAGCGTGAATATCCGGCCGAGCTGCGCAATCCGCCGCGCCGCCTGCGTTGGCACGAGTGCCGCGATTTCTATCGCAAGCTCGGCGCGCTTGGCTTGCTGGCGCTGGCGTGGCCGCGCGAATTCGGTGGCGCGGGCCTGAGCCCGCGCAAGCAGCTGATCTTCATGCAGGAGCAGGACCGCTGGGGTGTCGCGCGCGCGCCGGACATGGGCATCACCATGGTGGGCCCGGGGCTCATCCGTTACGGCACGCCGGCGCAGCAGCGGCGCTTCATGCCATCGATCCTCGCCTTCGAACACATGTGGTGCCAGGGCTTCTCCGAGCCCAACGCGGGATCGGACCTCGCCTCGCTGCGCACGCAGGCTGCGCGTGAAGGCAACGAGTTCGTGATCGATGGCGCCAAGGCGTGGACCACGTTCGCGCAGGACGCCACGCACATATTCCTGCTGGCGCGCACCGACAAGACCGTGAAGAAGCAGGCCGGCATCAGCGTTTTCCTGATCGACCTCGCAACGCCTGGCATCACGGTGCGTCCCATCCGGGACATCGCCGGCCACGAGGAATTCTGCGAAGTCCATTTCGACCAGGTGCGTGTTGCCGCCGATTGCATGCTGGGCGCCGAGAACCAGGGCTGGACGGTGGCCAAGATGCTGCTGGCGAACGAGCGCATCTACCTCGGTAATCCACGCCAGGCGCAATACGCGCTGCAGCGCGTGGATGCCATCGCACACGCGCGCCGCCTGCACGAAGATGCCGCCTTCATGGCGCGCCTCACGCAACTGCGCCTCGACGTCTGGGACCTCGCTTCGCTCTACCAGCGTTTCGCCGACCAGGTGCGGCGCGGCGAGCCGCTCGGCGCGGACGTCTCGATCCTCAAGCTTCTCGGCAGCGAGACCTACCAGCGGCTTTCCGAGCTCGCCGTCGAATGTATTGGCGCCCACGGCGCGCTCGAGGGCGCGATCGACCTCGGCGCCGGGCCCGATGACGTGATGTCCCTCTTCATGAACGCGCGTCCGGCCACCATCTATGGAGGCAGCAGCGAGGTGCAGCGCAACGTGCTCGCGAGGCAGGTGCTGGAGCTTCCCGCATCATGAGCGCGCGCCCCAAGGTCGACGCCATCAACGCGGGCGCGGGCTTCGCGAACCTGCTCAACCCGCGCTCGATCACCATCATCGGCGCCTCGAGCGATGAGGCCGGCATCAACGGCCAGGTGCTGCGCAACCTGCAGGCGCGCAACTATCCGGGCGCGTTGTATCCGGTCAATCCGAAATACCCGGAGGTTGGCGGAATCCGCTGCTACCCGTCGGTGGAATCGCTGCCTCACGTGCCGGACCTCGCCATCGTGCTGCTGGGCGCGGCGCGTGCCGTGCAGGCGGTCGAAGAGTGCGGCCGCAAGGGCGTGCCCTTCGCGATCGTGATCGGCGCGGGGTTCGCGGAGATGCGCGGCGAGGGCGAAAAACTCCAGCAGCAACTGCTCGAGGCCGCGCGGCGCCATGGTGTGCGCCTCGTCGGCCCCAATTGCATCGGCCTCATGAACGTGCCTGACAACGTGTTCGCCGGATTCGGGCCGGTGTTCGGACTTTCGAACCTGCGCGCGGGCAGCGTCAGCATGGTGACGCAGAGCGGCGGCTTCGGCTTCGCGGTGGTGAACATGGCTGAGGAGCAGGGCGTGGGCTTCCGCCACGTGGTCAGCACCGGCAACGAGGCCGACCTCACCAGCCTCGATTTCATGGACGCCTTCATCGATGACCCCGGCACCACGATGATCGCGGGCTACTTCGAGGGCATCAAGGACGCGCACCGGCTGCCGGCCATTGCGCGGCGCGCGCTCGATGCGAAGAAGCCGGTGATTGCGTGGAAAGTTGGCAACTCCCCGGAGGGTGAGCGCGCAGCCGCTTCGCATACCGGCAACCTCGGCGGCTCGGCGCAACTCTACAAGGCGGCGTTCGACCAGTTCGGCTGGATCCGTATCGACGACGTGCACGAACTCGTGGATTGCGCCGCGGCTTTCGCGCGCGACAAGCTGCCGGGTCATGACGGCGTCGGCATCGTCACGGTTTCGGGCGGCGCCGGCGTGCTGCTCGCCGATGCATGCGCGGCACGCGGCCTTGGCGTGCCGGAGCTTTCGGAAGCTACGCGCGCGCGCCTTCGCGAAGTGCTGCCGGCGTATGCATCGCCGCAGAACCCGGTGGACGTGACCGCGAGCATCCTCAACGATTCCGGCCTGCTGCGCGCGGCGCTCAAGGTGATCCTCGACGATCCCGCGATCGCGAGCCTGATCGTGGTGGCCTCGTCGGTCGAGGGCGCCGCGGCCGAGAAGATCGCGGCAGAGCTGGCGGCGCTCGACGCCGAGACCCACAAGCCGCTGATGGTTTCCTGGAGCTCGCGCGAAGACCGCGTTGGCCGCGCCTACGAGCTGCTGCGGGAGGCACGCGTGCCGCTGTACCGCACGCCATCACGCTGCTGCGGTGCTCTCGCCGCACTTTGCCGCTTCGCCGAAGCGCTGCGCCGCCACCATCGCGATGCCGCCAGGCCCGCGCGCGTTGCGCCGCGAGCCGCGCAGGCGCCCATCACGGCGGCCAACGAATACGAAGCCAAGCAACTCCTCGCCAGATACGGGCTCACGCCGACGCAGGAAGTGCTCGCCACGAATGCGGCCGAGGCCGCGGCCGCAGCGGCGAAGATCGGCTATCCGGTCGCGCTCAAGATCCAGTCGGCCGACATTCCGCACAAGACCGAGGCGGGTGGAGTCAGGCTGCACGTGCCCAATTCACAAGCAGTCCGCGCCGAATACGACGAAATCATCGCGAGTGCCAGGGCCCATGCGCCCGAGGCGATGATCGACGGCGTGCTGGTGCAGGAGATGGTCGAAGGCGGCGTGGAGGTGATCCTCGGCGCCGTCAACGACTCGCGCTTCGGACCCGCCGTCATGTTCGGACTCGGCGGCATCTTCACCGAGGTGCTGGAGGACGTGGTGTTCCGCTTCGCGCCCATCAGCCTTGAGGCCGCGCACGAAATGATCAACTCGATCCGCGGCGTGGCCGTGCTCACGGGTGCGCGCGGGCGAGCGCCCGCCGACGTCGACGCCCTGGCCAATGCCATCGTCGCCGTCTCGCAACTGCTCGAAGACCACGGCAGCCAGATCGCCGAGCTCGACATCAATCCGCTGGTAGTGCTTCCCAAGGGGCGCGGCGTGCGCGTCGTCGACGCCCTGATAGCAATGCGCGCAGAACCACCACTCACAAATTAGAGAAACCCAGGAGAGATAAATGAAAGCCCTGCAATTCGCCGTCGCGTTTTTCGCCGGCCTGGTCGGCATCACGCCCGCCGCGGCCCAGACCTTCCCCAGCAAACCGATCGAGATCGTGATTCCGTTCGCGCCCGGGGGCGTCTCCGACCTGCTGATCCGCGCCATCGCGCCCAAGCTGCAGGACGAATTCAAGCAGCCCGTCATCGTGCTCAACAAGCCGGGGGCCAACGGCAACACGCACACGGCCTCCGCGATGCAGGCACCCGCCGATGGGCACACCCTGATCCAGACACCACTTTCCACGTTGTCCACCAATCCGTTCATCTACGGCGACAAGCTGCCGTACAAGGCGAACGAGCTCAGCTTGATCGCCCCGCTCGCCTCGCTGCCGTTGTTCCTCGTGGTGCATCCTTCGGTGCCGGCGAAGAACCTCAAGGAATTTGTCGCCTGGGCAAAGGCCAACCCAGGGAGCACATACGGTTCGGCGGGCATCGGCGGCTCCAACCATCTGGCGGGCGAGATGCTGCGCTACGCCGCGGGTGTGGAGATCACCCACGTTCCCTTCAACGGCAGCGCGCCCGCGTTGAACGCGGTGCTCGGCGGCCACGTGCAGTGGATGTTCGACAGCGGCCGAGTGCTGCAGCACGTGAAGGCCGGGAAGCTGGTGCTGATCGCGGTCGCCACCGAAAAGCGCATGCCCGACCTCCCCGACGTTGCGACGCTGGCCGAGACCTATCCCGGCTTCGTCGCGAGCGGCTGGCACGGCATCGCGGGGCCGCCCAACATGTCGAAGGCCCTGGTCGAAAAGATCAACGGCGCGGTCAACAGGGCGCTGAAGGATCCGGAAGTGGTCAAGACCCTCACCGCCAGCGCGCTGGTCCCGATGTACATGACACCGGAGGAGTACGCGGTTTTCGTCGCGGCGGAGTCGAAGAAGTTCGCTGAAATCATCCGCAAGTCGAACATCAAGGTGGAGTAAGACGCGTGGAAACCGTTCAGATCGCCAGCGCCCTCGGCACCGAGGTGCGCGGCGTGGACCTTTCGAAGCCGCTTGGCCCGGAGCTGGTGTCCGCCATCCACGCCGCTTGGATGAAGGACCCGGTGCTGCTTTTCCGCGACCAGAAGATGGAGCCGAAGTCGCTCATCGCCTTCAGCGCTCACTTCGGTCCGCTGGAGCGCCACGACAACTACCAGCCGGAGTTGCGCTACGAGGAATATCCCGAACTGCTGCGCGTGAAGACCACGCAGGTGGCCGGGCGGCGCGTGACCTTCGGCCAGCAATGGCACTCGGACCTTTCGTACACGCTGCGACCCGCGCTGGGATCGGTGTTGTATTCGCTCAAGCTGCCCGCCGTGGGCGGTGACACGCTGTTCTCCAACATGTACCTCGCCTACGAGACGTTATCGCCCACGATGAAGCGCATCGTCGACGGGCTCGAATGCGTTCACGACCACTCCTTCGGAGCCGCGCATCGCGATGGCAGTCCGGAACACCTGGCCGCCGCCCGCATGCGCAATCCGCCCGTGGTGCAGCCGGTGGTGCGTGTGCATCCGGTGACAGGGCGCAAGGCGCTGTTCGTGAGCGAATGGATGTGCTCGCGCATTGTCGGCATGACGCCCGATGAAGGGCGCGGATTGATCGATTTTCTCTGCCGCCATTCGACGCGCGAGGAATTCACCTTCCGCCAGCGTTGGCGTGTCGGTGACGTGTTGATGTGGGACAACCGCGCCACCGTGCACATGGCGCTCGCCGATTATTCCGACGATTCGTCGCGGGAACTCATGAGGACCTCGATTGCCGGCACACCGATGGGGCGAATTCATGAACCTGCATGACGAGAAAATTCGTGTCTTCTGGGCGCCAGGCTGCACCAGCTGCCTGCGCACCAAGGAATTCCTCACGCGCCAGGGCGTGGACTACATCTCCATCAACGCGGCAAGTGATCCGGGCGCGAAGGAAGCGATGGCTGCGCTCGGCGCGCGCAGCGTTCCGGTGGTCGCGCGCGGTGACAAGTTCATCTACCCGCAGAAACTCGGCGACATCGTGGATTTCCTCGGCCTCGACGCGCAGGTGGAAGAGCGCCTGCCACCCGACGAGCTGGCCCGCCGCATCCGCATCGTGCTGCCCGCGGCGCAGCGCTACATCGCTCAGATTCCGGATGCAGTGCTCGATGTGAAATTCCGCAACAGCGTGCGGCTGCTTCGTGGCATCGCGCACCACGTCTTCCGTGTCGTCGAGGCGCACGTCGACGCCGCAGAGCAGAAGGTGGAGCTCAGCAACGAACTGATCATGGACGAGACCGAGAAAGTGAAGCCGGGCGACGACATCATCGCCTACGGCTACCTCGTTCGCGAGCGCTTCGACAAATGGTGGGGTGCCTATCCCGACAAGGAATGCACCACCGAAATCGACACCTACTTCGGCCGCGCCACGATGCATGAGGTGCTGGAGCGCACCGCGTGGCACTCCACGCAGCACGTGCGCCAGCTGCTGCTGGTGCTCGAAACGCTGGGCATCAAGCCCAATGGCCCACTCACCCCCGCCGACCTCAAGGGGCTGCCGCTGCCCGAGAAGGTCTGGGAAGACTGAATCGTCATCCCGCGCAAACCTTCGTCATCCCCGCGAAGGCGGGGACACAGCCAAAGAGATAACGCCTTATGACAATCCAGATACGCCGCCTCTCCAACGGCCTCGGCGCCGAAATCTCCGGCGTCGACATTTCCAAACCCATTGACGACGCGACGTTCAGGGAAATCGAGCAAGCGTGGCGCGATCACCTGGTCCTGCTGTTCAGGAACCAGGCGCTCACCCACGAGCAGCACATCGCCTTCAGCGGTCGCTTCGGTCCGCTCGACGACCATTCATCGATTCCCAAATTCCGCGACCCGCAGCATCACCACATCCTGCCGGTGACCAACCAGGAGATTGCGGGCCGCAAGCAGCCGGTGGGGCGGCAGTGGCACTCGGACCTCTCGACCACGACGCGCCCGGCACGCGCCTCGCTGCTGCGCAGCGAAGTGATCCCCCCTGTCGGCGGCGACACCATGTTCACCAACATGTATCTCGCCTACGACACGCTGTCCGACAAGATGAAGGAGATCGTGGATTGCCTCGACGCGATCCACGACATGACGGTGGCGAAACATTCGAAAGGTCGCGATCCCGCCGACCTCGCGGAAGTGCGCAAGCGCAACCCGCCGATCGCGCACCCGATGGTTCGCGTGCATCCGGAAACCGGCAGGAAGGCGCTCTACGTGAGCGAGATGACCACCACCGGCATCGTCGGCCTCACCGATGAGGAGGCGGAGCCGATCCTGGAGTTCCTCTACGGACATTGCGTGCGCCCCGAGTTTGTCTATCGCCACAAGTGGCAGGTGCACGATGTGCTGGCGTGGGACAACCGCTGCACCATGCACCTGGCGCTGTCGGACTACGACATCGACATCCCGCGCAAGCTCTACCGCACCACGCTGCTGGGCGAGCCGTCGGGCTACATCGTCGGCTCCGAGAAGGCCGCGGCGTGAATCGTCCGCCGCTCGCCGGCGTCAAGGTGATCGACGTGAGCATCGCGCTCGCCGCACCCCTTGCCGGGCACTTCCTTGGCCACTTCGGCGCCGACGTGATCAAGGTGGAACCGCCCGAGGGTGATTACTCGCGCTCGGCCGGTGGCCAAAGCCGCAATCCCGGCATGAACGCCTTCACGCTGCATACCAGCCGCGAGAAACGCAGCATCGCGCTCGACCTCAAGACCGCCGAGGGCAAGGAAGCGTTGATGCGCCTGGTGAAGGACGCCGACGTTTTCCTGCACAACTTCCGTGCCGAAGCGGCGAAGAAACTCGGCATCGAGTGGAGCGACATCAGCGCGGTGAACCCGAAGATCGTGCATGTGCACGTCGTGGGGTTCGGCAGCCGCGGCTGCTATTCGGGCCTGCCTGCGTATGACGACATCATCCAGACGGCGGTGGGTGTGCCACGCCTGCTGGCGCAGATGAACGGCGGCACGCCATTAATGGTGCCGACAGCCTGGGTCGACCGGCTGGTCTCGATCACCACCTATGGGCACATCGTGAGCGCGCTGTTCGGGCGCGAGCGCGACGGGCTGGGCCGCCGCGTCGAAGTGCCGATGTTCGAGGTCGCGGCACACCTGGTGCTCTCCGATCACCTGTACATGCGCACCTTCGATCCGCCGCTCGGTCCCGCCGGGCATTTCCGCTTGCTGGACCCAAACCGCAAGCCGCACAAGACCGCGGACGGGTTCCTCTGCGTCATGCCAACACACGACAAGCACTGGGCCAGCGTCTTCGAGATCGCGGGGCGCCCGGAGCTCATCAAGGACCCGCGCTACAACACCATGCGCAATCGCATGGCGCACATCCAGGAGCTCACGTCGCTGCTGTCGGAGCTGCTTGCCACACGCACGACGGCCGAGTGGGTCAAGGCGTTGCGCGCCGCCGACATCCCCGCGATGCCGGCCTTCACGCTCGACGAACTGATCGAGGATCCTCACCTCAACGAGGTTGGATTTTTCCAGCCGGTGAACCATCCCACCGAAGGCAAGATCGTGAATGTCGCTTTTCCGGGCGACTGGTCGGACTGGACGCCGGGGCCGAGCAAACCCGCGCCGCGCCTGGGTGAGCAGAGCCGGGAGATCCTGGCCGAAGCGGGGTACTCACCCGCGGAGATCGACAAGCTCATCGCACTCGGCGTGAGTGTGCAACCGCCACCACCGCAGAGGGCCACATGACGCCGCCCATCGCCCTCGCGCTGGTGCGCGAGCTCACCGGCTTCAAGGCCGCAAGCCTCGACGCAAACGTGCTCGACAAGGCGCAGCTCTGCGCCGTGGATTTTCTCTCCTGCGCATACGCCGGGCGGCAGATGATTTATGCGGAGCAGGCGATCGCTGCGGTGCAACCGTGGGCAGTCCTGCACGGCGCGCCCATCATCGCGACCGATATTCGCGTGGCGCCGGCCGATGCGGCGTACGTGAACAGCCTCATGGCCGCATCGGCCTCGCGCACCGACATGCATCCGGCCAGTACTTCGCATCCGGCCGCGGTGATTTTCCCAGTGGCGCTGGCGTGTGCCGCGGTGCGGCCGGTGAGTGGACTCGAGTTCATCGCCGCGGTCGTCGCCGGTTATGAAGCGATGGGACGCCTCGGCCGCATCATGGTGGACGCGCCGTTCAAGAAACGTTTTCGCGCAACGTCGGTGATCGGCAGCGTGGGCGGCGCCATCACCGCCGCGCGGGTGCTGGGTCTCAGCGAAGCGCAGGCGGTAAACGCACTTTCGATTTCCGCCAACGCGGCCGCCGGCCTGATGGAGTGGGGGCACAGCGGCGAGTTGGATCTCTTCTATCAGCCGGCGAATGCCTCGCGCGCCGCCATACATGCGGCGCTCATCGCGCGCGAAGGCGCCACATCTTCGGCCACGATCCTCGAAGGTCCCGGCGGCATGCTGAACGCGTTTGGCGGACTGGCGCGCGCGGCGGAGCTGCTGCACCGGGGTGAAGGCTGGGAGATCGAGCAGATCGAATACAAGCCGGTACCGGCCTGCGTGTTTGTGCAGGCCGCGGCCGCTGCCGCAGAAAACATCATCAATGAACACGGCGCGGTGGGCCGGCAGGTGGAGAGCGTGAAGCTGCGCACCTTTGCTTCGGCGATCAGCTACCCGGGCTGCGACAACGCCGGCCCGATCGATGCGATGCAGCCGGCGCGCATGAGCCTTCAATACACCGTGGCCTCGGTGCTGGC
>JBDSMR010000066.1:0-24018 GCA_039915735.1 Usitatibacter sp. | reverse complement strand
AGGACCCGCGCACATTCGCCATTCCGGGATTCACGCCCGAAGGTGAAATCGGCCCCGGGCGCCGTGGGTTTAGCCTCGGTGAATCGGAAGTGGTGCTGTCCGCCAACGTGGACCCGAGTTTCGCGGGCACGCTGATCCTGGCGGTGACGCCGGAGGACAGCATCGCAGTCGAAGAGGCGTACGGGCAGTGGCTCACAGCGCCCTTCGGGCTGTCGCCGAAGTTCGGGCGCTTCCTGTCGGGTGTGGGCTACCTCAACGAGCAGCATCCACATGCGTGGGATTTTATCGACGCGCCGCTTGCCTACCAGGCTTTCCTCGGCGGGCGCCATTCGACTGACGGCGTGCAGGTCAAGTGGATCGCGCCGATCGATCATTACGTCGAGCTCGGCGCCGAAGCCGGCAATGGCGATGCGTATCCCGGTTCGGAGCGCAATCGCAACGGTGTCGGAGCAAGCGCCTTCTACGCACACACGGGTGGCGACATCGGCACCAGCCAGAGCTGGCGTGCCGGTGTCTCCCATCTGCGCGCGAGCTCCGGGGATGAGTTCGGCGCGACGGTGGGGAGTCGCCTTTCGATCGCCGACTTCGTCTGGAAATACGCGCCCAACGGCACCGGGCGAGAAAACCTGAAGGTGCAGGGCGAATATTTCAGCGGACGCATCCGCGAAGCGACGCGCCAGAGCGGCTGGTACCTGCAGGGCGTCTATCAGTTCATGCCGGAATGGCGGGTGGGTGCGCGCTACGACCGGCTGGACCCGAACGGCGCCGATGACACGACGTGGGCGCCGCGCAGGTCAAGCGTGATGTTCGATTACAACCCGTCGGAGTTCACGCGCATCCGCCTGCAATTCGCCCGCAGCGAGCTCGCATCGGGCCTCACCGACAACCAGTTCTTCGTGCAATACATCCTGAGCCTGGGCGCCCACGGCGCCCATCGCTACTGAGAGACCCCGATGAAAATCATCTCGAAACTGTTTTTCCTCGTGGGCGCGACGATCGCGCTCTCCGCGCATGCCACGCTGAATGTGCTCGCTACCGTGCCGGAGTGGGGAGCGCTTACCGAAGAGCTCGGTGGCGACAAGGTGAAGGTCTACGTCGCCACCACCGCGATGCAGGATCCGCATCGCGTTGAAGCTCGCCCGAGCCTGATATCAAAGGCGCGCGGCGCGGACCTCATTGTCGCCACCGGCGCGGAGCTCGAGATTGGATGGTTGCCACTGGTGGTGCAACAGGCAGCGAATCCGAAGGTGCGGCCGGGAACGCCGGGTTACTTCGAAGCGGCCACGGCGGTCACGACGCTGGGAAAACCCACGCGGCTCGATCGTGCCGACGGCGATATCCACCCGCAAGGTGATCCCCACATCCAGACCGACGCGCGCAACATCGGCCTGGTGGCGGTGCCGCTTTCGCAACGCCTCGCCCAGCTCGACCCGCCGAACGCCGCCTACTACCAGTCGCGGCTGAAGGCGTTCTCCTCGAAGTGGGGCGAGGCGGTGGCGAAATGGGAGCGCGAAGCGGCGCCCCTCAAGGGCGTGCCGGTGGTGGTGCAGCACAAGGCCTTCACCTACCTCATTGCGTGGCTGGGGATGAACGAGGTGGCAGCGCTCGAGCCCAAGCCGGGCATGGAGCCCACCACCGCGCACCTGTCCGACGTGTTGGCCACGCTGGGGCGCACGCCGGCGAAGATGGTCCTGCGTGCCGCCTACCAGGGCGATCGCGCTTCCCAGTGGCTGGCAGAACGCGGCAAGGTGAAGCCGGTGGTGCTGGCCTTCACCGTCGGCGGTACCGAGGGCGCGAAAGATCTCTACGGGCTCTTCGACGACACCATCCAGCGGCTGCTGAAGGGCGCGTCGTGAACTGGAGCGCATTCGACTGGAGCATCCTCGTCCCGGCATTGATTGCCGGGCTGCTGGTGACCGCGACCCACGTTCCGCTGGGCACGCAGGTGCTCGCGCGCGGCATCGTCTTCATCGACCTCGCGATCGCGCAGATCGCAGGCTGCGGCGTGTTGCTCGCCGACCGGATGGGGTTCGAAGCCGAGGGGATCGCGGTGCAGGTGGCCGCGCTCGTCGCGGCCTTGCTCGGCGCGTTGCTGCTCACGTGGACCGAACGCATCTGGGCCGACGTGCAGGAGGCGGTGATCGGGGTGGTGTTCGTGCTGGCGGCCACCGGCGGGATATTGCTGCTCGCCTCCAACGCACACGGCAGCGAGCACCTTCGAGACCTGCTTGTTGGCCAGATCCTGTGGGCGCAGCCGGCGCGGCTGGCGTGGGCCGCTGGCGTCTACGCGCTGGTGCTGGGGGCGTGGTTCGGTTTCGGCGAGCGCATGGGTCGCACCGGTTTCTATGTCCTGTTCGCACTTGCGGTGACGGTGTCGGTGCAACTTGTCGGGCTCTACCTCGTGTTCACGACGCTGATCGTGCCGCCGCTGGCGACGCGCCGGATGGGTCGTGGGCGACTTGCGGGCGCATGGGCCATCGGCGCATTGGGTTACGCATTGGGGTTGGTGGTCTCCACCGCTTTCGACCTGCCCAGTGGGGCGGTGATCGTCTGGACGCTGTGCGCCGTGGGCCTATCCGCCTACCTCGCCCACGGAAAGTGGGGCAGCCCTCTAAAATAGGGTCCGTCCCCCTTTTTCCGGGTTATCCATGTCCGTCATCACCGACAAGAAGGCTTTCGAGAAGGCTGCCGTCCCCATCCTGACAACTGATGCCAGGCGGCTGCCAAAGCTGCTGGCATCGCTTTCGCCCGCAGAGCGCCGCTGGGCTGAAACCAGTGGCTTCGATGGCGCGCCCAACACCTCCTGCGTGATCGCCGATGCCAGGGGCAATGTCGCGCGCGTGCTGGCAGGCGTGAGTGATGGCGCCGACCCCTGGGCGCTCGCGAGCCTGCCGCAGAAATTGCCGCGCGGGCGCTACGCGCTGGGCAAGGGACCCGTGGCCATCTCCGCCGACAACGCGGCCTTCGCCTGGGACCTGGGCAGCTACCAGTTCACGCGCTACAAGCGCGCCAGGCGCAAGCCCGCGGACCTGCAGCTGGACAACAGCGCGCGCGTGCGTGAAGCGCTCGATCTCGCGCAGGCCGTCCGCCTGGTGCGCGACCTGGTCAACACGCCCACCGAGGACATGGGGCCTGAGCATCTCTCCGACGTGGTGCGCGAGCAGGCCGAGCGCTTCGGCGCGCGGTTCGATGAGTGGGTCGGCGACGAGTTGCTGGCACAGAATTTCCCGGCGATCCATGCCGTGGGCCGCGCGGCGACGCGCCCGCCGCGGCTGCTCGAGCTCAACTGGGGTAATCCGAAGCACCCGCGCATCGCCATCATCGGCAAGGGTGTGTGTTTCGATACCGGCGGGCTCGACATCAAGACCGCGGAGGGCATGCGGCTGATGAAGAAGGACATGGGCGGGGCGGCGCACGCCATCGCACTCGCGCGCCTCATCATGCAGCGCAACCTGCCGATTCGCCTGCAGCTGCTGGCGCCCGCGGTGGAGAACGCCATCAGTGGCAATGCCTATCGGCCCGGCGACGTGTTGCGCACGCGGCGCGGCCACCATATCGAGATCGGCAACACGGATGCCGAGGGCCGCGTGGTGTTGTGTGATGCAATCACCTACGCGGTCGAGCACAAGCCGAAAACCATCATCGATTTTGCCACGCTCACCGGGGCGGCGCGCGTTGCGCTGGGCCCGGAGCTGCCGGTGCTTTTCGCCAACAATGACAAGCTCGCCAACAGCCTGCTGCAGGCCGCCGCAGCGACCGACGATCCCATTTGGCGCCTGCCGTTGTGGCGCAACTACCGCCGGTTCTTCGACAGCGACGTGGCGGACTTCAACAATTCCGGCAGGGGCGGCTTCGCGGGCGCCATCGTGGGCGCGCTTTTCCTCGACTATTTCGTGCCGGAGGACATCGCCTGGGCGCACCTCGACGTGTTCTCCTGGAACGACGTGAGCCGGCCCGGCCGTCCCGCGGGTGGCGAGGCGCAGGGACTGCGCGCGGTGCTGGCGGCGCTGAGCTGACTGCATGAAGCGACTGCTGGTGGTGCTGTTGCTGCTGATGGCGATCGGCGCCGGCATCGCCTACGTCGTCTTCGCCTATCCCGGCATGGTCGTGAAGGCCGCGCTCGAGTACTGGGCGCCGGACGTGTTGGGAACCCCCGTGAGCGTCGACGACATCCAGATCTCGGCGCGCACCGGACGCGGTGCGATCCGCGGCCTCGAGATCGGCAACCCGCCGGGATTCACCTCGAAGCGCGCGGTGCGCTTTGGCGAGATCCGCATCGCCATCGATCCCTTCACCCTTCCCGACGACGTGATCCTGGTCCAGGAGATCGTGGTTGATGCACCGCAGATCACCTACGAACGCGGCAAGTCCGGCAACCTCGAGGTGATCCAGGGCTACATCGACAGGTACGCCAAGCGCGCGGATGCGAAGGAAGACGCGAAGGCCGCGCCAGGCGCGTCACTGCGACGCCGCTTCATCATCGAGCGCCTCGAGATCCGCGGGGGCAAGGTGTTGCTGACCAACCCGTTGCTTAAAGGGCAGGGCATCACCCTGGACCTGCCGGACGTCCTGCTGCGCGACGTCGGAAAAGGAAAGGGTGGAGTCACCGCGAGCGAAGCTGCCGCGCTCGTGGCCTCCACCCTCCTGTCGAAGATCCCGCTTAGAAGCGGTAGATGACACCCACCGAGTAGAAGTCGGTATCGGCTTCGCCGGTGGTGCCCTGGCCGCCGATCTCGAACTTCTTGCCGACGCTGAGCCAGCGCTCCCAATCGAGGCGAATGCCGAGATTCCTCGAGAGCATGTAGTCGGCGCCCAAACCGAAGCGCGTCACGGTTTCGTTCACGGTGGTGGTGCGCTCACGGTCGAGCGTATTGCCGCTGGTGAAATTGATGAGGCCGGAGAGCTTGGCGTTTGCTTCCAGGCGCGACTGCACGGCGCCCACGCGGCCGAAGATCGAAGCGCGCTCACCCAACGGGGCGGAGAACACGAGGTCCGCGCCGAAGCCGGAAATCTTGCGATCCAGCACCACGGCACCGGTGTTGAAGGGCGCGTCGATGGTCTGCACGTCGGTGCGCAGGCGGCTTGCGCCGATGTCGGCGTAGTTCAATTCGACGCCAAGCCACGGCAGGAACCTGTAGCCGCCAAAGATGCGGAAGCCCGAGTCCTTGTCGTCGAATGCGCTGTTGGTGACGGTGCCCCCGACCACGGTCGAGTTGCGATTGGTAACGAGCTCGCCGCCGGTCCTGGATTGGCCCACGGCCAGTCCACCGTACCAGGGCGAAGTCTGGGCGAATGCAGGGGTAGCGAGGACTGCAAGCGTTGCGAGGGCGAGGGCGGATTTGCGATTCATGAGTCTCTCCATATTGTGTAATTGCCGGGCCATGTTAAGACAAATCGCGCCCAATTCACCCGCTCAGCAACACTTTGAAAATATTCTGCTTAAACTGCGCCACCGCATGAAACTCCTGCGACAAAAAGGAGTCAGTAGTGGTAGCCCGGGCCCTGCCCGCAACCAGAATGAAACAACACAACCATGAAAAAACTCCTCGCCATTTTCCTCGCCGCCCTGGGTTTCTCGCTCCCGGCGTCCGCCACCACCTATTCGGTCGACTACACCGACATCTGGTACAACGCGCCGGCTGAATCCGAATCGGGCTGGGGCGTGAATATCATCCAGCAGAACGAGGTGCTCTTCGTCACGCTGTTCGTCTACGGCACCGACGGCAGCCCGCGCTGGTACGTCGGCCCGAACGTCTTCGCTTCCAACACCATCACCTACGGCGGCACGCTCTACTCGGTGGTCGGCAGCTATTTCGGCGCCCCCTGGAACCCGCCCAGCACCGCCTCGCCGGTCGGCAGCATCAACTTCTCGTTCGCCAGCCCCAACAGCGGCATCCTCAGCTACAACGTCAACGGCGTTACCGTGACCAAGAACATCACGCGCCAGACGTTCAAGGGTGACAACCTCGGCGGAAACTACATCGGCGGCACGACCGCCCGCGGTTCCGCCTGCGGCGGCAACGGCGGCATCCTGATCAGCGGCGAGCTCACGGTCAGCCACAACAACACCGCGATCGGCATGACCGTGGACTTCGTGAGCTCCGGCGGCCTGAATTCGCGCTGCACCTATGCCGGAACCTATGAGCAGGCCGGCCGCCTCGGCGCCATCAAGAGCGGCACCTTCAACTGCACCATCGGAACCACCAACAACGCATTGGTCGGAAATTTCGAGGTCACGGAGATCACCACGTCGCGTACCGGTTTCACCGGCGCCTTCGCCGGGCAGGACCAGTTCTGCGCCTATTCCGGCTTCTTTGGCGGGACCAAGGACGTGTTCTAGAAGGCTTTCCCGGGACCTGCTGCTATCATGTTCGCAAATAAAAACCGCCTGGCGCACGCATGGGAGGTTTCAAGATGCGAATGCTGCAAGTCCTGGGATGTGTTGTTTTCTTCGCTGCTGCCGCCACCCCGGCGCTAGCGCAAGAGTCGTTCGACGCCTGCGAAGTCCTCACGCAAGCCGAGGCAGAGAAGGCGCTTGGTACCACGGTCGCCGGCGAGGCGATCAATCCCAAGGTCAAGCGCCCAAAGGTCGCCCTGAGCTGCACCTACACGGGTGTCAACAAGGACGGCAACCCGGTCGCCGCGAACGCGCTGTTCAAGTTCGCCAGGACCGATGCCGAGGCGCAGAAGGGCTTCGACGATGCGCGCCTGCAGTTCCAGACCAAGCCGATGTACATCGCCGGCGCGGAAGCCTTCTGGAGCGCCAAGACCGGGCAGATGAATCTTCGCAAGGGTCGCACCTGGCTGATCGTGTCCGTCGGCCCCGTGAAGACAGCGGACCGCGACGTCGAGCAGACCAGGCGATTGGCGGAGTTGCTGGCCAGGAAGCTCTAGTAGAATCGGCCCGGTACCCCTACCGGAGCCCGCCTGCATGACCGCCATCATCGAAGTTGTTGCCCGCGAGATCCTCGATTCCCGGGGCAACCCCACCGTGGAGGCGGACGTCCTGGTCGAGTCGGGCGCCATGGGCCGCTGCGCGGTCCCCTCGGGCGCCTCCACCGGCTCGCGTGAGGCGATCGAACTGCGCGATGGCGATCCCCAGCGCTACTTCGGCAAGGGCGTGATGAAGGCGGTCGAGCACATCAACACCGAGATCTGCGAAGCGGTGCTCGGTCTCGACGTCTCCGAACAATCCCATATCGACGCGATGCTGTGCGAGCTCGACGGCACCGAAAACAAGGCGCGCCTCGGCGCCAACGCCATCCTTGCCGTGTCGGTCGCCTGTGCCAAGGCGGCGGCGGAGGAATCCGGCCTTTCGCTTTATCGCTACTTTGGCGGCAGTGGCCCGCGCCGCATGCCGGTGCCGATGATGAACGTCATCAACGGCGGTGCACACGCCAACAACAACCTGGACTTCCAGGAGTTCATGGTGCTGCCGGTGGGCTTCACTTCCTTCCGCGATGCGCTGCGCTGCGGCAGCGAGATCTTCCACACGCTGAAGAAGATGATCGACAAGGAAGGCATGTCGACCGCGGTCGGTGACGAAGGCGGCTTTGCCCCCAACCTGCCCAGCAACGAGGCCGCGATCCAGTACATCCTGCGTGCCATCGAGCAGGCCGGTTACCTCGCCGGCTCCGACGTGTTGATCGGCATGGACTGCGCGGCGAGCGAGTTCTACAAGGACGGCAAGTACCGCTTCGAAGCGGAAAAACTTTCCTACACGGCGGCCCAGTTCACCGACCTCATGGCCACCTGGTGCGACAAATACCCGATCGTGACGATCGAAGACGGCATGGCCGAGCAGGACTGGGACGGCTGGGAGCTGCTGACGCAGCGCCTCGGCAAGAAGGTGCAGCTGGTGGGCGACGACGTCTTCGTCACCAACACCAAGATCCTGAAGGAAGGCATCCGCCGCGGCGTGGCCAATTCCATCCTCATCAAGATAAACCAGATCGGCACGCTCTCGGAAACCTTCGAGGCGATCGAGATGGCGCGCCAGGCGGGCTACACGTCGGTCATCTCGCACCGCTCCGGCGAAACGGAAGACTCCACCATTGCCGACATCGCGGTGGGGACCAACGCGATGCAGATCAAGACCGGCTCGCTTTCCCGCTCCGACCGCACCGCGAAATACAACCAGCTGTTGCGCATCGAGGAGGAGTTGGGCGAAAGTGCTTCCTATGCCGGTCGCGACGCTTTCTACCAGTTGAAGTAATGAAACAACTCTCCTTCGTCCTCGCAGGCCTGCTACTCGCGCTCCAGTATCCGCTCTGGATCGGCAAGGGCAGCTGGATGAGGGTCTGGGAATTGGATCGCCAGCGTGTCGCGCTGCACGAGGGCAACCTGCGCCTCAAGGCGCGCAACGACGCGCTCGATGCCGAAGTGCGCGACCTCAAGGAAGGCCTGGACGCCCTCGAGGAGCGCGCTCGCCTCGAGCTCGGCATGGTCCGCCGCGACGAAGTCTTCTACCAGGTCATCGCGAACAAGTAGATGGCCACGCCCGCCAAGGCAAAGGCCCGCGAGGATGAGGCCGCCGCACTGGCGTTGCAGCACCAGGCGTGAGTACGCCGCGCGTCTCGGTCCTCATCCCGGCATACAACGAGCGATTCTTCGGGGCGGCTTTCGCCAGCGCGCGGGCGCAGGTTTTTCCCGACCTCGAAATTGTCGTCTGCGACGACTCGCCCGGCGATGCCATCGAGGCGACAGTGCGTGGCGCCAACGACGCGCGCGTGCGCTACCAGCGCAATGCGCAGCGGCTCGGCTTCCACGGCAACTTCACCGAGTGCTTCCACCAGGCGCGCGGCGAGCTCATCAAGTTCCTCAACGACGACGACCTGCTGGCGCCGCAATGTGTCACCGGACTTGTCGCGGCGTTTGATTTCGATCCTCGCGTGACGCTGGCCACCAGCCGCCGCCGCCCCATCGACGGCAACGGTGCGATCGTGCAGGGCCACCTTGCTTCGCAGCCGCTGGCGCATGTCTCGTGCCTGATCCCCGGCGCGGAGCTCGCGAACTTCGTGCTGGTGAACAGCATGAACCTGATCGGCGAGCCCACTACCGCGATGTTCCGCAAGCGCGACGTCGCGCTCGAGGGCACCTTGTTCTCCTGGGGTGGACGCGAATACCACTGTCTCGCGGATCTTTCGCTGTGGGTGCGGTTGCTGGCACGCGGCCATTGCTTCTACCAGGCCGTGACGCTCAGCGACTACCGCATCCACGAGGGGCAAGAGCAGGCGAGCGAGGCGATGGACGTCGCCTGCATCGTCGAGCGCTTCGAGCTGGCGCACCAGGCGCGTACGGTGGGCTTCCTGCGCGAGGCGCCACATTTCCGCGCGGCGATCTCGATGCCGATGCGCATGGCCGAGCAGGCGCTGGCCGGCGGCTACACTGCGCAGGCCAAGGACCAGTTGCGCGCGCTGATGGAGCGGGCGCGCAGTGCCCTCGCCTGAATTGCCGGGCAAAGGCGGCGTTGCATTCACGCATTCGTGAGTCGCACCTGGCGATACACGTGAAACAGGCGTCATTGCTGACGCCTGTCCAGGTCCGGCGGTATTCGTCGCCTCAGGGGTTACGGCGCGGGCGGGGAATCGTGCTCGCACCGGCACTGGCGCCCAGCGCCAGGATCAGCAGGGCCATCAGGGCCAGCATCCATTCCGACATCGTCGGCACCTGGGCGGCCACCGCGGGGCCCGCAGGGGCAAACGCGGCCACTACTGTGCAGGCGCCGGTGATCGCACTGGTGGTGAAGGTGTTTCCCACAAGCGTGCCACCACAGGTTCCGCCGACGCTGGCTGCCGCGAAACCGGGATTCGGCGAGAGGGTGAACACGGCCTGCTGGCCCGATGCCGCGAGACGCGGCGCCGGCACGGTGCCATTGGCTCCGGCGGACGGGGTGACCGAGTAGGCAAGCACCATTCCCCGCACGTCTTCCACTGTCGCCGGCTGCGGGCTGGTCACCACGCCTGCCGTCGACCAGAATGCCATGATGCTGTCGATGTTGTGCACCATGAACTGGTTCAACGCACCGTTCCACACCGCGCCGAATACTTCATTGGTGCCGCTGCCGATGGTGATGGGAGTGACTGTAAAAGGAGCGGTCGCAAGCACGCGCTCGAAGTTGATTGCCCCGCTGTTCCCGGACCAGTGGTAGAAACGGCCATCGTTATAGTTGAAGGCGATGACCTCGCCGTCATTGCCCGCCCCCAACGCCGTGGCCAGAATTGGTACCGCAGTCGCCTTGTTGATCGTAAAGAGCGTCTCCGAAACAGCCGCACCGTCGCCCGTGACCCCGAACAGCTGGCCATCCGCGCGGAAAGCGATGCTTGAAAATTGGTCACCCAGGTTGCCGATCTCGATGCCGGCGCCCGTTGTGACGTCCAGCGTGATCAGCAACCGGCCAACCACCGCGTTTGCTTTTGCGATCGCGTAGACGGTGCCTGTCGTGGGATCGAGGGTGATCCCCAGCAACCCCGTGATGGTTCGTGCGGGAACAGATACCACGGTACCGGCGGTTATCGCGCCTGTGCTCTCGTCGAGCGTGAACAGGCCTGCGGTCCCTGGCAACGTAGTGTTGTCATTGTTGAAAGGATTGACGCCGTAGAACGCGGCATTTGCGGCCGTGCCCGCGAGCAGGAAGATGCCGGCCATTGCCGCCCGCCAGATAAGTGCGCGCATCGCGAACTCCCTGATTTTATGGTTATGCAGCGTTATTCGCTTGATGATACTTCCTTCAGCCCGCGCATGCCATGGCGGCCCATTCATGCTGCAAGAGGTCCGGCCTGGCTGCCTTTCTTCGCGACCCAGATCCCTGCCAGCACGATTGCGCCGCCGATGAACTGCGCGGGGCCGATGGCTTCACCGAAGAGCGCCCACGCTGCGATCGCCGCCACCACCGGCTGGATCAACAGGCTCACGGAAGAAAGCGATGCGGGCAGGTGCGCGAACGCATAGGCGATGAGCCCCTGACCGAGGATCTGTGAAACGATCGCCAGGCCCATCACCACCAGCCATCCATTGGCACTCGAGGGCCAGAAGGGCTGTGGCGAAACCAGCGCGATCGGCAGCAACAGGACTGCGGTGATGGTGGTGCTCCACGCCATCAGCCGCCCGGTTGATACGCCACCATCGCGTGCCACCTTGATCGCCAGGAAGTAGCCCGCGTAGAAGATGGCGGTCATCGCGCCCACGGCGTCACCGAGCAGCCGCGTGCCACCGATCATGAAGTTGGGGCCAACCAGCACGAACATGCCGGTGATGGCGACCACCATGCCGAGCAGGAAAGTGCGCGTGACCTTGCGCTTCCAGAAGAGCCAGCCGGCGAGCGTCACGAAGATGGGCGCCAGGTTGGCGAGCAGCGTGGAGTTGGCGACCGAGGTCCAGATGATCGACCAGTGCCAGAAGCCGAGGTCGAGCGAGAAGAACAACCCCGCGAGCACCAGTGCGAGCCATTGCGGCTTGGCCGTGGCGGGGGCCTTCTCCTTCGCAATCACCCAGGCCCACAACAACGGGACTGCGAGCGCAGTACGCCAGAAGGCGCTTGCCACCGGCCCGGTGTCCGAGAGGCGCACGAGGATCGGTGCGAAGCCGATGGCGCAGCCGCCGGCGAGCAAACAGAGGAAGGCGGCTCGGTGCATGGAGGCGGCTATCATAGCGGACGATGCCGAACGAATTCCTTTCCGCAATCATCCTGCTGGCGCTCGTGACCGATCCCTTCGGCAACGTGCCGCTGGTGAACTCCATGCTGGCAGGCGTGAGCCCCACGCGCCGCCGGCTGGTGATCCTGCGCGAATGCACCATTGCTTTCGTGATCCTGCTGGGTTTCATGTTTGCGGGTCACAAGGTGATGGAATTCATGCACCTCTCGCAGACTTCGCTGTCCATCGCAGGTGGAATCATTCTTTTCATGATCGCGATCCGCATGGTTTTCGGCCATCCGGAGGGCGCTTTCGGCTCGCAACCGGCAGGCGAGCCTTTCATCGTGCCGCTGGCGATCCCCTTGATCGCGGGGCCTTCGGCGCTCGCCACCGTGATGCTGATGGCCACGCGCGATCCCTCGCGCCTGGGCATGTGGGCAGCGGCGATCACCGTCACCATGACGCTCGTCGCTGTGGTGCTGCTGTCTGGCGAACGGCTGCAGCGCTGGCTGGGCGAGCGCGTGATGCAAGCGGTTGAGCGCTTGATGGGCCTCATCCTCACGGCCATCGCGGTGGAAATGCTGCTGGGAGGGATCCGCGAGTTCGTGGGCGGACTGAAATGAGCAAGGCCTTCACCCGCGAGGACAACGACGTCCCCGAAGAGGACTTCGACGAGGAAGACAAGAACCCGATTCCTCCCGGATCGAAGAACTACATGACCCCGCACGGCTGGAAACGCATGCGCGACGAAGTCTCCTGGCTGGTGAAAACGGAGCGCCCGCAGGTCACTTCGGTTGTCTCCTGGGCGGCCAAGCTCGGTGATCGTTCCGAGAACGCGGACTACCAGTACGGCAAGAAGCGCCTGCGCGAGATCGACCGCCGTATCCGCTACATCACCAAGCGACTCGAAGCGGCGGAGGTGGTCGATCCTTCCACGCGCGAGCAGACAGACCAGGTCTTCTTTGGCGCCACGGTGGTGTACGCCAACGCGGAAGGCGAGGAGAAGACGTTGCGCATCGTCGGCCTGGACGAGATGGATGCCTCCAATCACTACGTGAGCTGGATTTCACCCATCGCACGCGCTTTCATCAAGTGCCGCGAAGGCGACACCGTGACGCTGCACACGCCCGGTGGCGACGAGCAGCTGCAAATCCTCGAGGTGCGCTACGAGGAGATCGCGATTGCGGCCTTCGAAGCGCCGCAGAATGGTTGGACCCCGAACAAATAAAACTGGTGTCAGACACGACTTTTTCCTCGCCCGGCAACAGCCGGATTGAAAAAGTCGTGTCTGACACCAGTTTTAGAGAATTCTCTTCCTGATCTGCGTCACCGCGATTTCAGCGAGCACCACCACCGAGAAGATCGAGAAGAGAACCATCGCCACGCGGTCCCACTGGAAGAGATTCATCGCGGTGTCGAGCGCCATGCCGATGCCGCCGGCGCCCACCAGCCCCAGCACCGCGGATTCGCGCACGTTGATGTCCCAACGGAAAAGTGCGATTGACCAGAAGGCCGGTTCCACCTGCGGCCAGTAGCCCCACGCGAAGCGCGAGCGCCAGGGCGCGCCGGTGGCCTCGAGGGCCTCGATGGTGCCGCGGTTGGATTCCTCCAGCGCCTCGCCGAAGAGTTTTCCCACGAAGCCGATCGAGCGGAAGGCAATGGCGAGCGTGCCCGCCAGGGCACCCGGCCCGAAGATCGCAACAAAGAGCAGCGCCCAAACCAGCGAGTTCACCGACCGGCTCGAAACCAGTATCAGCCGCGCGAGGTAGTTGAGCGGCTTGAACGGCACGACGTTGTTCGCGGCCATCACGCCCACGGGCAGGGCCATGAAAACCGCGAGGATGGTTCCCAGGGTGGCAATGTGGATCGTCTCCACCAGCGCGTCGTGCACGCCCTTCGGATAATGCGACCAGGCGATGGGCCACATGCGCTGGAAGAGGTCTTGCATCTGCTCGGGGGCGTCGTAGAGGAACTCGGGAATGATCTCCACCGTCCGCGCGGAGGCCACGATCGCCGCCACCAGCGCCAGGTAGATCGCGAATCTGGCGATGCGCTGGCGCATCGTGAAGCGATTCCACGTTCGCGCCTCCACGCGCGCGAGTGCCGCGTTCATTCCTGCGAAACCCGGCTGCGCTCGAGGAAGACGCCGCGCACCCAGGTCGCCAGCACCTCGCCTACGAAGATCATCGCGATGATGGAAAGCAGGATCGCGGCGACGAAGTCGTAATCGAATCGCTGGAAGGCGGAGAAGAGCGTGCCGCCAATGCCGCCCGCCCCCACGATGCCCACCATCGTCGAGTTGCGCAGGTTCGAGTCCAGCTGATAGGTGGCGAAGCCGATGAAGCGGCCGAAAACCTGCGGCAGCACGCCGTAGGTGATGACGTTCATGAACGAGGCACCGGTGGCGCGAACCGCTTCCACCTGCTTGAGCGAGATCTCCTCGATCGCCTCGGCGAAGAGCTTGCCGATGAATCCCACGGAGCCCACCACCAGCGCGCCGATGCCGGCGATGGCGCCGAAACCCACGGCCTTCACGAACACGATCGCGACGATCACCGGGTGGAAGGAACGCGCCAGCGCGATGATGGCGCGCGCCGGCCAGCTCACCCATGCGGGCATGAGGTTGCGCGCGGCAAGCAGGCCGATGGGCAGCGCGATCATGATCCCGAGGAATGAGGCGATGATCGCGATCTGCAGCGATTCCGTGAGACCGGTCAGCAACGAGTCCGGTTGCGTGATGCGCGGCGGGATCATGCGGCCGATGAAACGCGCGCCATGGTCGATGCCGGTCACGATGCGCGCCCAGCTGAAGTCGAGCCGCGCGACCGCATAGGCGATGTACGCCGCCAGCGCCAGCCAGCCGATCCGCACGCCCCAGCGGGGCTGCATCACACGAGCCAGGATTCGCCCCCGTAGATCGACTTGAGCACCGAATCCGTGAGTCCCGCGCCGCCACCGTCGTAGACGATCTTGCCGCCGGACATGCCGACGATGCGATCGGCGAAGCGCCTGGCCAGCTCCACGTCGTGCATGTTGACGATCACCGGCAGCGCGTTCTCCGTGCCCACGGCGCGCATCAGTTCCATGATTTCGACCGAAGTCTTGGGATCGAGCGACGACGTGGGTTCGTCGGCCAGCAGCAGGCGCGGCTGTTGCATCACCGCGCGCGCGATGCCGACACGTTGGCGTTGCCCACCGGATAACGCGTCGGCGCGCTGGTTGGCGAAACTCGCGAGGCCCACCTTTTCGAGCAGTGCGAACGCGCGGTCGACATCGCCTTGCGGAAAGCGCCGCAGCCACGCCTTGAAGACCGGCGTGTAGCCGAGCCTGCCGGAGAGCAGGTTCTCCATCACCGTCAGGCGCTCCACCAGGTTGTATTCCTGGAACACCATGCCGATTTCGCGGCGCACCTCGCGCAACGCACGTCCCCGCAGGTGCGCGATGTCGCGTCCCTGGAAAACGATTTCGCCCGCGGTTGGCTCCACCAGGCGGTTCACGCAACGCAGCAGCGTGGATTTTCCGGTGCCCGAGGGGCCGATGATCGCAGTCAGGCCGGCCGGCGCGAACTCGAGGTCGATCCCGTCAAGCACGCGCTTGCCGCGAACGTATTCCTTGACGAGGCCTTTGACGGCCAGGGCGGCGGTCATTGTTGTTGCCAGGCTGGGCGACGAATCCGTTTCATTTTTTCGCCGCCTCGGCGCGTGCCTTCTCCCTGTCGAAGGCGGCCTTGTTGTACGCCTGCCCGCTTTCGGAGGCGACGCGCCGCACGATCTCCCAATCGGCCTTGAAGTCGATCGGCAGCCAGCGGTCGGCGCCCTGGAAACCCTTCTGCATTTCAGGCGGATAACGGAAGGCGTAAGTGCACTCGCGGATCTTCTGCTGCAGCGCGGGCGTGAGGTCATGCGCCATGGAGAGCCCGCCGGGGGCGAAGTTGGGCGACTTCCAGATGATGCGGAAATCATCCATCTTCACCACGCCGCGCTCGGCCATGCGCACCAGCAGGTCGTGCGCGATCGGGGCGGCATCGTAGTCGCCGGCGTTCACGCCCATGATCGAGTTCTCGTGCTTGCCGGAGAACACCACCGTGTAATCCTTTTCGGGCACCAGCCCTTCGGCCGGAAAAAGCGCGCGCGGGGCAAGGTTGCCGGAGTTGGAGGACGGCGAGGTGTGCGCCACCTTCTTGCCCTTGAGGTCCGAGAGTTTCTGGTACGGGCTCGACTTTTTCACGATCATCCAGAGCTGGTAGCCCTGCGGGCCGCTGGCATCGCCCCGAATTCCGAAGGGAATGGCGCCGGCCACGTTCACCGCGAACGCCGTGTCGCCGGAGGACATGGTGCCGATGTGCATGCGCCCTGAGCGCATCGCCTCGATGGAGGCGGCGGCCGAGAACACGTCGTAGTAGCGGATCTTCCTGCCAGTGCACTGCGCAAGATGGTCCACGTACGGCTGCATCAGCTTGTTGAAAACGACCGGATCGTCGAGTGGCGAGTTGGTGAAGAACAGCGTCTCGGGATCCTTGAGCTTCTTCGGATCCCTGGGCGTGTCGGCGAGCAGGTCGCCGTTTTCGTCGCAGAACGGCGTATCGAGGTCGCCGCGGTGCTTGCAGGCGTCCTGCGCGAGGGCAGGAAAGGCCGCGGCCAACGCCACGGCCACCAGTACTGCCCGGGGAGTCAAGCGGCGGGAACCGACCGCTTCGACGATCGCCCCGCTATCCGCAATAGCGTCCATTTTTCTATTTCTTCTTCTTCGCTTCTTCCTCCCGCTTCGTCTCTTTCTCGTAGGCGTCCTTGTTGAATTTCTCGCCGCCCGATTCGGAGACTTCGCGAACGACCTGCCAATGTTCCTTGTAGTTGATCGGGAAGAAACGGTCGGCGCCATCAAACGCCTTCTTCATTTCGTCCGTGAAGCGGTAGTCGTAGAAACACTTGAGCATCTTGTCGCGGAACGCCGGCTCCAGGTCGTGCGCGTAGGCGAACGAAGAGGTCGGGAACTTGGCGCTGCGGTAGATCACGCGGTAGTCGCTTTCCTTGATCTGTCCGCGCGTGCCCATGCGGTGGAACACGTCCGAGGCGACGGCGGCCGCATCGTAGTCGCCGCTGCCCACGCCCAGGATCGACTGGTCATGCTTGCCGGAGAAGAGGATGTTGTAGTCCTTGCCCGGGGCCAGGCCTTCCTTCGGGAACAGCGCCATCGGCGCCATGTGGCCGGAGTTGGATGAGGGCGCCGTGTGCGCGAACTTCTTGCCCTTGAGGTCGGAGAGCTTCTGGAACGGGCTCGACGCCTTCACCACCACGATCAGGTTGTAGCCCTGGTAGTCCTTCTCGTAGCCCTTGATGCCGAAGGGCACCGCGCCGGCGATGTTGACCGCGAAGGCGGTGGGGCCGGTGGAGAAGCCACCCACGTGCAGGCGCCCGGAGCGCATCGCCTCGATTTCGGCGGCGTTGGATTGCACCTGGTAGAACACGACGCGTTTGCCGACGCATTGGCCGAGGTAATCGGTGAACGGCTTGAACACTTTCTCGTAGACGGCGGGGTCTTCCACCGGCGTATAGGTGAACACGAGCGTGTTCGGGATCTTGAGCTTCTTCGGGTCCTTCGGGGTGTCGGCGACCATGTCGCCGTTGTCGTCGCAATACATCGCGTCGAGGTCGCCGTGGTTCTTGCAGTCCTGGGCGGATGCGGCGGTGGCGAGTCCGAAAGCAGCGAGCGCGAGCGCCCGGAAAAGGGTGATACGCATGCGATTTCCTCCTCTTGTATTAACGGCTTGGTTGTGCGGGCGATTGTACAATGGCCTCATGAAAATCCGCCTGCCCCTGGCCCTGCGTGGCCTGATCACCACCCTCGGCTTGCTGGCCGCTTTCCAGGCCATTGCGCAGGTTCCCGCGCAGCTCGCCGGCCGCCAGTTCCTCTGGGAAGTCTCCTCGCTCACCAACAAGGTCTACCTGTATGGCACGGTGCATGCCGGCCGCAAGGACTGGTACCCGCTTCCGGCGCCGGTCGAGAAGGCGCTGGAGGATTCGGCGGTGCTGGTCGTGGAAGCCGACATTACCGACACCAAGGCCATCTCCACGACTGAATACAGCATGACGTACAAGGCGCCGGATTCGCTCGCCGCGCACGTGTCGAAGGAGGACTACGAGCGCTTCCGCAAGCTGCTGCCCCGATACGCCATCACCGAACAGCAGCTGTCCCACATGAAGCCGTTCATGGCGGTCTCCGTGCTGGTCTTCAGCGAATGGGCGCGCCTGGGCTTCCTGCCCAGCCTCGGCATCGATAGCTACCTCATCAGGAAGGCGAAGGAGCAGAAGAAAGCCATCGTCGAGCTGGAAGGCGTCGACAGCCAGATGCGGCTGATGGACTCGCTCACCGAGGACGAACATCGCGATGCCTTCGAGGGCACCGTGAAGGCGCTGGAGACCGGCCTCATCGGCGAGCAGATCGTCGGCATGGTGAATGCGTGGCAGACGGGTGACCCGGGCCTGATGCTGGAGGTTGCGCGCAAATACAACGAAAACGTCACCGGCGCGCGGGACTTCGAGGAGAAGTTCGTCTGGTCGCGGCATGAAGCGATGATGAAGAAGATCGAGGGCTACCTGAACGACAGCAAGGAGCGCCATTTCATCGCGGTGGGCAGCCTGCACCTCGCCGGACCCCGTGGGCTGGTCGAGATGCTGCGCAAGAAGGGCTACGTGGTGCGGCAGCGATGAGCGCCCCCACGATTCGCCACGGCGGCCGACTGCTGGTGGACCAGCTGCTGGTCCATGGCGCGGACCTCGCGTTCACGGTGCCGGGAGAAAGTTTCCTGCCGGTGCTCGATGGTTTCCACGACGTGCAGGACAGGATCAAGCTGGTGGTCTGCCGGCACGAAGCGGGTGCCGCCAACATGGCCGAGGCCTACGGCAAGCTCACCAACCGTCCCGGCCTTTGCTTCGTCACGCGTGGCCCCGGTGCCACCCAGGCTTCGGTGGGCGTGCACACCGCGTTCCAGGACTCCACGCCGATGATCCTCTTCATCGGCGACGTGGGCAGCGATTTCCGCGACCGCGAAGCCTTCCAGGAAGTGAATTTCCTTTCGATGTTCGAGCCGCTCGCGAAGTGGGTCGAACGCATCGATGACGTTTCGCGCATTCCGGAGTACGTGGCGCGCGCTTTCCAGATCGCCACGTCGGGGCGCCGCGGCCCGGTCGTATTGGTGTTGCCGGAAGACATGCTCGCGAAGGAAGTGGCGGTGAGCGACGCACGCCACTACACGCCGACGCAAGCGCATCCCGGCGCCGATGACATGGAGCGCCTGCGCACGTTGCTCGCCAACGCCAAGAGTCCCCTCGCCATCGTCGGCGGCAGTGGCTGGACGCAGGAAGCCTGCAGTGACTTCCAGCGTTTCGCCGAAGCCAACCACCTGCCCGTGGGCGCCGCCTTCCGTTTCCAGGACCTGTTTGATAACGGCCATCCCAACTACGTGGGTGATGTCGGCATCGGCATCAACCCGGTGCTGGCGGAGCGCGTGAAGATGGCCGACGTGCTGCTGGTCGCGGGCGCGCGCCTGGGCGAGATGACCACCAGCGGCTACACGTTGCTCGATTCACCGGTGCCAAGGCAAAAGCTCGTGCACGTGCACCAGGGCCCGGAAGAGCCGGGGCGCGTTTTCCAGCCGGAGCTGGGCATCGTCGCAGGTGCCGCGCCTTTCGCGCGCGCCTGCGCGCAGATGGCGCCGATCGAGAATCCCGCCTGGAAGGGTGCTGTTGCTGAAGCGCGCGCGGACTTCCTCGCCTGGACCTCGCGCAAGGAAATTCCCGGGCGCGTGCAGATGTGGGACATCGTCGACTACCTCAACCAGAACGCGGCCGACGCCATCTATTGCAACGGCGCCGGCAATTTCGCCACCTGGCTGCATCGCTTCCACCGCTATCCGTTCCTTCGCACGCAGCTTGCGCCCACGTCCGGAGCGATGGGCTACGGCGTGCCGGCCGCAATCGCGGCCAAGATCGCGCACCCCGAGCGCAAGGTGATCTGCTTCGCGGGTGACGGCGATTTCCTGATGTCGGGCATGGAGCTCGCGACGGCGGTGCAATACGACGCCCCCATCGTGATTGTCATCGTCAACAACGGCATGTACGGCACCATCCGCATGCACCAGGAAAAGAACTATCCGGGCCGCGTGATGGGCACGGAGCTGAAGAACCCGCACTTCGCGGCATTCGCGCGCTCCTTCGGCGCCATGGGCGAGATCGTCGAGGAAACTTCGCAATTCGCCCCGGCCTACGAGCGCATCGTGGCTTCGGGCAAACCGGGGGTGATCGACATCCATCTCGATCCGCAGGCGATCACGCCGAATACCACGCTGGACAGGATTCGCGCTGCCGCGAAAAAACTTTGAATCGGCGGATTCAAAGCCTCTTTGCGCGCGTCATGGGGCTGTCACAATAGAAGCCTAGTCTGCGGGGACGCCATGCCAGACCACATCTCCAAGCAGTTCGACCAGGACCTCGAAGCCATCCGTTCCCGCATGATGCAGATGGGCGGGCTGGTCGAGGCGCACGTGCGCGCCGCCATCGCCGCCTACCTCGACAACGATCCCACTGGCGCCGAGAAGGTGATCGCGGGCGACGCCAAGGTAAATGAGCTCGAGCTGGCCATCGACAACGACCTCGGCCAGATCATCGTGCGCCGCCAACCGGCCGCTTCCGACCTGCGCCTGATCCTGGCCGCGAGCAAGATCGTGACAGACCTCGAGCGCATCGGTGACGAAGCCGCCAAGATCGCGCGCATGGCCAAGGACCTCCACAACAGTGGCGGCGCCGCCAGCCCGCGCCTGGTCTCCATCACCCATATCTCTGAAGTCGCCATCGGCATGCTGCGCCGCGCGCTCGATGCCTTCGCGCGCCTCGATGCCGCTGCCGCCGCACGCGTCGCCGGGGAAGATGCCGCGATCGACGAGGAATTCCGCGCCATCATGCGCCAGCTCATCACTTTCATGATGGAAGACCCGCGCACCATCACCTCGTCGATCCAGCTGGTCTGGGTCGCCAAGGCGTTCGAGCGCATCGGCGACCACGCCAAGAACATCGCGGAGTACGTGATCTACATCGTCAAGGGCCGCGATGTGCGCCACATCCCGCTGGCAGAGCTCGAGCGCGAGGCCCTGAGCCGATGACCGCGTCGATCCTCGTAGTCGAGGACGAGCCGGCCATCCAGGAACTGATAGCGGTCAACCTCTCCCGCAACGGCCACACCGTGCGCCGCGCGGCGACGGCCGCCGACGCCTACACCGCCGTCGCCGAAGCACTCCCTGACGTGATCCTTCTCGACTGGATGCTCCCCGACCAGGCCGGTCCCACGTTTGCGCGCAAGATTCGCTCCGAAGGCCGCACGCGCGAAGTGCCCATCATCATGCTCACCGCGCGCGCCGGCGACGACGATAAGGTCGCGGGCCTGGAGGCTGGCGCCGACGACTACGTCACCAAGCCGTTTTCGCCGCGCGAGCTGGAAGCGCGCATCCAGGCGGTGCTGCGCCGCCGCGCGCCGCAGCTGTCCAAGGAAGAAGTCTCGATTGAGGGCCTGGTGATCAACCCGGCCACGCGGACCGTGACGGGCGACAAGCTGAAGCTCAAGATGGGCCCCACCGAGTTCGAGCTACTCCATTTCTTCATGACTCATACCGATCGCGTCTACGGCCGTGCGCAGATCCTGGACCAGGTATGGGGCGACCACGTCTTCATCGAGGATCGCACGGTGGATGTGCATATTCGCCGCCTGCGCGACGCGCTTGAGCCGAGCGGCCACGACGACCTGGTGGAGACGGTGCGCGGCGCCGGTTACCGCTTCCGCTCCGCGCGCTAGGCCATGGAGATCGAATGGCCTTGGATCGGCGCATGCGCCATGTTGCTGCTGGGGCTGGCCTATTACCGCCGCAAGCTCTCCAACCTCGTCAAATGGCTTTCCAATCCCGAATCGCCTGAGCCGCCGCGCGCCTATGGCCTGTGGGACGACCTGCACGCGCTGCTTCATCGCGAGCGGCGTGATTCGCGCCGGCGCGAGGCCGAGCTCCTTGAGTCGCTGTCACGCTGGCGTGCCGCGGCGCGCGCCCTGCCCGATGGGGTGGTGATCCTCGATGCGGATCGCATCGAGTGGTGCAATGACACCGCGCGCGCGCATTTCCTGATCGATCCGCAGCAGGACGCGGGCCTGCCTGTGACGCACCTGGTGCGCAACCCGGAATTCAACACCTACCTGGAGGCCGGTGACTACGCCAAGCCGTTGGTGATCAGGCAATCCGGAGAACCGGGCCACGTATTGTCGGTGCAGGTCGTACCCTACGGCGCGGGGCAGAGCCTGGTGCTTTCACGCGACGTCTCGCGTTTCGAGAAACTCGAGACGATGCGCCGCGAGTTTGTCGCCAATGTCTCGCACGAAATGCGCACGCCACTCACCGTGGTGGCGGGCTTCATCGAAACGCTGCGTGACGAGACGGATGCCGCGGCGCGCAGCCGCTACCTGGACATGATGGACGAGCAGTCGCGACGCATGTTGCGGCTGGTGGAGGATCTGCTCACTCTTTCCTCGCTTGAATCGTCGCCGCCGCCGCCAATGGAAGAGTCGATCGACATGCGGGCGTTGCTCGAGCGCCTGGGCGCCGAAGCGCGCGCTCTTTCGGGCGGGCGCCATGTCATCGAAGTCGAAGCGAGCTCCGACGCGTGCCTTTCGGGGAGCGAGAAGGAGATTTCGAGTGCGTTCGGCAACCTCGTCAGCAACGCCATCCGTTACACGCCCGCCGGAGGCGCCATCTACCTGCGTTGGCAGCCGATTCCCGAGGGCGCCGCCTTCGAAGTGGAAGACACCGGCATCGGCATTCCCGCCGAACACGTGCCGCGCCTGACGGAACGTTTCTACCGCGTCGACCGCGGGCGCTCGCGCGAGACCGGCGGCACTGGCCTGGGCCTGGCGATTGTGAAGCACGCGCTCAACCGCCACGACGCGAGCCTTGCCATCACCAGCCAGCCGGGGCAGGGCAGCCGCTTCACCGCGCGTTTCTCCGGTCCCCGCGTCCGTCCGTAACACGAGGTAAGGCGCCGTCACAAACGACAGCGGCGCGCGCCCCGAACAAGGGCGCGTGACGCTACCTGCCGAGGAGCACCAGCGCCCAGACAGAAACGCAGAGCACCAGCGAAACAAAAACCGCTGCGCTGCCGATGTCCTTGGCGCGCTTCGAGAGCAAGTGGTGGTCGAAGGAGATGCGGTCGATTGCAGCCTCGACGCTGGAGTTGAGCAGCTCGACGATCAGAACCAGCAGCACGACGGCTACCAGCATCGCGCGCTCCATCGCCGCCGACGTGAGGAAGAAGGCAGCGGGGATCATCACTGCCGCCAGCAGGACTTCCTGGCGGAAGGCGCTCTCGTGCCGCCAGGCATCCGAAAGCCCGACGATCGAATTGAAGAAGGCATTCCGGACCCGCACGATGCCGGTCTTGCCTTTGAAGGGGCTTTCTTCTTCCACGAGCGGGATATTACGCGGCTCGAGCAAGGGCCGTCGCCGTACACCTTCGAGACAGCTAGCCGAAGCGCCCGGTGATGTAGTCTTCGGTCGCCTGCTGCCTGGGCTTGAGGAACAGCTGGTCGGTCACGCCGAACTCCACCATCTCGCCCAGGTACATGTAGGCCGTGTAGTCGGAGACGCGCGCGGCCTGCTGCATGTTGTGGGTGACGATGACCACCGTGTAGTCGTTCTTGAGCTCGGTCACCAGCTCTTCGATCTTGGCAGTGGAGATCGGATCGAGCGCGGAACACGGCTCATCTAGCAGGAGGACTTCCGGCTTGACCGCGATGCCGCGCGCGATGCACAGCCGCTGCTGCTGGCCGCCCGAGAGCGAGTTGCCGCTCTGGTTGAGGATGTCCTTGGCTTCCTTCCACAGGGCCGCCTTCGTCAGCGCCCACTCCACGCGCTCGTCCATGCGGGCACGCGGCAGGTCCTCGAACAGGCGCACGCCGAAGGCGATGTTGTCGTAGATCGACATCGGGAAGGGCGTCGCCTTCTGGAACACCATGCCGATGCGCGCGCGGATGAGCGAGACGTCCTGCTTGCTGGTGAGGATGTTTTCTCCGCCCATCAGGATCTCGCCTTCGGCGCGCTGCTCGGGATAGAGCTCGAACATGCGGTTGAAGGTGCGCAGCAGCGTCGATTTGCCACAGCCCGAGGGGCCGATGAAGGCGGTCACGCGCTTCTCCGGGATCTCGAGGTTCACGCCCTTGATGGCGCGGAAACCGCCGTAGTAGAAATTCAGGTTGCGCACCTGCAGCTTGGGGGCGGGCATCGGCTCCGCGACGCGGCGGCCGATGGGGGCGTCCAGGGCGACGGACATGTTCAAGGTCACTTCCTCGAGAAAAGCGC
>JBDSMR010000008.1:0-27342 GCA_039915735.1 Usitatibacter sp. | reverse complement strand
TCTCCGTCAAGACCGTGAGCACGCACAAGACCAACATCCTGCAGAAGATGAACATGAGCTCGCAGGCCGAACTCATCCGCTACGCCATCAACGAGCGCCTGGTGGACGAGGGCTGAGCCCCCAGCGCCGCGGGCTACTTCAACCGGTAACCCGCGTGACAGGCCACGCACCGGGCGGTGACCTCGGCCAACGCGGCGAGCGCAGGCTTGAGATCCCCGGTGGCGGCGCCATCCTGCGCCGCCACCGCGAAGCGGCTCGCGCTGCGGTGCATGGCGCTGCCCGCTTCCTGCATCCCCTGCGGCATGTACCTCGCGACCTCGTGCGCGCCGTGGGATTGGAGCGAAGACATCCCGAGGCGGCGCTCGGAAATCTCCGCCGCCCGCTCGAACGCACCAGCCGCGAGTGCCGCCTGCATCTCCTGCAGCGCGAGCAGGTGGTCGCGCATGTTGGCCAGGGTGTGCTCGCGCAGCGCGGGTGGAAACGCCACCTCCACGCGACGATCCGGCGCCGCTGCCTCATGCAGCGGCGCCTTCGCCTGAGCGGGGTGGTGCCCGTGATCGTGCTGCGCCAGCGCCCACAGGGGCAAGGTGGCAATCGCGGCCGCGGCGGCCCAGGATTTCGCCATCGCGCTTTAGCGCATTCCGGGATGCGAATGCATCGGGCCGCCATGCTCCGGCAGCGTGATGCCCTTCTCCGTCGCGCGCTTCTGCATCTCGGCGTGTTGCGCGGCGCCGAGCTTCTGGCGCTCCTCGGGGGTCGCGGCGCGCATCTTCTGCCGGAACGCCTCGTGCTCCTCGGGGGTCATGAGCTGCGCCATCGCGCCGTCCATGCGGCCGTGGCCCTTGCCGTGCTCCATTCCCTGGCCCATGCCGTGCTCCATGCCGCCGCCCATCGCGGCGTGGTCGTGCGCCATCGCTGCGGAAGCGGCGAGGCCGGTTGCGGCGATGATGCCGAGGGCAATGCGGTGCGTGCGTTTCATTTGTCGATTCCTCTGGTTGGTGTGTCGTTGCTTTCGGACCAGGCCATTGGAGCACGCGCAGGTAACATGGGAATGTCAGCAACGCCCGGTTTTGTAGCGCCGGATTGCAAACGGCGCCTTGATACACGGCGTTACGATTCTCCCGCGCGAGCGGCGCGCCCCCCGGTATACATCACCCATGGATAACAAGGACCACCTCCTCATCGTCGACGACGACGCGGAGATCCGCGGCCTGCTGCGGGAGTATTTCGAGAAGCACGACTATCGCGTCACCACCGCCGCCAACGGCAAGGAGATGCGCGCGGCCACGGCTGCCAGCCTTCCCGACCTCGTCGTCCTCGACCTGATGCTGCCGGGGGTCGACGGGCTCGAGCTGTGCCGTGAACTGCGCGCGCGCTCGGGCGTGCCGATCATCATGCTGACCGCGCGCGGCGACGAGACCGACCGCGTGGTGGGCCTCGAGCTCGGGGCCGACGACTACCTGGCCAAGCCCTTCAGCGCGCGCGAGCTGCTCGCGCGGGTGAAGAGCGTCCTGCGGCGCGCGCGCGCCTTGCCGGAAAACCTGCGCCCCGAACCCGTGGGATCGCTGCGCTTCGCCGGATGGGCACTCGACCTCGCGACCCGCAACCTCGTCTCCCCCGCCGGCATCGTGGTCGCGCTGAGCGGCACCGAGTTCCGGCTGCTGCGCGTCTTCCTCGACCACCCCAACCGCGTGCTCACGCGCGACCAGCTGGTCGACCTGATGCTGTCGCGCGACGCGAGCGCGTTCGATCGCGCGGTCGACGTGCAGGTGAGCCGCCTGCGCCACCGCCTCGGCGACGACGCGCGCGAGCCCACCATCCTCAAGACCGTGCGCGGCCAGGGCTACGTGCTCGCCACCGAGGTCGAGGCGGCGCGCCGGTGAGGTTCGTGCCACGCTCCCTTTTCGGGCGCCTGGTGGCGGTGCTGATGGTGGGCCTGCTCACCGCGCAGCTGCTGAGCTTCGCGATCCACATGCACGAGCGCAGCCAGCTGCTGATGGAGGCGAGCGGCATGCAGTCCGCGCAGCGCATCGCCGACATCGTGAGGCTGCTCGAATCGCTCGCGCCGCCGGAGCGCGCCCGGGTTGCCGGCGTGCTCAGCGCGCCACCCATGGCGATCCGGCTCGCCCAGCCGGCCCTTTCGCCGGTCGCGGCGGAGCCCGAGCGCGCCGCCCGGGCCGCGCTATTCGGGGCCTTCCTGCGGCGGGCATTGGGCGACGAGTGGCCGATGGAGGTCGCGGTGACCGAAGGCGCGGCGGGGCCGCAATCGATGCGCGGGATGCCTGGGATGCCTGGCGGGCCCATGGGGCGCGGGCCGAATCACCAGGCGCCCCATCCCGGCATGCCGTATTTCACGCAGCCCGCGCTATCGTTCGTCGCCCAGGTGCGCTTGCGCGACGGCACCCTCGTCACCTTCGATACGCGCCAGCCCGCGCACTCGGAGAGCTGGCCGTATCGCCTGCTCGCGAGCCTCGCGGTGCTGTTGGCCGGCGTGCTCGCCGTATCGCTGCTTGCGGTGCGCTGGGTCACACGGCCGCTCGACGTGCTCGCGGGAGCGGCCGAGGCGCTGGGACGCAACATCGACCGTCCCCCGCTCGCAGAGTCCGGCCCGGTGGAGGTCGTGCGCGCCGCGCGCGCCTTCAACACCATGCAGGCGCGCCTGGCGCGCTACATCGGCGAGCGCACGCGCGTGCTCGCGGCCATGTCCCATGACCTCAAGACGCCGATCACGCGCCTGCGCCTGCGCGCGGACCTCCTGGACGATCCCGGCCTGCGCTCGAAGTTCAGCGGCGACCTGGCCGAGATGGAGTCCATGGTGGGCGCCGCGCTCGATTTCCTGCGTGGCCTGGAGAACTCGGAGCCGGTGAAGCCGATCGACGTGGCGGCATTGCTCGAAAGCCTGCAGGCGGACGCCTCGGAGGCGGGCGCCCGCGTGGAGTTCGCCGCCGGACCCATCGCGCCTTACGCGGGACGCCCCCAGGCGCTCAAGCGTTGCCTGTCCAACCTGCTGGACAACGCCATCAAGTACGGCGGTGGCGCGAAGATCACGGCCGAGGACGGGCCGGGGCAACTGGTGATCCGGATCCTCGATGCCGGCCCCGGAATGCCGGAAGAAGAGCTCGAGCGCGTCTTCGATCCCTACTACCGGCTCGAGCCCTCACGCAGCCGGGAGACCGGTGGTACCGGCCTGGGCCTGACCATCGCGCGCAGCATCGCGCGCTCGCATGGCGGCGATGTGGTGCTGCGCAATCGCCCCGAAGGCGGAGTGGCGGCGGAGCTCACCCTCGCGCGCAGCACCCAGGCGTCGGCAGTTTGATGCGCCCTCCCAGCTTCTCAGCCGACGACGCTGCGCTTTTCCAATTCAGGGAACGCCGATGATCGCCGATGCCACGCCGATTGCCGCCGATGCACCTCGCGAACCAACAAGAATTGCATGAGTTTCGTGCCCAGGCTCGGATAACACGAAACACTCAAGCTTTTATCGGCGGCCATCGGCGTGGCATCGGCGGAAATCGGCGTTCCCCGAGGAATCGGGAATAAATCAGAGCTTCCCTAGGCCCAGCGGCGTTGCCCGGCCAGTGCCTGCAAGGCGCGCGCCGTGCGCACGCCGAGGCGCGGCGCCTCGTGCTGCACCGCCACGAGCAGTTGCGCGGTCGCCAGGCAATCGACGACGGCGCGATGGCGGAAGGCCATGGGAATCGCCAGCGCCTGCAGCCATCCGTCGAGGCCCGAGCGGGGCGGCACGCGCCCAGGCCAGGCGAGCGGAGCAAGCTCGGCCAGGTCGAGCCACGGCCGGCGCAACGTCATGCCGAGGTGCTGGTGGAACGCGCGCTGGAGCATGCGGGCATCGAAAGGTGCATGGAAGGCGACCAGCGGGTCCTTGCCGATGAACTCGAGTACCGCGACCAGCGCATGCGCGGGCGCGGCTCCCCCGGCCTGCTCCACGCCGCCGATGCCGTGCACCTCGATGTTGGCATGGGTGCTCGGGGCGGGCTGGCGCAGCACCACCTCGAACGAATCGGCGATATCGACATCGCCGCCGCTCACCGCCACCGCGCCCACGGAGATCAGCGCGTCGCGGCTCGCATCGAGGCCCGAGGACTCCACGTCCAGCACCACCCAGCGGCCCGTCGAGGGCGGCCGCGAGCCCTCGGGCTCGGGCAGCGCGCGCCACCGCCGCACTCGCTCGGCCAGCGCGGGATCGAGGCCGGGACGCAGGCGCTGCCAGAACCATGGCGCCATCAGAGGTTGTAGTCCAGGGCCACTCGATTCTGCAGCTTGCGTGCCTGCCGCAGCGCCTCGCGCAGGATGCGCCGGTCGAGCGGGTTGAGCGCGGCGAGGTCGATGCGGTTGGGATGCTCCAGTTCGATGCCGCCCTCCTCCTGGCGGCGCAGCCGCAGCATCTGCACGAAGTGGAATGCCTGCACGCAGGCCTCCACTTCCCGCGGATCCATGCGCACCACCGGCCCGGCTTCACGCAGGCGCGCGGCGGTGGCGGTAGCCTCGCCGCCGGCGGCGAGCACCAGGATGCGCGCGCAGTCGACGAAGGGGCGCGTGGCGTGCATCTTGAGATCGAGCGGCTCGCCGCCGGCCAGCACTTCCTCGAGCAGGCCCACGGGTGGGCGAACCTGCAGGGCATTGGTCGCCATCTGCCGAAGAAAGGCCGGACGGCTGCCGCCGTGTTCGCGCACGAAGGCCCGCAGCGCCTCGCCCAGGGGGGCGTGACCGGCAAGCGGGCGCAGGTCGAAGAAGATCGCGGCGTTGAGCAACGCCTCGGGCTGCGTGTTGCGCATCCATGAATCGAAGAGCCGCGTCCACTCCGCAAGCGGCAGGCACCACTGGGGGTTGCGCGCCATGATGTTGCCCCGGCACAGCGGGAAGCCACAAGCGGCGAGCGTGTCGTTCACCTCCGTGGCGAAAGCAAGCAGCCGTTCGCGCGAGCCCGCGGGCGCCGTGTCGGCGAACACGATCGCGTTGTCCTGGTCGGTGGCGAGCGTCTGCTCGCGGCGTCCCTCGCTGCCTAGCCCGAGCCAGCAGAACTCGTCGACCGAAACGCCATGGCGCGGGGCGGCGAGCGCAACCGCGCGCTCGACGATGGCGTCGTTCAGCGCCGTCACGAGTTGCATCAGCGGCTCGGCCGCGATGCCCTGCGCGAGGAGCGAGCCGGCGATGCCGCGCGCCGCGCGCGCCGCGTGCGCGAGCCAGTGCGGCGAATCGGCGCGCGCGATCTCCTTGCGCAACCCCTGCACCGAGCGGCGTTGCAGCGCGAACAGGTCGCGCTCCGAGATCACGCCCGCGAGCCGGCCTTCGTCCTCGACCAGCAGATGGCGGATGCCCAGGCGCGCCATGGTCTCGGCGGCGTGGGCAACCGTCGACGCTGCCGGCAGCGAAACCGGCGCGCGGGTCATCACTCCGGAGACCGGCGCACCGAGGTCGCCACCGCCGAGCGCCACGCGGTCCAGCACGTCGGTACGCGTGAAGATTCCCTCGGGCTGCCCGGCCTGGCTGGTGAGCACGACCGAGCCGATGCGCCGGTCGCGAAGGCATTCGAGCACCGCGCGCACCGAAGCCGTCGAGGGCAGCGTGACCGGGGCATTGCGCACCACCTGCGCCAGCGTGGTCTCCATGCCGAGCTCGGCCGACGCGCGACCCGCAAACGACTCCCGGACCGCGCTCGCCGATCGCTCGAGCAGGTGCGCGAGGCGCCGGGTGCAGAAGGCGTGGAACTCACGGCTCGCCGCCATCACCTCCACAAACCGCGCCTCTCCAAGCACATAGACAAACGTGTCGGCAACAGCGGTGTATTCGAGCGTCGTGGCGCGCCGCGCGATCAGCGCTCCCACCGGGAAGATCTCGCCCTCCAGCAGGGTCACGGCGTCGACATGGGAAGGATCCGTGGAGCGGCCGCGCACCTCGCCGCGCTGGATGATGAAAAGCTCCGTGGCCGGGCCGCTATCGGGCCCGAGGAGCACCTCGCCACGCGCGAAGTAGCGCACCCGCAGCCGCGAGGCGAGCAGGTCGAGTTCGACCGGGGCCATCGAGTCGAACGGCGCATGGCGCCGCAATTCCTGCGAGGTCGCCGCGAGCAACAGTGCGGGAGGCTGGCGGTTGGTCATTGACGGGTTATAACACTCGCCGACAATCGCACCAACGCGTAGTGGATGCATTGCTCGGTCTCGACGCATTCGGCCACTGTCTGGACGCCGAGGGAGCGGGCGACCTTCTGGATCGCCTTGACCCGCTCCTCCAGGGCGCCGCGCGCCATCGCCACCATTCGGCCCCGTCGATCTTCAGCAGCTCGAAGCGCAGGTCCTGCCGCCGCGACTCGTCGGCGCAAGTCAGCCAGCGATGATGCCCAATCGCGTCGCGACAATCCCGGCTGGGCTCATGCTCCAATCGGATCGGGCGCCAGGGTTTCCGTCACGACACAATTGCGGCCTGAATCCTTTGCTCGATACAGGGCGCGGTCGGCAGCGGCGGTCAAGGACGAACCCTGTCCAGCCTGTTGCGGCGTCATCGTCGCGAGACCCACGCTGATGGTAACGAATGCCGCCACACTGGAAGTTTCGTGCGCGAGCCCGAGTGCGGCGACAGCAGCGCGAATCCTCTCCGCAACGACGGCGGCGGCAGCTGCATCGGTGCTGGGCAATATGACGGCGAATTCCTCCCCGCCGTAACGAGCGGCAAGGTCACCGGCGCGGTTCGTGCAACTGTCGATCGCACGGCTCACCTGTTGCAGGCAAATGTCTCCCGCGGGATGGCCGTAGCGGTCGTTGTAGAGCTTGAAATGATCGATGTCCGCCATGATGAGCGAAATGGGCTGGCGTTCGCGCAATGCCCGCGCCCACTCCAGCGCCAGGGCGGTATCGAAAGTGCGGCGATTCGCGATCCCGGTCAGCGCGTCGATCGAGGACAGTTCGCGGTATCTTTCTTCGCTTGCGAGCGCCCTCTCGAACATGGTGCGCAGCTGCAATTCGCTCGCGCGCAATGCCTCCTCCGTAACCCACCTGGCGCGGTTGGAGATGGCGAGCGCAAACGCATCGCCGACGCGCGACGCGAAGCCGATCTCATCGACCTCCCAATGGCGAATGCGACCCACGTGCTCCAGGCACAACAGGCCGACGCGCTGCCCCGACACCGAAATCACGATGTCGAGCATCGAGGCGATCGCGTTGGGGCGCAGGTAGGCCTCGACGTATCCCGCGGTCCGGGGATCGGTCATCGCATCATCGGCGGCCACGAACCCTGCCGCCTTCAGCGCCCGGAACTCGTTGCCGAAATGCGCCTCGCCGAGGACCATCCCCGAATCATGCAGGCGAGCGGCCGCGTCAAAATGATCGATGCAGCGCAGTTCGGTCTCGCCGGTGTTGAACAACCACACATTCGCGCGTGCGACCCCGCATGTCGCCGAGACTGTCTCGGTGATCTCGCCGGCAAACGCCTCGACTTCGCCGCGCGCCTGTGCCGGCGACGCGTTGAGGAGGTCGAGCGCCGAGGCCTGGGCGATGGCACGCGCCGTATGCGCCCGCGAGGCGGCCTCGCGGCGCCGGGCATCGGTCACGTCCGCGAAGAGGTGCAGGCTCACGTCGCGCGCGGCGGCGAACGCGCCCAGCACCTTGCCGCCCGCATCGAGATAGACCAAAAGGTTGCAGATCACATCGGTGAGCCGGCTGTCGCGATGGCCGATGGTGAGCGGGCAGTTGAAGACGAAGCCCTTGTCGAAGGCCTCGTGGCAGCAGCTGCGTGCCTTGGGCGGCTCGGTGAAGCAGCTTGCGAAGTCGGTGCCGACCAGGGCATCACGCGCCACGCCCGTCACCTCGATCGCGGCCGCGTTGACGTCGGTGATCCGTCCCTCCACGCTGATCACGAACAGGGGATCGAGGCTCGCCTCGATCAGGCTGCGCGGGTAGCGTGACGCGCTCGCATCCTCCAGGCTGCCGGCGCCTGCGGAATTCTCTTGCCTGGGCGTTGCCATTACTGATCCTCTGGGGGCGGGGCGCGTTGCGACGACGCGTGACGGGAGGTCACAGGAAATGTCCATGCGTTGGTCCCCAACCTTGAGGGTGACGGCAAATCTCGCGGCCGGCTTGATCCGGCGCAAGGTTCACCCGACGATTCCCGCCCCACATCCCGTCGGGCGGTCATTCGCGGGTTACAACCCGCGCCTCCCGCGCCAATGCCACGGCCAGCGTGACCGCGAACACGGCGACTGCGGCGGCGTTCAGCAGGCCGCCGGCCAGCCGCCAACGTGGGTCACCGAAGCCGGCCACCAATCGCACCAGCAGCGAAGCGTGAAGCAGCGCCAGCGGCACGTAGAACGCCGGCGTGAAGGTGAGGCGCACGCGGGCCACCACCGGCACGATGATCGGCGCATGGGCGAAGATCATCGAGAAGACGAAGCCCAATCCGAGCGAATGCAGCGCCGCATCGCGCAGTGGTGCCTGCACGAAGGGCGCCGCGGCCCAGGCCATGCCCCCGACCGCGAGCCAGCCGTATCCGGCGAGGAGCGCGATCGCCGCGTAGCGCGGATAACTGCTGGCGCGCACCGTGCGGCGCGCGATGTCGAACACGGCGAGCCAGCCTGCCAGTGCGACCAGCGCAAGGCCGAAAGCGGCGGCGCCCGCGGAGGGCGCGAAGGCCGGGAGCGCGGCCCCTCCCACCAGCACCGCCACGATGCCGAGGAACAACGGCCGTGCGAGCGCGCGCCGCTTCATGAGCCGCGTCATCTCGAGGCGCTCGGCGGCAATGGTGAGCACGAGGAAGGTGAACCACCAGGCGGGCGCGAGGTGCGCAAAGCCGCCCACCAGCAGCGTGTTGCCGATACCCCACGCAACTGCCGCCGCGGCGAGGAGCACGGTGTGCAGCGCGCGCTGCCGGCGCACGATCGCCACACTGACGGCGAAGAGCAGGGCCGGCGCGAGGAGCGCGAGGGGCGTCGCGGCGAGCGGCAATCCCGCGAGGGTGAGCACGCCCGCGAGGCCGGAGGCGAGCGGCGCACCGTATGCAAGAGGCACACCCATGGCCACCGCGCGTTCGAGGCTGATCACGGTGCCGAGGAAACCGCCCACCATGAGTGCGGCGTGGGAGGCGGCGGCCCCGGGAACCGTGAGCGGGACGCCCAGACGCATCAATCCGCCGGCGATACCCGCCAGCAACGAGGCGGCCGCGAGCGCCACGAGTGCCAGGCGGCCCGCGCGCACCGATCAGTCCCAGCCGAGCGCCGTGCGTGCGCTATCGCTCATCATCTCGGGATCCCACGGTGGCTCCCATACCACCACGACCTCGACCCGGGTGGTCTCGCCGAATTCACGCACCAGCTCGCGCTCGACCTCATCGACGATCAGCTCCGTCACCGGACAGGCGGCCGAGGTCATGGTGATGCGTACGCCGATCACGCCCGCAGCGGCATCGACGCCGTAGACGAGGCCGAGCTCCACCACGTCGATCGCCATCTCCGGGTCCACCACGCGATGCAGCGCCCGCGTGACGAGCGGGGCAAGCGAGATGTCGCCGGTGTACTGGAATCGCGGCGCGGCCTCCATTGCGCCGCTAGCCGCCGATCTTCACGTTCCCGAGGCCGGCCGCATCACCCCGGATCTCACCCTTGAGCACGGCCGAGGCTGCGGCGAGGTCGGCCGAGAGCCCGTCGATGAGATCGTCGATCGAGAGGATTCCGGTGAATTTTCCGTCGGCTCCGGTCACCAGCAGCCGGCGAACGCCGTGCGCGCGCATGAGCTCCAGCGCCTCGTGGATGTCCGCGGTCTCGGACACCGTCACCATCACCGGGGTCATCACCGAGCCCACCGTCGAGGATTCCGATGCAAAACCCTGCAGCGCGAGGTCGCGGTCAGTGACAATGCCCACCGGCTTGCCCGTTGCGGGAGGGTCCTCCATCACGAGCAGCGAGCCGACCTGGAAGTGGCGCATCGCAGCGGCCGCTTCGGCGATAGCCGCCGAACGCGTGGTGGCCAGGATCTTCCTGGTGTAGAGCCGCGCGATCTTCATGGTGAGAATCTAGGCGGATGCGCGCGTCATCGGTTGATCTGCATCAAACAGCAGCGCCGCCGCTCCCGGCCAAATGGAGGGTCACCCCCTCAGCCGGGACGTCCGTCCAGCCGCGGACGCGTGAGCATCGGCCAATAGCGCACGAAATAGATAGCGAAGGCCGCCGACCAGCACACCGACGAGAGCGCGATCGAGGCTGCATAGGTACCGGGCAGCATCGGCCCGAACACCCGTACCACTGCGGCCACCAGCACCAGCGCGTACGCCGCGACCTCCGCTTTACCCGCCTGCAGCGGCAGGCCCGAATGCCCGCGGGCGGTGCGCGTCATCATGCCCAGGGTCATCGCCCCGATGACCCCCACCGTCAACGCGTGGATCGCGGCCGTGTCGCTCACCCAGCCGAGGGCCGCGGCGGCTCGCAGCGCCAGGTGGATGGGAATCCAGGCGTAGGCCGCGTGCAGCACCCAGACCAGCGGGGCCCGCAGGGCGCGTGCGGGGTGCCACAACGCGAGCCGCGCCGCGTGCGCGATGCCCACTGCCACCAAAAGCACAGCCAGGGCCGGGCCCTGGATCGCCACGACATCCGCGGCCAGCAGCGCGAGGACGCCGCCGAGCGAGAGCCGCTCCACCCACGGCGTGCGGGTGGCCTGCGCCCCGGGCACGCCGTTGTTGGTGAACATCGGGATCACGCGCCCGCCCACCACCGCGATGATGAAGAGGACGATGTCGAGCCCCACCTGCAGGCTCGCTCGCGCGGGCCAGTCGATCACGCCGCGCAGGGCGAGGTGCACGGCCAGGATCGCAACCGCTAGCAGCAGCAGCATGACCACGAAGAAGTAGTTGCGCCGGTTGCGCGATTGCGCCAGGGGAATGCCGATGCCGACGGCAACGGCTACCGGGAAGAGAACGTTCGCCACGGCGGCGGCGACGGGCCACGGCCCCAGCATCAGCAGGCGGGCGGCGAGCCACAGCAGCGCGATGGCCGCGAGTGCGCGCCCTTTCGGCGTGGGCTTGCCGGTCCAGTTCGGCACCGCGGTGAAGAGGAAACCGGCCACCACCGCAAGCGCGAAGCCCGCGAGCATCTCGTGGCCGTGCCAAGCGGGAATCGTGAGGTAGCCGAACGGCAGCACGCCGGCGACCTGCAACGCCCAGAGCGGTATTGACAGCGCGGCAAAGCCGCTTGCCAGCAGGTAGAAGGGACGGAAGCCAAGGGCCCAGGTGGCGTGCAACGTCGGCATGTCTGCCCATTTCTTGGAATCCAGCAGTGTCGGGGAGAACGCGACCCGCAGCATTGATGCACGGCAATCCCAGCTTCATCTAGGAATATTCCTAGGCGTTTTCTGGGCTTTGCGCCGAGGCGGCAATCATCCGCCGCCGATGGGCCCCGGGAACGCGGCTGCGGACAATGCAACCCATGAACTCCACTCGCACGCAGACCGTTAACGCAGCCTCCCTCAAGGCCATGCCGAACCAGGTTCCGCCGCGAAACGCGCCGGTCAGACGCGAGGTCGAATCCAGGGTGGGGGCCGCGCGGGTCTCGGCGGTGAACACCCGCTGCGGCAACTGCAACCTGCGGGAAGTCTGCCTGCCCTGCGGCATGCCGCAGCCCGAAATGGCGCTGCTCGACGAGGTGGTCTACACGCGCAAGCGCATCAAGCGCGGCGAATCGCTCTATCGCCTCGGCAGCTGCTTCGAGTCCCTCTACGCGGTACGCAGCGGCTTCTTCAAGAGCCGCGTGGTGCTCGAAGACGGGCGCGACCAGGTCACCGGCTTCCACATGGCCGGCGAAGTCCTCGGCCTGGACGGCATCGGCACCGATTCGCACACCGCCGACGTGATCGCCCTCGAGGACAGCGACGTCTGCGTGATCCCCTACTCGCACCTGGAAAGCCCCGACCTGCAGCGCCAGCTGCAGAAGGTCATGAGCCGCGAGTTGGTGCGCGACCAGGGCGTGATGATGCTGCTCGGCACCATGCGCGCCGAGGAGCGCCTTGCCGCCTTCCTGCTCAACCTGTCACAGCGCTTCGTGGCGCGCGGCTACGCCTGCGACGAGTTCCACCTGCGCATGACGCGCGACGAGATCGGCAGCTACATCGGCCTCTCCCTCGAGACCGTGAGCCGCCTCTTCTCACGCTTCCAGGACGAGGGCCTCATCACGGTGCAGCAGAAACACATCTGCATCCTCGACATCCCCGGCCTGCGCTCGATGATGAACCGCAGCCCGGACTGACAGACCCGCAACGACTCCCAAGGAGAAACGCGATGTACAAGCACATCCTGGTTCCCACCGACGGCTCGAAGCTGTCGACCAAGGCGCTGAAGGCGGCCGCCGAGCTGGCGCGCGCGCTGAAGGCCCGCGTCACCGTCCTCTACGTGATGGCGCCGTTCAGCCCGCCGATGGAGACCGAGGCGGTGGCCTTCTACCCGGCCTACTCCGCGCGCGGCTACGAGCAGCGGATGCGCACCGTGGCCGACAGCGCGATCGCCAAGGCGAAGCTCGCCATCGGCGCCGGCGTCAAGGTCGAGGGCATCACCGAATTCCACGCCGCACCCTGGGAAGTGATCGTGAAGGCGGCGGGCAAGCGCAAATGCGACCTCATCGTCATGGCCTCGCACGGTCGCCGGGGCCTGGTGGGCGTGCTGCTCGGCAGCGAGACCCAGAAAGTCCTCACCCACTCGAAGACACCCGTGCTGGTGTGCCGGTAGGCGTCGCCTGAAAGCTTGAACTGGGTCAAGGCCACCGCCGGCGAGCGGCGCAGCATTGGCCCATGGACCTCTCCTTCCCCCCTCCCATCGCCGGTTTCGACCAGCCCCTCGAGATGCTCGGGGGCTGCCATGAACGCATCCAGGCGCGCTGCCTGCTCGTCGAGTGGATCGCCGCGCAGCTCGTGACTCGCCTGCCCGACGCCGAGATTCGCGAGGCGGCCCATTCGGTGGTGCGCTTCTTCGACACCGCAGCCGATGCGCACCACTGCGACGAGGAGCAAGACCTTTTCCCGGCCCTGATCGCGAGCGTGCCGCGCGAGGATCTCGAGACCACGCGCTCGCTGGTGGCGCGCCTGAGCGCCGACCACGTGCGCCTCGGCGAGCTCTGGCGGGACATGCGCCGCCAGCTGGTGCTGCTCGCCGCAGTCGGCAGTCGCAGCCTCACTGCGTCGCAGGCCGCCGAATTCCGCCAGGCCTACGAGCGCCATATCGCGATCGAGGAAAACGAAGTGCTGCCGTTGGCGCAGCGCGTCCTCGGGGCCACTTCGGTGGTGGTCATTGGCGCGCACATGGCGCAGCGACGCCGCGTGCACCGCCCCACGGCCTAGCCCCTCCGCCCTTCCAGGAGGTCCGTCGCTACTGGTAGGCGACGCAGGATTCGCAGATGGTCCCGGAGACGTCCTTGCGAAGGTGCGCCGCGCGCAGCGCCACGAACGGTTCGCTGTTCCAGCCGTCCATGAAGCTCGAGCGGTTCAGGTCTGCCATCACCCACTTGTCGCCCGCGTCGAAGCAGCACGCGGACAGCTTGCCCTCGTGGGTGATGTGGCCCTCGGTGAACACCGACCAGCAGGGCAGCGGGTCGCGCAGCGCCCCGAGGCGCCCCTGGTTGCCGGCGATCGGCCGGTAGCCGAGCTCTTCCTCGCGCTGGGTGGTGAGGCTGCCCATCGAGTACAGCGGCAGCCAGTAGTGCTCGTCGACGAACGGGCGCAGCTCGTCGACCAGGGCCTGCATGTGCTCCTGCTGCTCGCCGTCGTACTGGATGCTGGAGGCGTAGATACCGCACTTGTAGCCGCCGGCCTCGCGCACCGTGCGCGCCATCTTGAGGTTGGCGATCGAGTCGCGGAACAGCTTGCGCTTGACCGCTGCGATCTTCTCGAACTGCTCCTCGTCGGCGTTGTTCATCGAGAACTTGAGCGAGTCCAGGCCCGCCTTCATGCACGCGTCCACGCGCGACGGCGTGGCGAGCGAGCCATTGGTGGTGAGGAAGACGTAGCGGATGCCGCGCTCCTTGGCGAACGCAATCGCCTCCGGCAGCCAATCACACATGAACGACTCGCCGATATAGAACATGCCGAGCTCCTCGACGCCGGCGTCGACCATCTCACCCACGACACGCTCGTAGAACCCGCGGTCCATCTCGCCACGGTCCTTCATCCGCAGCCGGTGCGCGCAGAAGCCGCAACGGTAGTTGCACTGCGATGTCAGCTCGATCTTGACGGCGCGCGGGGCGGGAAGGTGGGCGGAGCGGTAGCGTTCGGGAATTCCGGTGACCGCGTCGATGCGGTTGGTGATGCTGAAGGTCTTCATGGCTCGTTTCGTTTGGGTGACAGGGTGATTTTCGGTGAAGGTTGCGCCGCCACCCCACGCCGCTATTGATCTGGATCAGGAATTTCGCGGAAATGGGGTGCGTGCGCGCGCGCCTCCGCCCAAGATTCGGTGTGTGAATCCTCCGCTACCCAACTGGTCGCTGCGCGGCCGCGAGCTGTTGCCGATCGTCCAGGGCGGCATGGGCATCGGCGTCTCCGCCCATCGCCTCGCCGGCAGCGTCGCGCGGCGCGGCGGCATGGGCACGATCTCGAGCGTGGACCTGCGCCAGCTGCACCCCGATCTCCTCGCACGCAGCAAGGGCGTGACCAACCGCGAGCGCCTCGATGCCGACAACCTCGAGGCCCTCGACCGCGAGGTGCGCGCGGCGCTCGCGCTCTCCGAAGGGCGCGGCGCGATCGCGGTCAACGTGATGAAGGCGGTGAACGCGCACGCGTCCTATGTGCGCCAGGCGTGCGAGTCCGGCGCGCACGCGATCGTCATGGGCGCGGGGCTGCCGATCGACCTGCCGGCGCTCGCACGCGATTTCCCGGACGTCGCGCTGGTGCCGATCCTGTCGGAAGCGCGCGGCGTCTCCATCGTGCTGCGCAAGTGGATGCGCGGCGGCCGATTGCCCGACGCCATCGTGATCGAGCATCCGGGGTTCGCCGGCGGGCACCTCGGCGCGCCGCGCCTGGGCGAGGAGCACGACGCGCGCTTCGATTTCGTGCGCGTGCTTGAATCGGTGTTCGAGATCTACGCGCAGCTGGGCATCGAGCGTGCCGCGGTGCCGCTCATCGTGGCCGGGGGGATCAGCAGCCACGAGTGCGTGCGCGAGCTGATTGCGCTCGGCGCCAGTGCCGCGCAGCTCGGCACCGCCTTCGCCGTCTCGTCTGAAGGCGACGCGCACCCCGAGTTCAAGCGCGTGCTCGCCGAGGCGCGCCCCGAAGACATCGTCACCTTCATGAGCGTGGCGGGGCTGCCGGCGCGCGCCGTGGCCACTCCGTGGCTGCGCAACTACCTGAAGCGCGAGAAGGCGCTGCAGTCCCACGCCAAGGCCGACCCGCGCCGCTGCGTGCCGGGGCTGCAATGCCTCACCGTGTGCGGCTTGCGCGATGGCATCGCCGCCGCGGGCCAGTTCTGCATCGCCACGCGCCTGGGTGACGCGCTGCGCGGCGACGTGAAGAAGGGGCTCTTCTTTCGCGGCTCGGAGCCCCTGCCCTTCGGCGCGGCGATCCGCCCCGTGGCCGAGCTGATGGAGTATCTGCTGACGGGGACAACGCCGGCTGCCGCGCCATGAAGGCAGTGCGGCGCCTGCTCGACGCGCCGCACCGCGTCTTTTTCTTCGGCGCCGCGGTACAGATCCTCATGGTGAGCACCTGGTGGGTGATCACGCTCGCGTGCCGAGCCAGCGGCGCGGCACTGGAGCTTCCGGCGGGACTCGAACCGGCGCGCGTGCACGCCTTCCTGATGATCTACGGCTTCTTCCCGCTTTTCATCTTCGGCTTCCTCTACACCGCCGGGCCGCGCTGGCTCGCGTGTGCGGCGCCAAAGCGCGCGGCCTATGCCGCGCCCGCGATACTCGCGGTCGCGAGCGCGTGGCTGATGCTGCCCGCCATCCATGCCGGGGCGGGCGCTGCCGCCGCCGTGCTGCTGGTGACGCTGTTCGCGTGGACCTGGCTGATCGCACAGTTCGTCGGCTGGATCGTCGCGAGCCCGGCCGAGGACCGGTTGCACCCGATCACCGTGGCCTGCGCGCTTGCCGTGGGGCTCGCGGGCGTGACCGCGGCGCGGCTGTGGCTGATCACCGGCTCACCGGTCGCGGCGCGCTTCATGGAAGCCGCCGGGCTCTGGGGATTCCTGGTGCCGCTCTTCGCCACCGTGAGTCACCGCATGATCCCGTTCTTCACCGCGAGCGTGGCGCCCTACGTCATGCCGTGGCGCCCGGGATGGACGCTCGCGATCCTCGCGGGCGGCGCGGTCGTCCACGGCGCGCTGGCCGCGGCCGGGCTCGGGGCGTGGACCTGGATCGTGGACGCGCCCGCCGGCGCCCTCGCCGTCTACCTCGCGTGGCGCTGGGGCTTCGCGCGCAGCTTCTCCAACCGGATGCTGGCGATGCTGCACGTGGGCTTCGCATGGATGGGCGCGGCGTGGCTGCTGCACGCACTGCAGTCGGCGCTGCTCCTCGCCGGCGTGCACGCGCTCGGCCTCGCGCCCGTGCACGCGCTCACCACCGGGTTCCTCACCTCGCTCGCGCTCGCGTTGGTGAGCCGCGTGAGCCGCGGGCACTCAGGGCACACGGTCGCCGCCGATCGCCTCACGTGGGTCGTCTTCCTCGTGCTGCAGGCCGCCGCACTGGCGCGCGTGTCCGCCGACATCTTCCTCACCGCCTACGGCTCGCTGCTGCTGCTCGCAGCAGGCCTCTGGCTCGCGTGCTTCGCGGCGTGGACGTGGCGCTATCTTCCCTATTACTGGAGAGCGCGCGCCGACGGCCGGCCCGGCTGACTCACGCGGTCGGGCGCGCGAGGCTCACCAGTGGCAGCGCGAGCGCACAGGCCAACATCGCGTGGGCCCATCCGAGCACCAGGCTTCCTGCGTCGGGCACGCTGAGCATGGCGAGGCCGAGCACGAGCTGCAGCAGCGCCAGCGCCAGCACGGCGAACGCGGCCCGCCGCCGCGCGCGCCAGACGATCACGCAGGCGAGCAGCGCGAAGATCGCCGCGAGGCCCAGGTGCGGCGCTCCGAAGGCGTGCGCGCCGCGCATCGCCGCGGCGGCGCCTGCCGCGCCGGTGGCCGAGAGCGCGAGCAGCACCAGGAGTGCCGCAACCGCGAGCGCGTGGACCGCTCGTCCCGCGCTCGCCGGCGTCGCGCGCAGCCACCAGAAAGCGGCAACCAACGCGAGCCCCCCCGTCACATTGACGACCGTCACCGCATCGATGCGGTAACCGGGCGTGTAGCGCCCGATGAGGGCGAGCACCAGCGTGAGCGCGGCCACGCTCGTCGCCACCACGAGGCGCGAGCGGGTAGCGGGACGCGCCAGCGCCGCTGCGACGAGCACCGCGGCGGCAAGGATTCCCACGCTCATCGCGGCCACGCGGTGCGCGATGCGCGCGCCCACCTCGAGCCCCGAGGGAAGGATGGAGACCGCCTCGCCCGCGTCGATGCGGGTTCCGAGGCGCAGCAGCACGCTCATCGCGAGGATCACGATGGTGAGGCCCGCGCCCCAGGGCGCCGCGACCGCAAAGGTGCGCTCGGCGTTCACGCGCGGCCGCGCACCGCGCGCGCCACGACAACCACGAAAAGCAGCCCGCCCGCGATCGCCAGCAGCCCGCCCGCGCCCATGAGGCCCATGCCGAAGACCTCGGGGGCTGAGCGCAAGACCTGCTCGGCGCCCGCCACCTTGCGTTGCACGCCGTAGCCGCCCGATATCACGAGGCCCGTGATGTGCAGCAGCTGGCCGGCGCCGTAAATCCAGGGCTGCCACGCGGCAAGGCGCGAGGCGGGCGCGGCGAAGCCGAAGCGCGGCAGCAACAGGTAGGTGAGTCCCATCATCGCGAGCGTCACGCCGACGATGCAGCCGTGGTAGTGGGCCGGCACGCGCACGTCGGCGCCGCCGATGCCGAAGCCGATGAGCCCGCCGGCGCCGAAGAGCGCGAGCGATGCGAGCAAGCTCGCGCGCAACGGGCGCGCTGCGGCCTCCGCACGCGGCGCGCGCAGCACCCCCCACAGCGTGGCGAGCGCCACGGGCGGGACCACGAGGGTGCCGCCGAAGCGCATCAGCCAGGTGTGCAGCTTCGGGTGCTCGATCGAGGCCACCGGATGGGCGAGGTAGATGATTGGCGTCACGTAGACCGAGGCGAGCGCGATGGCGAACAGCAGCGCGGCGATGCGCGGCGTGAGCGGCAGGCGCGCGCCAACCGCCGAGGCGAGCCACAACCACGCGACCAGCATGAGCAGCGTGTAGGCGAACTGCAGCACATGGCCCGGTCCCCAGAAAAGCAACTCGTAGTAGGTGCGCGCGTCGAGCGAACGGTCGAGCTGCGCGAAGGAGGCCGCAAGCGCGAAGGCCGCGATGCCACATGAGACCAGCGATGCGTTGAGCCCCAGGCGCTGCACGCCCTCGCCGGTGATGCGCGCGCCCACCGGCAGGTACACCGCCATGCCGCGCGCGCAGGCGATCGCGATCCCGATTGCGAAAGTCGCAAGCCCGCCCATGAACACCGTGCCGTCAAGCACCGGCACGTAGTTCGCCATGACCGGCGTGGCGCGCTGCACGAAAGGCGCCGCCGCCATGACGAGCACGCCAGCCGCGGCGCTCGCAAGGCCGACCCAACCCACGGCGAGCGCGCGGCGCCCGCCCGCGAGGCTCCACAGCATCGCCGCGAAGGAGAGAAACCACACCAGCACCGACAGGTCCACGTGCACCACCAGCGCCACGCGGAAGAAGTCCGCGACCGGAAACAGGTCCTTCATCCCCGGGGTGCGCGAAACCACCAGCAGCAGCGAAAAGATCCCGGACGCCGCCAGCGCGACGATCCCGAATCCCAGCCACGCGATCGCCAGCGTCCGCCGCCCGTCCGTCGGGACGGTTAATGCGAATCCCTCGGCTGCTGCATGCGCGCGCTCGCGAACAAGATCGTCGGCGGGCCTCGAAGCGGCGCCGCCGCGGGCACGAAACTCCAGCATGGCTCTATCGGCATTCATTGGCGCTCCTCGGCGGACAACTCTTCAAGCTCCAGCGACGCCTCGCGCAGCGGCCCCGCGTCGGAGCCGCGGAACACGAGCCGCACGCGCTCGCGCGGCACGGCGGCGCGCAGCGCGGGCTCGCGCAGGCCCGCGAAGCGCTCGCGCGTCCAGCGATCTCCGAGGCGGTGCTCGCAATCGCCCTCGCGGCAACCGGCGAGGATCACGCCCGCGGCCCCGCCGCGCAGGGCGTATTGCACGAAGGACGGAGGAACCATCGCAGCACATTCCACCGCGATCGCGCCTGCGGCAAGCCCGGCAGGTGTGCAGGCGAACACGATCGGCGCGCCGACGTTCGCAGCGAGCGCGCGGTCGAGCTCGACGCGCAAGTCGGACACCGTGTGCTGCGGAAGGTCGATGCCGCTCGCAAGCGCCGTGCGGCGGCGAAACGGCGTCGCCGAAGGGCACGCGCCCGCGCAGATCCCGCAGGAGGCGCACAGGTCCGGGACCACCTGCGCTTCGCGCGGATGGTTTCGCCCGTCGCTGCGCGGCACCATGATCACGGCGCCGAACGGGCAGTCGGCAGCGCAGCGCGCGCAGCCGTTGCAGTTGGCGAGGTCCATGCGCGCCGCCACCGGACGCTTTCGCGGACCGACCCAGGGCATCGCGCAGAGCGCGGCGAAGCCCGCGCCGATTGCCACCCACAGCGCCGCAGGCGAAAACGCCGCGGCAAGCGCATGGGGGAAGAAATAGAACCAGTCGATGGCGAGCGTCGCGGGCGCCGCGAGCGCGTCGGCGCGCCCGAGACTCGCGACCGGATGCGCGAGCGCCAGGATCGCAAGCGACGCCATCAGCGGCACGCCGAGCGCGGCCGGCGGCCAGGCGCGCACGTGGGAGAGCCGCTGGAAGTGGGCCCAGGTGGCGGCGAGCGCGAAAAGCGGCACGCCGATGTGCATGAACACCACGAGCGAGAAGAAACGGTCGTTCATCGACTCCGGGGTGGCGAAGTTGCGCGCGAAGAGGGCGAGGCGCCAGGGCCAGGCCGCGAGCCATTCGGCGGTGGCCGAAGCGCTGTAGAGCGCGCGCTCGTCCCACGCGAGCCAGAACCCGGTGATGCCAGCCACCCAGACGAGGGGAACCAGCACCACGCCCGAGAGCCATGACCAGGCGCGATGCGCGCGGAAGTGGCCGCGGGCGGCCTCGCGCAGCAGGTGCAGCGCGGTGAAGACCGCGAACGCATCGGCGCTGTAGCGGTGCAGCCCGCGCACCAGGCGCCCGAGGAATTGCGAGTCCAACGCGCGGCCCGAGTCGTAAGCGCCGGCGAGGCTGGTGTCGAACACCGCGAAGAGATAAGCGCCAGTCGCGGCGCACACCACGAAGAGCAGGAAGGCAAGCGAGCCCAGGTGGCGCCAGGGGTTCGCTCCGGCCGGGAAGATCGCGTCCAGCCCGGCGCCGATCGCTTCGTCCCATCGCCTGATGCGCGCGCCGATTGCGATGCCGCCCATGTCAGCTGCGGAACCGGAACCCGCCGCGCGATGCGACGAAATCGATCACCAACACTCGCCCCGGCGCGAGGTCGACCTCGATCTGGCCGTCGTGGCGGAACTCGCCCGATGCGTTGTCGGCAAGCCGGGCGCGGAACACGTGATGGCCCGCGGGGACCTCAAGGCGGCGGTACACCGTCGCCGGCAGGTCGTGGCGCAATCCCGACGCGTGTTCCACGGCGCTGAAGATCACCGCGCCGTCCATCATCACTTCCACGTGCACGTCGGCGCGGGCGCGCGGGCAGTCGAGCGGCGCACGCATGTTGGGGGCCAGCTTCGCGAGCTCCTCGGCGGTGCGCGTGTGGCACTCCTCGCGCCGCTCGGCCGCGTGGCTGAAGGAAAGCTTCACCACCGCGCGGTCCGCGGCGAGGTGGTGATAGAGCGGTGCGGCGGAGAAATACCCGATGAAGGCCGCGAACGCGACATAGGCCGGGGCCTGCAGCAGGATCGAGCGCAGGTTCATGCGCGTCCCCCGAGGCGCACGACGTCGGCGCCCGGCGTGCGCATGCGCGGCGCGAGGCGGAAGGCGTCGGAGAAGCAATCGTCCGGGGAGAGCCCGTGGGTGGCGAGCGCGGGAGCCACCGCCTCCACCATCTTCACCGAACCGCAGGCGTAGATCTGGTGGCTGGACAGGTCGGGATAGTCGGCGAGGATCGCCTCGTGGACGAGCCCGGTGCGTCCGCTCCACTGGTCCGAGGGCTGCGGCTCCGAGAGCACCGGAATGAAGGTGAAGTTGTCGTGTTCGAGCATCCAGCCGGCGGCGAGCTCCGCGGCGTAGAGGTCCGCGCGCCGGCGCACGCCCCAGTACAGGACCATCGGGCGCTTCATGCCGGTGGCGAACGCGTGCTCGAGCATGCTCTTCACCGGCGCGAAGCCGGTCGAGCCGGCGACGAAGATGATCGGCTTGGTGCCTTCCTCGCGCAGGTGAAAGGCGCCAACCGGGCCCTCGAAACGCAGCCGATCGCCGGCCTTCATCTTCTCGAACACGCGGGTGGTGAAGAGCCCGCCGGGGATGAGGCGCACGTGCAGCTCGATGTCCGCTCCCGGCATCGGCCGCGTGGCGAAGGAGAAGCTTCGCTTCACCCCGTCCTCGAGCAGGATGTTGATGTACTGGCCGGCGTGCCAGCGCAGCGCACCGCCCTCCTCGACGTGCAGCTGCAGCTTCATCACATCCGGGGTGAGGCGCTGCATCGAGACCACGCGAGCGCCGTAGCGGCGCGCCTCGGCGGGGGGCGTGCCCGCTACCGGCTCGTAGGCGATCTCGACGTCGCCCACCGGCTCCGCACAGCAGAAAAGCGTCTTGCCAGCGGCGATCTCCGCGGCGCTCAACGCGCTTTCCTGGTAGGGGCGCAGGCGCACCTCCCCGCTCAGCAGGTCGCCCTTGCACACGCCGCAACCGCCATTGCGGCACTCGAACGGCATCGGCAGGCCGTCGCGCAGGCCGGCCTCGAGGAGCGACTCGCCGCGGCGCGCGGACACGATGCGCTCGTCCGGATGCACCGAGACCGCCGACTCCGCCGCCGCGCGCGAACGCCGGCCGATCCAGGGCGCCACCAGCAGCGCGCCCGTGAGCCCGGCCACCAGCGCCCAGGTCGGCCTGATGCCCCACTCATAAACGAGCGGCAGCACCGGCAGGTAGAACCAGTCGAGCGCCAGCGTCGCGGGCACGCTGCCGAGCTCGGCGGGCGCGTGGCTCGTCGCGGGGTGCAGCACCGAAAGGACCAGCAGCATCGCGCTCACGCCCGCCACGATCGGTCGCGGCGGGATGGTGTGCGCCTTGGCCACGCGCTGGGTGTGGACCCACAGCAAGGCGAGCACGCCAAGCGGCAGACCGATGTGCAGGAACGAGAGCAGCGAGAACAGGCGGTCGTTCACGCTCTCCTCGTAGAGGAAGTTCCTCGCCATCGTGCCGTTGAGCATCGGCAGCGCATCGAGCCATTCGGCGCTCGCCTCCACCACGAACTGCGCCAGCCGATCCCACGGCAGCATGTATCCGTTGATCCCCGAGATGTAGACCATCCACAGCAGCGCCACACCGCTCACCCACGAGAACCAGCGAAAGCCCCGGTAGTGGCCGAACGTGAAGTGGCGCGCGAGGTGCAGCACCATCGCAAGCGCCATGCCGTCGGAGGCGTAGCGGTGCACCGAACGCATGAGACCCCCGGCCCAGGGCTGGGTCTTGCTGAGCGCGTCGACGCTTGCGTAGGCCCCCGTGACGCTGGTCTCGAAGAACGCGTAGAGGTAAAGGCCGCTTGCGACCACGATCCAGAGCTGGAAGTAGGCGATCGCGCCCAGGTGGTAGAACGGGTTCACGCGGTCGCCGAACAGGCGGTTGAAGAGCCCCTCGACCTTCAGGAACGCACCCTGGGCCAGCGCGCGCGGACTCAGCATGGGCGGCGCGAGCGCCGGTGCTCGCGCACCAGGAAACCGAGGATGAGGCTGAGGACGCCGATGCCGACCGCGAGCTCGATGAAGAGCCGGTAGTCGAGGCGGTACTTGCCGCTGAGTGGGTCGTAGACGGTGCACAGCAGGCGCACCCGCTCGGCGACAGCGGCGAATCCGCCACCCGGCGCGGGCTCGCCGAGCGCGAGGGCGCGCAGTGGGTTCACCAGCATCGGCAACGCGAACGACTCGCCCGGAAGCTGCGCGTAGACACGCCCGTTCCCGTCGAGGATCGTCACCTGCGTCAGGTGCTCGAAGCCGCCTGCGGCCGGCTCGAAGACGAAGCCGAAAGCGCGCGCGAGGGGCTCGGGCGCGCCCGCATCGGGCACCAGGAACATCCAGCGCGGATCGTCGTCGATGGCGTTCTGGCGCGCGAAGACACGCATCGACACCGGATTGTCCGACGGGATGTTGAAGCCGATCGAGGCGATGTTGAAGGCGTCGGCGCCAACCACGGCACGCGCCCCGCGCACCGACTTTGCGAGTTCGCGCGTGGTCGTCGGGCACACCTGCGAGCACCCGGTGTAGACGAAACTCACCACCAGCGGCTTGCCGCGATAGTCGGCGAGGCTCACGCGCCTGCCGCTCGTGTCGGTGAAAGCGAAGTTCGGGGGCTGGGAGCCGATGGCCGCGCGGCTGGCCGCCAGCGCGCTCTGCGGTTCGATCGTCGCGTGCGCCGCGAGTGCAAGTGCCCCGCACAGGACGAGCGCCGTCGCGCGCAGGAGTGCGGCGGCGGTCACAGCAGTCGATCGGCGATCGCGGCGGCCAGCAGGAGCGTGAGCTGCGCGAGGGAGGCGCGGAAACTGGAGAGCGCAGTCTCGCGTCCGGGATTGCGCGCGAGGACAAATGCCGCGCGCAGGAAGAGTGCTCCGCCGGCACCTGCGCCGACAGCGTACACCGGGCCCATGCCGAAGGCCAGCGGCAGGAGCGACGAGGCCACGAGCAGCACCGTACCGGCGAAGACCGCGCGCGCCGCGCGCGGCGTTCCCGCGACCACGGGCAGCATCGGCACGCCTGCGCTGCGGTAGTCGTCGATGCAGACGATCGCCAGGCTCCAGAAGTGCGGCGGCGTCCAGAGGAAGAGGATCCAGGCGAAAGTGAGCGGCAGCGGGCCGAGGGCCGCCCCGGGCGAGACCGCCGCAGCCCCCGCGAGCACCGCGAAGCTGCCCGCAAGCCCACCGACCACGATATTCATCCAGGTGCGGCGCTTGAGCCAGACGGTGTAGACCACCCCGTAGAAGAACGCGCCGGCGAAGGTGTAGAACGCGGCCATCGGATTCGCGAGCCACGCCGCCGCGATCGTCGCGCCGCCGGCGAGCGCGCCGATCAGCGCGAGCCACCCGCCGTGGGGCGTGAAACGGCCGCTCGCGAACGCCCGCGCGCGCGTGCGCGCCATTCGGCGATCGAGGTCGGCCTCGACGAACTGGTTGAAGGCGCCCGCCGCCGCGGAAGCCACGAGCACCGCGAGCACCACCGCGACCGCGGCCCCTGTCCCCGCCGTGCCCGGTGTCACCGCGACGCCGGCAGCCGCGGTCAGGGCGATCGCGAACCCGATGCGCAGCTTGAAGAGGTCCATGAGGAGCCTCGTCTTGCCCGGGGAAGCGATCGCCGTCACTTGAGCGGCCACACCGTCGACAGGTATTTCCAGTTGACGAAGTAGTAGAGGACGAACGAGACCAGGAACACCAGCGCGAGCGCGAAGGTGCCCGGCGCCACGAACCCGCCGATCCCGACGTTCGCATGCGAAACCGGAATCGCCGGCGCGGGGGCGGCAGGCGCGGCCATGCCCTCGAGCACCGGCACCCGCTTGGCTTCCGGAACCACGATGCGCTTGCCGAGGAAGATCGAACCGACGGCGATGATGCAGAACATCGCGCCACCGACGACCGCGGCCACGCCCGCAATGGCGGTCAGGCCCAGCATCAGGTACGCCGTTCCGGGCCACTCGTAGGCGAGCGCGTTGCCGGCGAAGGTGATGTCCCAGTGGCGCCGCGGGATGCCGAGGGTGCCGGCGCCCATCATGAAGACCGCGAAGGCGCTCATGCCGAGGCCGAAGAGGTAGGTCTGCATCGCGGCCATCTTCGGGAACATCAACTCGCGCCGGAAGAGCGTGGGGATGAGGAAGTAGGTAAGCGACATGAAGGCGAGTGTCGTCCCCACCACCACCGTGGCGTGGAAGTGTCCCGGCACGTAGATCGTGTTGTGGATGATGAGGTTCAACTGCTCAGTTCCCATCATCACGCCCGAGATGCCGCCGAGGAAGCCGAACCCGACGAGCGAGATGAACATCCCGGAAAACACGGGGTTCCCCCATGGCGCCTTGCGCAGCCATTCGAACAGGCCCCGGTCGTATCCCTTCTCGCGCTGCGCCACCTCGATCGCGCCCGGCACGGTGAGGCCGTGCACCATCGAGGCGAGCACCGCCAGGTACATGGCGTAGCTGGTGTTGAAGATCTTCCAGTTCGAGCTGACGCCCGGATCGGCCAGCAGGTGGTGCGCGCTCGCCAGCTGCAGGAAGAAGATGTAGAGCAGGAAGGCGCCGCGCGAGACGCGCTCGGAGAGCGGTTTCGCCCCGAACACGATCGCCGCGATCAAGTACCACACCGACACGTGCGCCGCGACGTTCACCTGCTGCGAGGAGTGCCCGAAGGCCCACCACACCGTCTTGTACATGAGCGAGTCGATGTGGTCGATCAGGCCCACGGACCAGAGGAACGTCGGGATGAGGATGATGGCGCCCGAGGCGATGGTGAAGACCGCGATGATGGCGGCAGTGATCGCGCCGAAGGTCACCAGCGGCACCGAGCCGTTGTAGGTCCGCTCGGCCTTGCCCACGGCGAGTGTGCCGAAGAAGACGAAGCAGGCGATGAGGGCGCCGACCGCGAACAGGATCAGCGAGAGGTAGAACGACCAGTGCGCCTGCATCGGCACGTAGGACGTGAACATCACGCTCGAGTCGCCCTTGAACACGGCGAAGTTGTTCATGAGGGCGCCGAACACCATCAGCCCGAACGCCGCCCACGCGACCCGCGGGGTCGCAAGCCGGCATTTCAGCAGCGTGGAGGCGGCGAAGTAGAGCACCGCGATCTCGAAGAAGATGATCCAGAACACGAGCATGTCGAGTCCGTGCGCGGTGAGTATCAGGTAGAACCAGTCGGCGGGCAGCAGGTGCACCGCGGGCCAGCGGGTGAGCGCGATCAGCAGCGCGAGCACCCCGCCGACGAGGAGGAAAACCACGCCGGCGACGGCGTTGGCCTTCATGAGCATCTCGGCCGGCTCGTGATAGACGAGCCCGGTGGTGGGACAGGTGCGGAAATTGCGGTTCACGGCCACTGGGCTCTCCTCACTTGACCACGTAGAGACGGCTCACCATCGTGTGATGGTTGATGCCGCAGTACTCGTTGCACACGATCGCGTAGGTGCCCGGATTGGTGGGCGTGACCGTGAGGACGTGCTCGTAGCCGGGGTGCACCTGGATGTTGATGTTCTCCGGCTGCAGCGAAAAGCCGTGCAGCCAGTCCATGGACATGAGGTGCAGCCGGTAGGTCTTGCCGGACTCGAGTTCGAGCATCGGCCACCACTGCCACAGGCGCGCGATGAGGTAGACGTCGCTGCCCGCCGGCGGGTGCACCACCGGGATCTTGAGATCGGTCTCCTCGCGCACCTTGTGCTTGAGGACCATCTCGTCGGTCTTCTTCTGGAACGCCTCGGGCGTGGAGCGGTAGGCCTCGTTGGCGAGGTTCTGCTTACCGTAGATATGCCAGTACGGCATCATGAAGAACATCACCATGCACCAGATGAAAGCGATGACGATCCACGCCCCCTCGACGCGGTCGAGGGGCTGCTTCCACCAGAGCCGGTTTGGCGGCGGGTCGATCGCGCTCATTTCGCCACCGGAATGTTGACGATCTCCATCACGCCCCAGACGATGTAGAGCACCGTCGGCATCGCGATACCGATGAAGAGCAGCAGGAACGGGTTGTCGAGCAACTGCTGGATGGCCGGGACCGGCTCGTCGTCTGGCAGGTCGTCCGCAAGTACTTGCTGATCGTTCATTCGATTTTCCTTGAAGTGTCGGGCGGTGCGATTGGCCTGTGGGAGCGTGCGGGGTTGGAACGCGGCGCGCGGTTCCCCGCTACAGCGAGCGGATCCAGGCGGCGAGCTTCTTCGCCTCGTCCTCGGTGACCTTGTTCGCCGGCATCGGGATGGGCCCGTACTTGCCCTGGCTGCCTTTGAGGATGCTCGCGACCATCGTCTCCTCGGCCTTGGCGTCGCCCTTGTACTTCTTCGCCACGTCGGCGTAGGCGGGCCCCACGATCTTCTTCTTCACGTCATGGCAGGCGGTGCAGCCCTTCGCCTTCGCCATCGCCTCGTCGGC